>CAXTBX010000021.1:0-26197 GCA_964242205.1 uncultured Chthoniobacterales bacterium
GATGCGTCAGTGCGGCGATGACGAGTAGCACCGCAGGAGCAGTCACCAAAATCGCCAGATAGAGCAGACTGAAGATCTTTCGGACGAAGTAGCGCTCCACTTCCTGTCCCCAGCGGAACAAGAAGAACATTTCGATGAGAAACCACAGGCTGTCCTGCAAATCGACGACGATGTGGGCGAACGCGTAGGTGAAAGGCCGCCACAGGCCCCAGTGGTTAAAAACCGAGACGCTGTCCAGCCGCAGCCAGAAGACAGTCACCCCCTGTAAGATGGAGTTGAGCATCAGCGCCCCGACGTGCAACACCACCAGGAGCGTGGTGACATGAACCGGACGCCCGCGCACCCAAAAGAGCGGCTGATAGTCGTCAGAACGTTCAAATCCCAGCATGGCAGCGTGCAGAGTAACGGACGCGCGACAAATTCTCAAGACCTACGTGCGGGAAAGTGGCGGCGCCGCTACTTCGACGACAACGGCGCGGCGATGCTCTCCAGCGACTTCCCCTCTGCCTCCACGCCGATCCACCACTCCACCCCGCCCGCCAACACCATCAACACCGCACCCAACAGATACCCGCCAAACAACCAATCGCGCGAATCGTGCGCGATGAGGTTCGCAAACAACGACGGTGCCCCCACCCCGCCTACCAGCGTGCCGACCGCGTAGAAAATGGCGATGGCCATCGCGCGGATTTCCAACGGAAAAATCTCGCTCACCGTCAGGTACGCCGCGCTGGCCGCCGACGACGCCACGAAGAAAATCACCATCCAGGCGACGGTCTGCGTCGTCGCGGTCAGCATCCCCTGGCGGAACATCCAGCCCGTGACGGCCAACAGCACGCCAGAAAGCGCGTAGGTCCCGGCGATCATCGGCTTGCGGCCCACCGTGTCGAACAGGTGGCCCAACACCACCGGTCCCAAGAAATTGCCCGCCGCAAACGCCACCAGATACCAGCCCGGACGGTCGGCGGGCACCCCGTAGTATTTCTCCAATACTCGCGCCGCCGTGAAAAAAATGGCGTTGAAAAAGAACGCCTGCGCGGTCATCAGGGCCAGCCCCAGGAACGCGCTCCGGCGGTGGTCATGGACCACGGCCTGCCAGATCTCCGACCACGGCGTGTGCGTACGTTGGCGAATCCGCGATTTTTCGCCCTCCGGCGCGGGCAGGCTCTCGGGATGGCCGTCGGTGACCTTGTTCTCCACGTCGGCGACGATCTTTTCTCCCTCTTCGTGGCGGCCATGCACCATCAGCCAACGCGGGCTCTCCGGGACCCAGTGCCGGAAGAATAGCACCACCAGCCCGAGCACCGCGCCGATGCCGAACGCAAATCGCCAGCCCAGCCACACGGGAAACCGGTGCGGATCGAGCAAAAACACCGTCGCCGCCGCCCCCGCGCCCGCGCCTAGCCAGTACGTCGAGTTGATGATCAGGTCCGCCCGGCCCCGGACGCGCGCCGGGATGAGTTCGTCCACCGCCGAGTTGATCGCCGCGTACTCCCCGCCGATGCCCGCGCCGGTCAGCGCCCGGAAAATTGCGTAGCTGGCGAAGTTCCACGAGAATGCTGTGGCCGCCGTGGCCGCGAGGTAGACCAGCAGGGTCACATAAAACAGTTTCTTGCGCCCGAGCCGGTCCGTCCCGTAGCCGAACACCAGCGCGCCTATCACCGCCCCGGCGAGGTAACATGAGTTGCTGTAGCCGATCTGCGGGTCCGTCAGGCCGAGCGCCTCGCGGTGCTTGAGGATGCCGCCCAGCGCGCCCGCCAGCGTGACCTCCAAGCCGTCAAGAATCCAGGTAATCCCTAGAGCCGTGACGATCAGCCAATGCCAGCGGCTCCACGGCAGCCGGTCCATGCGCGCGGGCACGTCCGTCTCGATCCACTCGCCTTCCCTCGTTGACGATGCTGCCATGCAAATTCCTTCGCGTTGGACGAACCGGTCAGCCGGGTTGAGAAACATTATCATTTTTGATTTCTCAATTATGGAACACCTTGATGCATCCACACTGTTGAGGGCCGATGCTGCTGCCGTCAAAGCGTTTGCGGTACGGCTTATGCTTTAAAGTGTTCTCGACCGATTTGTTTAAACCCGTTGACGCCATGCAACTTTCCCGACGCCACATCCCCGTACGCGTCCGTGCCCGAGGCGCGCAGGCGTTCACCATCGTCGAGTCCGTCATCGCGCTGTGCGTGTTGATGGTGTTCCTGGTGGTCTCCACGGCGTCGCTCAACCTCTTCAACAACTGGGCGGCGAAAAGCCGCAACGCCGAAGCGGCGCGCAGCATCGTCGATGACTACGTGACCTGTCTGCTCTCCGACAGTGTGTCCGCCCCCGCAGCTACCGCCGCCGGGACCGACCTCGACGGCGACGGCGTGGCGGACGGCGTGGCCTGCACGCAGGTCGGCGACCGTTACATCCCCGGCCCGACCGCCGCCAGCGCCACGGGCGTCGTCCCGCTCGTCGTGACGCGCACGACCGCGCCCTCGGCGGTCGTCACTGGCACGCTCTACTGGCGCGTGCAAGCGGTCGGCACGTCCTACGGCCTCTCGGCGGCAACCGACCTGATGCAGATCAACTTTCTGATCGCGTACACCTACCGCAACCAGACCTATTACTACAAGGCCACCACGTTCAAGGGCAGCACGAACTGACCACCCCGCCCGCCGACCATGCGCTTGCCACTTTCACCGCCTTCAAGCCGCCGCCGCATCCCTGGCGGCTTCACGATCACCGAATTGATGATGGCCGTGGGCATACTGATCGTGGGTCTGGGCATCGCCTATCCGCTGTTCATGGGCGATTTCAACCTCTACACGCGCAATTTCTCGCTCAACAAGTCGAACAACTCGCTACGCAGCAGCCTCCAGAAGCTCAAGAGCGACATCGACATGTCCATCGAGCCGCCCTGGCTCGTCAACTACAGCGTGAGCGGCTCCACCGGCGTATTGACGCCGCAGGCTTCCACCGTGACCTCCGCGCAGGGCATTTTGCTTTGGGTCAACCTCGGGCAGGCTTTCGACATGATCCCGACCGCCGGGCCGAATACCGGCGGCACCGTGACCCCCTCCACGGGCATCAAGGTACGCTACGCCGCCTCGGCGGCCACCACGCTGACCGCGATGCCGCAGATTGGTGATCGGCTCATCATCATGAGCCCCGCCCCCTACACCGCCGGGATGTTCGAGACGGTGACCATGAACGGCGCGACCATCCAGAAGCCAGGCCGCAAGCTCACCAGCGTCACCAAGAACGGCGATGGGACGCTTACGCTCGGCTTGGACCTGACGAATCCCCTGCCTGCGGGCATCCTTGGCGACCAGACCGTGTACGTCGTGCGCGAGGTGGCCTACGTGGCCAACACGCTCCTGAGCGGCACCACACCCGTCGAGCGCCAACTCGTGCGCTACGCCACCACCGCCGCCATGAACGTGCCCGACGTGCTCATCCGCGACCTCGACCCCGACCCGCAGGAGACCGACTCCAACACCGGCGCGACCATCCAGCCCTTCAACTACTACGGCAAGCGCGGCACGCTGAGTCCGCTCAACGTGTGCCTGCCGATCCGCGCGCTCGATTTTGCCCGGTCGCTCGCCGAACGCAACCTCGGCGGCGCGCAGCCGGGCACCTCCGCCACCGAGTTCAACGTCTACCTGCGCAGCAACACCCAGTTGGGCATCCGCGCCCGGCTCGATTGATCCCACCTCCTACTTCCGCGTTCCCACTTACACCTTCCCACTTTCCATGAACCCGCCCATCCGCTCCCGCGCCCGGCGTCAGACCGGCAGTTCGCTCGTCCTGGCTGTCTTCACCGTCGCCGTCCTGTCGGTGCTCATCGGCGTCACGCTCGACTACACCGGCACGACGGCCATCGCCTCACGGCGCGGACGCGAGTTGACGGTCGCACAAGGCGTGGCCAACGGCGCGCTGGAGGCCGCTTACAAGAACTGGCAGAACTACATGGCCAACAATCAGGACGGCACGATGTCCGTTTACAGCCAGGGCACGAACATCACCCCGCTCGTTACCCCGCTCATCGCCACGCTCAACGCCGCCACCGTCAGCACCGGTTACCAACTCGATACCGACGCCGCCAACCCCGGCCTGAAGATCGAGCCGGTCAACCGCTGGGACGCGCCCATCGGCAACCATTTTTCGACCACCGACGCCTCCGGCGTCACCACCACCAGTGGCACGCGCGGGCCGCTCTCCAACGTCCCCGGCTGGACCGCTACCACCTTCACCTACAAGGCCACGGCCCGGGTCAAGAAGATCAACGCCAAGCCCAACGACGGCAGCATCGCCGTCTCCGTCTCGCGCTACTTCCAGCAGGCCGACGCGCCGCTGTTCCAGGCCATGTTGTTCTTCCAGGATGACCTGGAACTGCATCCCGGCCCGGCCATGACCCTCTACGGCCTCGTCCACACCAACGCCAACATGTACCTCGCCGCTGGGTCGGGCGGCAGCCTGACGTTTGCTTCCAACGTGTCGTTCCACGGAAACCCTCCCAATTTTAACCCCGCCTCCAGCTACAAATACCTTGACCCTAATGGCTACGTCGAGGGGGTAACCTCTTCGTTGTTCAAGCAGGAATCCGGCAACTGGACCAATTACAACGCCCCGGGCTACTCGACCTCACGCAACGACCAGCTCTCCCATGTCCAAGCGCTCTACCCGCTCGGCACGGACGACAGCACCGCGATTGACACCAACAATCCCAACGCGTCTGGCACCCACGAGATCATCGAGCGGCCCGTGCCGGTCAGCGCGACCAATCCGAACATGAATTCGAGCTACACGGACCCGAGTGCCTTCGCCGCCCACCGCGTCTACAAGAGCGCCTCGCTGCGCGTGTTCATCAACCACAACAAAGCCTACACGACCACGCTGCCCAACGGCTCGACCGTCACTTCGCAGATCCACGTTTATACGCGCGACTCCGTCAACCAGGACAACAGCGTGGAAATTGCCCCCGGACAAGGCACCGTTGCCTCGCCCAACAACATCGCCAACTCCATCGCCAATTCCATCGCCCCGGACAGCAGCACCGGCGACATTTACGATTACCGCGAGGGCCGCCCGATCAATGCCAACACCATCGATATGTCGGCGCTGACGCCCGCGCTCAACAGTTACGCCAGCGCCAATGCCTCCTACAATCAGGTGATGTACGTCACCGACGTAACCAACGCCGACAGCAACGGCATGTCGGGTAATTCCGACGCCATCCGCATCAAAAAGGGCGGCACGCTGCCCGACCTCGGCCTGACGGTCGCCACCGACGGCGCGGTTTACGTTCAGGGCGATTACAACACCGGCACGACCTACGTCAGCGGAACGGATGTCATCCTCAAACAGCCTGTCTCCAACACCGCCGCCGATCCGACCCAGTTCACCGTCAACGGCTACACGCAACGGCCCGCCGCCGTCATCGGCGACGCCGTCATGATCCTATCGAACGCCTGGAACGACGCCAACACCACGGCGGGCGTCAACTCGCGCGTGGCCACGCCAACCACGCTCAACGCCGCTATTCTCTCCGGGGCGGTGCTGACCACGAAGGACGCGGCCAGCGGCGGCGCGCATAATTTTCCCCGGTTCTTGGAAAACTGGGGCGGCCAGAACTTCACCTACCACGGCTCGATGGCCGAGCTATACGCCAGCAAGCTGTTCACCGGCACGTACGGCAAGGGCAACGTGTATTCGCCTCCCAACCGGCGCTGGTTCTTCGACAACGCGTTGCTCAACTCGCCGCCGCCCGGCAACCTGCGCACAACCACCTACGCACGCGGACGCTGGGCGCGGAACAACAATTTGTGATGAGGGCCGGGCTGCTGCTTGCCGTTGTCGCCCTGGCGAGCGGGACGACTGTCGCCCGCGCACTGGATTTCCAGTTGCGGACGAAGCAAGTACAGGAAGACGGCTTTACCCGGGAACTGACCTATTTCTCAGGTAGCGAAACGACTCGCGTGTTGATCACGCTGCCGAGGGATTGGACACCTGCGGCAACCGCCAATTCGCTGACGCTGGCGGCACCGGGTACGGCGGGCGGCACGATCCGGTTGGAGAAATCGCCGCTGCGGCCCGACGTGCGTTTCGACGAGCAGGGGTTGACGACCTACCAGCGCGCGATGTCAACGGCGGTTCCGGCAGGGGCAGCACAGGTGAGGATCACCGGGCAGCAAGAGAATCCGTTGCCGATCATGCACTGGCAGAGCCATGAGTTCACCCTGAGCTACGATTTCTTCGGGCAGAGTTTTTGCCGGAGTGTCCTATTTCTAAACCTGGACGCGAAGGAGCAGATTATCTGCACGATCTCGGCTCCCAAGGCGGTTTTTGACGCCGTGCACAACACGGGTTTTGACCTGCTGCGAAGCTGGCAGATCGAGCCTGTAAAATAAGGCAGCACAGGTGGATCGTGACCTCCGGGCACGACGGCAAACCACCGCAGCGAAGCTGCCTGACTGTCCGCTTGTAGGGCCACGGGCCCTGTTGCCGACAGGTCACGCGCGCCTTCCAGGTGGCAGGAGAGGAGGGTGCTAAGAACAGTCAGCGTAGCCGGTGTCGGCAACGGAGCCCATTGCCCTACAAAGCAAGGGGCTACGCTACAACGCTACCCTTCGCGCTCGGAGGCGGCTTCACCCGCGTTACTTCATCACGTCGGGCGTGCCGCTGCCGTGCCGCCGCCGCTTGACGTGCATCTGCGCCAACGAGTGCGCAATCGCGGCTTCCGCCGCCGCTGTTTCCTCGGTGCCAAGCGTCTTGTCTTCCAACGCGGCCTTCGCGCGATCCATCGCAACCTGCGCGGCGTTTTCGTCGATGTCCTTGTCCAGAATGGCCGCGTCCGTCAGGATGGAAACGCGGTCGGGCATGACCTCGGCAAAACCGCCGCCCGTCGCCACGCTCGTCTCGACGCTCCCTTTCTTGATGCGTAATTCACCCGCCTTGAGCGCGGTGATCAACGGCACGTGCAGAGGCAAAATGCCGTATTCGCCGTCCACCCCGGGGATGGTGACCATGTCCACATCCTCCGAGTACGTTTTGCGCGCGGGGGTGACGATTTCAAGCCGCAGAGTAGGCATAAGCTGGTTCTTTGGATCTGCCTTACTTCGTCACCATGTCGATGCCGCCCTTCATGTAGAAGTTCGTCTCCGGCACGTCGTCATGCTTGCCGTCGAGAATCTCCTGGAAGCCACGGATCGTCTCCTTGAGCGGCACCTGCTCGCCCTTCGTGCCCGTGAAGATTTCCGCCACGGTGAACGGCTGGCTGAGGAACCGCTGGATCTTCCGCGCGCGGAAAACCACCTGTTTGTCCTCGGGGCTCAACTCGTCCATGCCCAGGATGGCGATAATGTCCTGCAAATCCTTGTACTTCTGCAACACCTTTTGCACGCCGCGCGCGACTGCGTAGTGCTCGTCGCCGACGATGTCCGGCGCGAGCGCCTTGGATGTGGACGCCAGCGGATCGACCGCCGGATAAATGCCCAACTCGGCGATGGAACGCTCCAGCACGATGGTCGAATCCAAGTGCGCGAACGTGTTCGCCGGGGCTGGGTCGGTCAAATCGTCGGCAGGGACGTACACGGCTTGGAAGCTCGTGATCGAACCCTTGGTCGTCGAGGTAATGCGCTCCTGCAAGTCGCCCATCTCGGCGGCCAGCGTCGGCTGGTAACCCACCGCCGACGGCGTGCGCCCGAGCAGCGCGCTCACTTCCGCGCCCGCCTGCGAGAAGCGGAAGATGTTGTCGATGAACAGCAGCACGTCCTGGTTCTTCTCGTCGCGGAAATACTCCGCCATCGAGAGGGCCGAGAGCGCCACGCGCAGACGCGCGCCGGGAGGCTCGTTCATCTGGCCGTACACCAATGCCACCTTCGACTTCGAGAGGTCTTCCTGGTTGATGACCTTCGACTCGCTCATTTCCTGGTAAAGATCGTTCCCCTCGCGGGTGCGCTCACCCACCCCGGCGAACACGGAGTAACCACCGTGCACCTTGGCGATGTTATTGATCAGCTCCATGATGACGACCGTCTTGCCGACGCCCGCGCCGCCAAACGCGCCCACCTTGCCACCCTTGGTGAAGGGGCAAATGAGGTCGATGACCTTGATGCCGGTTTCGAGCACAGTGCTCTTGGTGTCCTGATCGACGAGCAGCGGTGCCGCGCGATGGATGCTGTAACGCTTGGTCGCGTTGACGGGGCCGCGCCCGTCCACGGGGTCGCCAGTCACGTTGAACACGCGGCCCAGCACCGCCTCACCCACGGGCACCGAAATCGGCGCGCCAGTGTTGAGCACGTCCATGCCGCGCTTGAGTCCTTCCGTCGAACTCATGGCGATGGCGCGCACCAGACCCTCGCCGAGGTGCTGCTGGACTTCGAGCTTCAGGTTCACGGACTGGCCGGACACTTCGAAGTTGATTTCCAAGGCGTCGTAGATTTTCGGCAGGATGCCACTGGCGGAAAAGTCCACGTCGAGCACAGGGCCGATGATCGAGACGATTTTGCCGGTGGAGGTGGCGTTGGCGGTTTCCATAAAAGTGGGAAGTCGGAAGTGGGAATGCGGAAGGGGGGAAAATTTATGCCATCGCCATCTGGGCGGTGGTGATTTCGAGCAGTTCGGTCGTGATCGCGGCCTGGCGGACCTTGTTGTATTCCAGCGTCAGGTCCTTGATGAGACCCTTCGCATTGTCGGTCGCGTTCTTCATGGCGACCATGCGCGCGCTATGCTCGCTGGCGCGGGCGTTGAGCACCATTTGGTACACTTGGAAGTGGACGTACTCGGGCAACACCGCGTCGAGCACTTCCATCTCGCTAGGCGCGAAGATGTAGCCGAAACCGTTCTTCGGATCAGCCGCCGCGTGAACCGCTTCCACGCTCCCAGCCTTGGCGGCGTTTTTGTCATCCACCGCCGCACTCGGCGCGCCGGGCAAGTCCGCGGGGCTGATCGGCAGCAGGGTCACGATGGTTGGCTTCAGGGTCAGGATATTGACGAACCGGGTGTAAACGACGTTCACCCTATCCACCTCACCCGAGAGAAACCGGTCCAACGCAAACTTGCTGATCTGGCGCGTCTCGGTGAGGGTCGGCGAGTCCTTGAGCTGGAAATCCGCCACAAGGTGCCGCTTGGTCCGCGCGAGGTACTGTACAGACTTGCGCCCGCTGGCAATAAAGTCATTCGTTTCGCGGTTCAGTTGGCTCGCCTCGCGGAACAGGTTTGTATTCAGCGCACCGCAAAGCCCCTTGTCCGTCGAGATCAGGATCGTCAGTTCCTTTTTGACCGGGCGGGCGGCCAGCAGCGGATGGCTGTCTTCCGCCACGCGCTCGCGCAGCGAAACCAGCACGCGGTTCAGCAGCCGGGAATATTCCCGCCCCGCCGTCGCCGCTGCCTGCGCCTTGCCCATTTTCGAGGCAGACACGGTTTGCAGCGCCCGCGTGATCTGCTGGGTGTTCTTGATCGACTTGATGCGCCGACGGATTTCGCGTGTGTTAGCCACTTTAATTAAAGTTGAGTGCTACCCCAAAGAAGACTGTCATCCTGAGCGAGTGTAACGGGCCGAAGGACCTTCCAACGTAGTTGTTGCTCTTCGCCTATCTCACCGGAACGTCTGCTTGAACTCCTCCACCGCGCTCTTGAGCGTCGCTTCGAGTTCCTTGTCCAGCGCGCCCTTCGTGCGGATGCTCGTCAGCACGTCGGTCTTCCGGGTCTGCAAGTATTCCTGCAACTTCGCTTGGAACTCCTTCACGCGTTCCACCGGCACATCGTCCATGAAACCATTCTTCATGGTCCAGATGACCGCCGCCTGCTCCTCGACCGCGATGGGGCTGTACTGACCCTGCTTGAAAAGCTCCACGACACGCGCGCCGCGATCCAACTTGGCCTTCGTGCCCGCGTCGAGGTCGCTGCCGAACTGCGCGAACGCCGCCAACTCGCGGAACTGCGCCAAATCCAGCTTGATCGTGCCCGCCACCTGCTTGATGGCCTTGATCTGCGCCGCCGAACCCACGCGCGACACCGACAAACCCACCGAAATCGCCGGACGCACGCCCTGATAGAACAGGTCCGTTTCCAAGTAAATCTGGCCGTCGGTGATGGAGATCACGTTCGTCGGAATGTACGCCGACACGTCGCCCGCCTGCGTCTCGATGATCGGCAGCGCCGTCAGCGACCCGCCGCCCGCCTCCTCGCTCACGCGCGCCGAACGCTCCAACAGACGGGAATGCAGGTAGAACACGTCACCCGGGTACGCCTCGCGGCCCGACGGACGCTTGAGCACCAGCGACACCTGCCGGTACGCCACGGCGTGCTTGGAAAGATCGTCGTACACGATCAGCGCGTCCATGTTGTTGTCCATGTACCACTCGCCCATCGCCGCTCCGGCGAACGGGGCGAGGTACTGGTTGGCCGCCGTCTCCGACGCGGGCGCGCTGACGATGGTCGTGTAGGGCATCGCCCCGGCCTGTTCGAGGATGGCCACCGCGCGCGCCACGTTCGCGTTCTTCTGGCCGACCGCGACGTAGATCGAGTACATCGGGCGGAAGTCCTTCGTCCCGGCCTTCTCGGCGGCGATGTTGATCTTCGCCTGCGAGATGATGGCATCGAGCGCCACCGCCGTCTTGCCCGTCGCACGGTCGCCGATGATCAACTCACGCTGCCCACGACCAATCGGAATCATCGCGTCCACGGCCATGATGCCCGTCTGCACCGGCTGGCTGACGCTCTTGCGCTTCATGACGCCCGGCGCGATTTTTTCCACCGGATACTGCACGTCGCTCTTGATCGGGCCCTTGCCGTCGATGGGTTGGCCAATCGCGTTGACCACGCGTCCCAGCAACCCCTTGCCCACCGGCACGGAGAGCAGCTTGCCCGTCGTCTTGGCCTCGGAGCCTTCCACGACGCCCGAGTAATCACCGAGCAGGATCGCGCCGACCTCGGTTTCTTCGAGGTTGAGCGCGAGGCCGATGACCCCGTTGGGGAATTCGATGGCTTCGTTGAGCATCACGTCGCTCAGGCCCTCGATGCGGGCCACGCCGTCGCCCACCTCGCGCACGATGCCCACGTTGGACTTGGTCGTGGTCGTCTTGAGGCCGGCAATCTGGGTTTCGAGGTCTTGGAGAATCGTACTCATGGGGAAATCAGAAGTGAAAAGGACTTACGGCAAAAAACTATGGGATGGAACGGTTGTCTCATACGCCTGCGACGCGTGCGACGCCTGCGACGAAAAAATGCGTTTTAGTCAAAATTGTTGTTGGAGCAGCGCCAAGCGGTTGCGCACGCTGCCGTCGAACACATCGCTGCCGATCTTGATGCGCATGCCGCCGATCAGGTCGGGGTTGACGGCGAACTCCGTGGTCAGATCCTGGCCGTATTTCTGTTTGAGGTTATCGACCACCGCGCTGCTTGTCTCTGATGAGAGGGCGGTCGCACTTTCGATCAGCGCGTGACGCTTGGCAATTTCGAGGCGCACGAGCCGTTGGAAAGATTCCAGCGCGCCGAGGTAATGCCGTGGCTTCTCCTTGATCACGGTCTGCACGACCGAGAACACTTTGCTACGGTCCAAGCGGCCATCGGTCAGGCTCAGGCGGAACAGTTGGCCGGACAAGCGGCGCGCTTCTTTGGTAATCTTCATACGACAGATTTGGGTTAAGAACGCCAGCTCACTCAGGCGATCTGCCGCGTGGTTTCCTCACTGAGGCGCTTCTGGTCGTCCGGCGTCAGCACCTTGCCGGTCACTTTGGAAGTCGTCTCGATCACCAAACGACCCAACTCGCGCTTGACCTCGCTGAGCACGCGGTCGTGCTCCAGCGTCGTGGCCTCGCGGGCACGGGCGATGATACGCTCGGCCTCGGTCACGGCCTCCTGCGAGCGGCGTTGCGCGAGGGCATCGCTGCTGGAACGCGCCTCGTTGATGAGCTTCTGGCCCTGCTGGTTGGCCTGATCGAGAATCTCGCGGTATTTCGCTTCGGACTCGGCGAGTTGCGCCTTGATCTTCTCGGCGTTCGCCTGGCCCTCGGCGATCCGGCGGCGGCGTTCTTCGAGCACGTTGATGATCGGCCCGAAAGCATAGGTCTTCAGCACGTAGAAAACGATGATGAAGGCGAGCGTCTGCGCGAAAAAGCTAGCCCAATTCAGGCCGAAAATCTGCGGGATGCTCTCTTCAGCGGCAACGAGGTTCAAAGCGGGGAAATACATGGCGACGGGCAAAGTCAAAAGTCAGGAGAGGGGCAAAAAATCAGAGAATCGAGGAGGGAGTGGATTTGGATGACAAGCGGGCAAAAGTCTTCAGGTCGGAATGTGCGGACTTTTGCCTTCTGCCTTTTTACTGCTGATTTCTTGTATTCCGCCGCCGTCCGGCTTGAAGGCAGGACGGCGGCTGGAAAATCGGTGCGGCGTATCAACGCCGCCTCTGCTTACTTGTAGAGGAAGAACGAGATCAGCGCGTAAATGGCGATAGCTTCCGCGAGCGCCATGCCGATGATGGAGATGGTCAGGATGTTGCCGAACGCGCCCGGGTTGCGGCCCACGGCTTCGGCGGCCTTCGCGCCCACCATGCCCACGCCGATGGCGGAGCCGAGACCCGCGACGCCCAAGGCGAACGTGGGACCGATGTAACGGACGTTTTCAACGACGGCGGGGGCGGCGGTGCCGGCCTGGGCAATGAGGTCGATCATAAGGATGTTTTGGTTTTTACTGTGTGGTTTGCGTCCCGCCGCCCACTCGCTTTGGATGGTCCCGGCAGGGTGATTTGGAAAGTTGTCCTTAGTGCGCAGCGGCGGTCTGTCCGGCAGGCGGCAGCGGCGCATGAGCATCGGCGGCGTGCACGTCACCGTGATCATGGGCTTCGCCATGCGCCTCGTCGTGCGAGGTCGTCAACTTGATGTACACCGAGCAGAGCAGCGTGAACACGAGCGCTTGCACCACACCGACGAGCATTTCGAGGAAATAGAACGGAATCGGCACGATGATCTTCATGGCGTACGCCAAAGCCGTCGGCAGGTGCATCGTTTCGCCGAGGTCCGACATCGTGTGCATCAAGTTTTCACCCGCGTAGATGTTGCCGAACAACCGCAGCGACAGCGACACCGGGCGGAATGCGATGGACACCACCTCAATCACGCCGACGCAGAAAAAGATGAACGCCAGCACGTACTTCATGATGCCGGTCACATTGCCCTTGGAGCCGAAAATGTGGCTGAAAAACCCGCCCACACCCAGTTCCTTGAAGCTCCAGTACGTCCAGAACACCGTGAACACCAGCGCCATACCCAGCGTCAAATTCAGGTCCGCGTTTGCGGGCCGCAGCAGCGGGTTCTGCACCTCCGGCAGCGACAGCATCACGCCCCGGCCCTCGTGCGCCGGGTTGAACCCGATGCTGCCCACACCGGGCAGCAGGCCGAACCAGTTCGACGCCAGGATGAACAAAAACAACGTCGCCAGCAGCGGGAACACCTTGGCGACCATATGGCGTCCCACGATGTTCTCCAGCATGTCGTAAAGCGCCTCGATGATGGCCTCGAAAATGTTCTGGCTGACGCTCGTGGGCACCAACTGCATCCGCTTGGTAGCGCGGCGCGCGAACCACAGGATCAACGCCGCGACGATGGCCGCGACGAGCAGCGAATTCGTGAAGACGTGTCCAAACCAACCGGCGTTGTCCATCGCGGGCAGTCGCTCGGCGTTAAGGGGAATCTGGGCGAGGAAATTCAGCATGACAACGGGTTTCGGGAAGTCATTACGAGACGACGAAACTCCCTTGGCTAGGTTTACAGTCCGTGACCCGCGCCTAACGTCGAAAAGGGAAGGGGTTTCCGCAGCGACGGAGGCGGTTGGATCGCCAATGGGGTTCGGCCACTATAAAAGAACCGGATGCCTCCGAAGGCAAGTTCTATTTGTGAAAAATTTCACAAGCTCGCTGATTTTTCTCGTAGTAAATTCCACGACAGCCATTTACAAACCGAGTTCTTGCCCCGCCTCAATGCTCAGGCGCGGCAACAGTTGTTCCAAGATGGCGCTGACCGATTCTGCCACGCTTTGCCGCTCGGTCTGGACGATGATTTCCGGGTCATCGGGCGCTTCGTAAGGCGCGTCGATCCCGGTGAACTGCTTGATTTTCCCCGCGCGCGCCTTTTTGTAGAGGCTCTTGGGGTCGCGCTGCTCGCACACCGCCAGCGGCGTGTTGACGTACACCTCGATGAATTCGCACCCGCCTTCGAGCGCGATTTCGCGCGCCCGCCGCCGGTCGGTGCGGTACGGCGAGATGAAGGCCGTCACGGTCACGAACCCACCGTCGGCCATCAGGCGCGCGACCTCAGCCACGCGCCGGATGTTCTCCAAGCGGTCCTCAGGTGAGAAACCCAGGTTCGAGTTGAGCCCGTAGCGCACGTTGTCGCCGTCGAGCACGTAGGAATGGTAGTGCCGCCCGAACAGTTCGCGCTCCAGCGCGTTGGCGATGGTCGATTTACCCGCGCCGCTCAAGCCCGTCAGCCAGACGACCGCGCCTTTGTGGCCGTTGCGGCGGGCGCGGTCGCTGGATTTCAGCGTCCCGTCGTTCCACGTGATGTTCTGGCTGACCACGGCCCGCCGGTCAGTGTAGACGCCGCCGAAGACAATCCCCCCGCCGCTGACCTCGTGCCCATCGACGAGCACGAAACGCCCCAGCGCGGCGACGCGGTCGTGATTGTCCAACACGAGCGGCTTGCGCATCTGAAGCGTCAGTTCGGCCACGTCGTTGCGCGAAACCGACCGGATTTTTCCGCCGTCCGCCGCCCCGTTCCCGGTCCCCTCGCGGCCTTCCGGCGCAGCGAGCGTCGAGGCATCGATGACCCGTTCGATGGACGCCACCTGGCATTCCAGTTCCTGCGTGGCGAGCTTGAGCTGGTAGCTGCCGCCCAGCGCCATGTCCTTGCGCCCGAGCCAGAACACGCTGGCCTTGATGCGGTTGGATTCGATGGGTGCGTCGGCGGTGTGGCTGGCGACGTGCCCGCGCTCGACGAAGATTTGTTCGGTCAGCGTGATGCCCACGCTCTCCCCGGCCCGCACCTCGTCCGCCCCGCCGCGTCCCTCTGGCCAACGTTCGATGCTGGCTACGGTAGCCGTCTTGTTGAAGGGCGAGAACGTCAGTTCGTCGCCTACGCGCAGCATCCCGCTCTCGATCCGCCCGGCCAGGATGCGCCGCGCGTCGAACCGGTAAACGTCCTGGATCGGGAAGCGCAGCGGCCCGTCTTCTTCGGAGACCGGCGGCTTAAATTCGTCCAGCACCTCGGAAATCGTCGGCCCCTTGTACCAATTCATCTTGTCGGAGCGCGACGCCACGTTCGCGCCCTCGCGCGCTGAGGTGGGGATGAACACGCGCGGCTCCACGCCGAACGCGAACAGGAAATCCCGGTACTCCTGTTCGATGGCGTGGAATACCCCGGGGTCGAAATCGACGAGGTCCATCTTGTTCACCACCACCGCGACCTGTTTCAACCCGAGCAGGCTCAAGAGATACCCGTGGCGACGGCTTTGTTCGCGCACGCCTTCGTTGGCGGCGATGAGCAGGAGCGCGGCGTCGGCCCGCGCCGCACCGGTGATCATGTTCTTGAGAAATTCTTTGTGTCCCGGCGCATCGATCAAAACGCCCGGACGCCCGGCGGCGGTTTTGAACGCGATCTGCGAAACGTCGATGGTGATGTTCTGGTCGCGCTCGGCCTGGAGGGCGTCCATCAAAAACGCGTACTCAAACGGCACCCCGCGCCGCTGGCACGACGCCTGAATGGCCTCGTACTTGCCGAGCGATAGCGCGCCGGTGTCGTGCAGGAAACGGCCCACGAGCGTGGATTTGCCGTGGTCGACGTGGCCGACGATGACGATGCGGAGCGGAAGTGCGGAGGTGTGCATGGGACTGAACTCAAAACCTGTACTGATATCTATAGATACAAACCAAGATAATGGATTGCAGAGTCGTTAGCTAAAGCCTCCAGCAACCCTGTGTTTTGGCGGATTAGACTTTCGATGGCGCGCGATGTGGCGTTTCCACAACGCAACCAGAGCACTTTCGGCGGCGACCCAAAGAGCCGACTGCGCTCGGGAAAATCGGCGTCCTGCGTGACGATGCAAAACCCGGCAGACTTGGCGTAATCCCAAATCGTGGTGTCCGTGGAGCAATCCATCTGAATGGCGCGGACGTGCTCCGAACCGGGATGAATATCTGCCAGCCAACGTGGCAACCGGTGGCTCAGATTCTGGTCAAAAAGCAGTTTCAAGCGACAGCAACGTCCAGAGAAAATTGGTTAGCGGCGAGGCTCTCGATCCGCGAGGTAAGCCAGGGCAACCCGCACATCTTCCTGGGTAAGTTCAGGATATTCTTCCAAAATTTCTGCCTCACTCATCCCTGCAGCAAACCACCCAACAATGTCGTACACAGAAATCCGCATCCCGCGAATACATGGTCTGCCGCCACGTTTGTCCGGTTCGATGGTGATGATTTTAGCGTAGTCCATATGGTCAAGCGTTATAACACTTTCGATGGTTGGATGTCATCAGATGGTCAAAGTTACATATACCCGCTCGCCCGCAACCGCTCGAACGCATCCTCGCTCTCTTGGTCCTGTGCGCGCGTGCTTCGCTCGGCGATCCTCGTATTCCGCAATTCGTCGATGATCTCCTCCACCGTCGTGGCGTTCGACTCCACCGTCCCCGTGCACGGTGCGCACCCCAGCGACCGGTACCGCCGCCCTTGCCGCGCATAATACAAACTCACCAGCGGAATTCCCTCGCGGTGGATGTACTCCCAGACGTTCAACTCCGTCCAGTGCAACAGCGGATGGACGCGCAGGTGCGTCCCCGGCTCGAAATCCGTCTGGAATTGCCCCCAGAACTCCGGTGGCTGATCCCGGAAATTCCACTCGAAATCCTTGTTCCGGGGCGAAAAGTACCGCTCCTTCGCTCGTGTCCCTTCCTCGTCGCGCCGAATCCCCACGATCACAGCCTCATACTCCTTCTCGGCAATGACCGCCGCCAGCGGATCGCGCTTGAGCGCCGAACAGCACCCCACGCGGTCCAGCACCCCGTTCGGGAATGTCCGCCCCGCCGCCAGTGCTTCGGTGTTCTGCCCGACGATCAGCTTTAAATTCCACTCCTTCGCCAGCCGGTCCCGAAACTCGATCATCTCGGGAATCTTGTAGCTGGTGTCGACGTGCACGCACGGAAACGGGACGTGCCCGAAGAACGCCTTGCGCGCCAGCCACAGCATCACGCACGAATCCTTGCCGATGCTCCAGAGCATCGCGCTTTTCTTGAAATGCCGGAACGTCTCCCGCATGATGTACAGGCTCTCATTTTCGAGCGCGTCGAGGTGCGGATAGGGGCTATCGGCGCCGGCGGACGGCGTGGCGGAGGGGGCAACGGCGGAATTCACGGAAAGTCGAAAGTGGGAAGTCAGAATGCGGAAGTTGGAAATGAAAGGCTCAATCAATTAGCTACGATCATCGACGAAAGTTGAGAGGGGGCAGACAATTCAGCATGGATAGAAGTTTCCACCTCCCACTTCCCGCTTCCGACTTCAAATATTGTCTCCGAGGAAAGTGTGGATACCGCACTCGTTCTTGTCAAAGCCTGTCCACCGGCCCGCCCGGTCGCTCTCGCCTTCGCTGACCGGTCGCGTGCAAGGTTGGCAGCCGATGCTGACATACCCCCGGTCCTTCAGCGGATTATAGGGTAATTGGTGCTCCCGGAGATAGGCGCGCACCCGGTCGCGCGTCCACGTCGCCAGCGGGTTGAGCTTGTAGATCATGCCGTCGCGCAACACGTCGAATTTATACCGCTCCAACACCTGTGTTCCCGAGCGCACGTCCGAGTGCTGGCGGCGCAACCCGGTGATCCACACGTCGATCTGCGCGAGCTTTTTTTGCAGCGGCATAACCTTGCGCACCGTGCAGCAGGTGTCTGGCCGCCGCAGCCAGAGCGCCGGACCCAGTTCGGCGGCCTGTTGCTCGACGCTCATCTCGGGGTGCAGGCTCTCGATCTGGATGCCAAGTTGATCCTCGATCCGCGCCTTGAGTTGCAACGTTTCGGGGAACAGCAGCCCGGTGTCCAGCGTGAAGGCCGGAAACGCCAACTCCAACCGCACCGCTTGGTGTAAGATGATCAACCCGGCCCCCTGGAAACTCGTCCCGATGGCCGCCCGCGCGCCGAAGTGTCCCCAGCACCAGCATAACAGTTCCTCCAGCGGCATTTCCTCCAGCAAACCCGACAATTGTTGGACGTCCTCGGAGTTCATCTCCGGGTGAGGTGCGAGGCTGGTCATCAGGAAGCAAAGGGAGATTGTCTATAGTCTATATCGGGAATTAGGGCAAACGGTTTCCATCGTCGTTGCGCGCAAACTCCAGGTTCCCCTTTGATCGCTTGAATTCCTGGCGGCTTGGTTCCTTGTTCTCTGATGTCCACAACGCCCCACCCCGCCCACAGCCAGTACCGCTGGCACCATGAATTGAAGCAACTTTTCGTCCAATCGCTCGAGCGCTACCGCGTCGGCGAAACCAACCCCGAGCGTCATTTCACCGACGAACAAAAAGCTTACCTCGCCGCCATCGGCATGAACGCGCGGGAGCTTTTCGACTTCGCCGAAGACCACGCCAAGTACGACGGCGATCCCGACTGGGAAACCGTCCTGCTCATCGCCACCGCCCGGCGTGACTATTTCCTCGCCGAGATGAACGGCCAACCTGCGGGCCAGACGGTTTCGATGGATTCCCTCCCCACCAAGGACGACAAGCTCGACGGCATCCCATGGCTGCCGCGCCTGATCAAAAAAGCGGAGGCGAAGCTGCGGGGCGAAATGCCTGCCGACCTGATGTACGGCTGCGGCGGCGACCGGCGGTTCTTCCAAGAGCACGGCGTCCATCCGGCGGATTTCCTGCGCCGCGTCTGGGCAGCCCGGGGCGACGCGCAGAAAATTTTGGAATTCGTGAAGGCCTCCAAGCCAACGGAAACCTTCACCGAGATTTAGCCCGCTTGGGCCTCGGCGTGGCAGCCGCCTCGTCACCATCATCCTGCTTGGCCTTGGAACCAGCCGCTTCCTCCGTCGCCGCGTCACCCTTGGCCGCAACGGTCTGACGCGTCGCGGCATCCGCCAGGTCGGTGATTCCCGGCACCGGCCCGTAGCCAGAAAAATCCGGCGCGTGGTCGGGTGCAGCCGCCGTCGCGGCATCGGCGGCGTCTCCGCTGCGGGCGGCGGGCATCTTGAAGTCAAACACACTGACGCCGTTGCGCCGTTGTCCGTCGTAAGGCCGTCCGTCGCTAGAGCCGAACATCAGCCGGTGGCCGTCCGACTTCCGCTTGCCCAGATAAACCATAACGTGCGTCACAGGCGGATCACGATCCACGCGGTAGGTCCCGGTCCAGAACAACAAATCGCCGGGCCGCATCTCGCGCAGTTCAAAATTGTCCTGCTTCTTGCTCAGCACCGCGTAGAACCGCGACTTCCGCCGCACCCAATCGTATTGCTCGTCCGACTGCCGGGGCACGTCCCCGAATCCACTCTGCTTGAGCAAATAATAAATCGTCCCCGAGCAGTCCATCCCGCCGTTGGCCGGGTCAGCCGATCCAAAAGTGTAGGTCAGGTTGCGTTTGGTCAATTCGAGCGCCGTCGTCAACAGCTTGCGCACGGGTTCGGGATACGCCTCGAACCCTTCAATTTCTGCTGGCTCGATGCTCGAAACCGCCGCGCCCCCCGCCGCGTTTTTGGCTGGGTTGCCAGCGGCGGAATCCGGTGCTTTGGACGGCGCAGCCTCGTCGGCGCTATCCGGCTTGTCGAAAGGTTGCTTTTTGTCCGCCGGGGCTGGGGATGCGGCGGCTTTCGGCGTCGGCGTGGCCTCGGCGTCGGTTTGCTTTTCGGTGTCGGCGCTTTTCTTGTGATGCCGGTGAGGGGACTGCGCCCGCACTGGGTGAACCGTGGCCAGCCAGCCGATGGCGACCGTCGCCGTCAATAACCGCGCCGCAGGGGGAATAGAAACTCGCATATCACCCTGGGAATCGGGCGGCGACGGACGTTCGGCCCCGGCTACGCGGTTTCCCCGCCCGGCACCCCGTAATATTCCGCCCAAGACGAACTGGTCTCCCACACGCGCACCTTCGCCACGCGCACCCCCGCCTGCACCGGGTACTTCGTGCCGTATTGCCCGCCAACCATGTTGAGTTGATCTTCCAAGTGGTCGTGAATAACCTTGGCAAGCACCTCGGTCGTCGGGTCGATCTGCTCGAAGCCGATAATCCGCTCCCCGTAGCGGTTGCGCAGTTCCGTGAACATCTGGTCGGCCTCATTCATACACATCGCGTGGTCGAACGATTCCAAAAACTCGCCCACGGCCTCCTTGACGGCCTTGAAGTCGCAGACCATGTCGTTGCCGTCGAGGGCATCGGCTTCGAGGACGAGTTCCACCTTGCGGGTGTGGCCGTGCGGGAAGCGGCACTTGTCCGGGTGTTTGGACAGCATGTGTCCGTTCTCGATCTCAAAGGTTTTGCAGATGCGGTAGGGCATGGAAGCCGCAAGTTACGCGCAAAAGGGCGTTCCGACAACGGGTCACGTCCCCATGGTGTTTCCAAACAGCCGGATGTGCAGCCGCTGACAAAAGCGGTATCCGTCCGTCTTGCACGCTGCCACCAGATCCGCTTCCCGCGCCCGCAGCGTCGTCTCGTCGGTGCCTTGCGGCATGAGCAGCACCTTCCACGGCGGAACGGTGGCGCCGATGGCCGCGACCGTGGCCCGGATCTCCGCCAGATCCGTCGCCCGTTCCACGACGAACTTGAGTTGAAACGGGTACCGCTCGATCCATTCCCGGATGACCCCGGGCTGAAACCGCGTCCGCTCGTGCCGCGCGATCCAACCCGCCGCGATAGACCCTGTGGGCGGCGTGGAATTGGCGAGCTTCGGGCTGATGGACGCCAGGTCGCAGGCGATCCCGGCGGGCGGCAACGTGCCTGCCGTTTCGATGGTGAGGTGTTTACCCAGTTGTTTCAGGTGTGCCGCCAGCAGAGGCATCTCCTTGGCGGCCATCGGCTCGCCGCCGGTCAGGACGACGTGCGCCGCCGGGAATTTCAGCACTTCGTCCACCACGCGATCTACCGGCATCTCCGTGCCCTCGGGCCGCCACGACGCGTAGGGCGTGTCGCACCACGCGCAACGCAGGTTGCAGCCAGAGGTCCGCACGAACACCGATGGCACGCCGGTCAACTCTCCCTCGCCCTGCACGGAATGGAAAATTTCGGAGATCAGCACGGCGATAAGAAAGGATGCGTTGGGTTGTGGGTTGTGGGTTGAAGCGTTACCTCCTCCCAAGCCTGTCATCCTGAGCGAGTGTAACGAGCCGAAGGACCTGCCAACGTTGTGCTCAGAGCAGGCTCGTTCAAAGAAGGCATGGAGGAAGCCAAGTTGGTCCTAAGTGCAGCGCTCATTGCCAAATCCAAGTTGGAAGGTCCTTCGGCTCGTTACACTCGCTCAGGATGACAGACATTTTGGGACAGGCGTCATCGCACATCGCACATCCTTCGCCTTCCGCCTTTATCTTTCCGGCTTGGGAGGCAGCGGGCCCGTGCTCGCGTACGCCGTCGGGTCGGGCACGTTCGCCAGCAAAAACGCCTCGCGCCGCTCGACGCACGTCCCGCATTCGCCGCAGTGAATTTCCCCGCCCTCGTAGCACGACCACGTTTGCGCAAAATCCACGCCCAGTTCCGCGCCGCGCGCCGCGATCTGCGCCTTGGTCAGTGCGATGAAAGGCCGCCGCAACTCGACGTTCGCGTACGTCCCGAGCTGGATGGCGATTCCCATCGACGACATAAACTCCTCCCGACAGTCGGGATAGATTGCGTGGTCGCCCGCATGCGCGGCGATGACTAACGCCTGCGCCTCGCGGCTCTCGGCGAACCCGGCGGCCACCGCCAGCATGATCCCGTTGCGGAACGGCACCACCGTCTTTTTCATGGACAGTTGCTCGTAATGGCCCTTGGGAATTTCGCCTCCGTTTGCCAGCAGGTCGGAGGCAAAATGCTGGCCGATGAAATCCAGCGGGATCACCAGATGCGGCACCCCGCAGCGTTGCGCGTGAAACGCCGCGAACGGGATTTCCTTGTCGTTATGCTTGGACCCGTAGTGGAAGCTCAGCGCCGCTACGACGGTCGTCGTTTGCAGCGTCTCGTAGAGCGCCGCGACGGAATCCATCCCACCGCTCAGCAGCACGACCGCCGTGTCGCTTTCTTTCCTGCTCATCAGGCGTGCCGTCCGTTGCGTTTGGCCACCCCGCCCTCGCGCGGCGGCAGGGCGTCTTCCGGGTGCGCGGCGTCCACCGTCACGCTGATGCCACCCCGGGCAGCGAACTCGCCGTGGACCAACGCCCGGCGCGGGTTACAAGCCGTCACGAGGTCTTCCAGGATGCGGTTGGAAATCTCTTCGTTGAACGACCGCGTGTTGCGGTACGAGGCAAGGTAAAACTTGAGTGATTTCGTCTCGATGCACCGCTCCCCGGGGATGTACTCGATGCGGACCTTGGCGAAGTCCGGCTGACCCGTCACCGGGCAAACGCTGGTAAATTCGGCGCAGTCGAAGCGAATCCAGTAATCCCGCTGCGGGTAGCGGTTGGGAAAGGTTTCCAGGATGTCGGCGCTGGGCTTGGTGGGGTAATGCGTCTCGCTGCGGCCCAGGAGTTTGAGACCCTCGACGCCCTTCTTGACTCGGTTGGTTGCCACCGCGCAACATGCCCCAAAATCCGGGGAGCGGCAAGGGGGTCGCCGCAACGATTTTGCCCTGCGGCCAACTTCGCAGGCGCGGAAACCGCTGAACTGTGCGAGGTTGCGGCTTCATGTTCAGTAAGTTCTTCAAGAGCCGCAAATCTGCGGACGACTCCAAGCCGGCGGCCCAAGCCAACGGCACCCACGCGAAAGCATCCACCCAAGCTCAACCCGCCGCGTCCGCGCACCCCGCCCGACCCTCGCGCGACCGCCAGCCCGGCCCGGCCCGCCGCTCCGCTGGCTCCCACGGCAACCCGCGCTCGAACAACCACCCGGTTCGACCACCAAACAGCCCACCCGTCGCGCTGGCCGCCGCCAAGGAGGGCGACGCCGCCCCGTTCCTTGCCCTCGGTTTGGATGAAGCCATCGCCAAAGGCGCGGCGGCTTCCGGTTACTCCGCACCGACGCCCATTCAACTCCGCGCCATCCCCATCGCGCTGACTGGCCAGGATCTGATGGGTTCCGCGCAGACCGGCACCGGCAAGACGGCGGCCTTCGCGTTGCCCATCCTGACCCGGTTGGGCAAGCACCAGAGCGGCAGTCCGCGCGTGCTGATCCTCGAACCCACGCGCGAACTGGCCATGCAGGTAGACGAATCGTTCCGGGAGTTTGCCCGGTTCAGCGACCTGCGTGCTGCGGCGTTCTACGGCGGCGTCGGCTACGGCAAGCAGCGCGACGAACTCAAGCGCGGCCTCGACGTAATCATCGCCACGCCGGGCCGTTTGCTGGACTTTCTCCAGCAGCGCGAAATTAGCCTCGGCAGCGTGCAAATCCTGGTGCTCGACGAGGTGGACCGGATGGTCGACATGGGTTTCCTGCCCGACGTGAAGCGCCTGGTGGAGAAATGCCCGCCGCGCGACCAGCGCCAGACGCTTTTCTTTAGCGCCACGTTGCCGCCCGAGATCGAACGCCTGACCCAGTGGGCGCTCCGGCCCGATCCGCAGATCGTGGAGATCGGCGAACGTCGTTCCCCCGCCGAAACCGTCACGCACGCGTTTTATCCGGTGGCGAATTCGCAGAAGTTCGACCTGTTGCTCAACCTGCTGGAGCGCACGAATTACAACAGCGTGCTCGTGTTCGCCCGCACCAAACACGGCAGTGACCGCATCGCCAAGAAGCTCAAGACCGAGGGCCATTCCGTCGCGGTGCTGCACGGCAACCGCAGCCAGAACCAGCGCATCGAGGCGCTGGCGGGTTTCAAGAGCGGCAAGTACGAGGTCATGGTCGCCACCGACATTGCTGCGCGCGGCATCGACGTGGCCGGGGTGACGCACGTCATCAACTACGACATTCCCAAGAACCCGGAGGATTACGTCCACCGCATCGGACGGACGGGCCGCGCCCAGCGTGAGGGCGACGCCTTCACGCTGATCACCGGCGAGGATTTTCCGGCGGCGCGTGACGTGGAGAAATACCTGGGCGAAAAGATCGACCGTTTGCAGGTCGAGGGCTTTCCATATGGCCCGATCCACGAACCCGTGGAGGCGAAGCCGTCCTCCGGTCGCGGCGGCGGCGGTGGCGGCGGAGGACGCCGTGGTGGTGGCAGTGGCGGGGGTGGTCGTCGGCAGGGTGGTGGCAGTAGCTACAGCAAACCACCCGGTGACGGCGGCCCGAACCGCTTCGGCGCGGGGCGGCGGCGGAGTTAAATCCATCAATGACAAGTAGGATTTGGAGCTTGAGGCAGTTGGGTGGTCATGGGTAAACTCGAACGAATGAGTACGCTGGCCGAAATCGAAGATGCGATTGCCGACTTACCTCTTGCTGACGCCGAAACCCTGCGTGAATGGCTGGAACAATGGCTAGAAGATCAGCATCAAATGGCGCCGGAGTTCCTCGCCTCCATCCAACGCGGCAAGGTTGATCTTGCCACCGGCCGGGATCGAATCGTTCATCCATGAGCCGGGCGGCAACGCAAAGGTTCTCCCGTGAGTTTGACGCTGCCTTGGCACGGCTTCCGGCTGCAACGCAAACCTTAGTTTTGGAGAAATCACTTCGATGGGGTTGCAACTCGAGCGTTTTCCTCACTATCGGATGACAGGGCGTGGGGAATTCCGTCTGCGCGTGGGCGGCTACCGCGTCATCTACGATTTTGACAGCACGAGAAATACGATTGACCTCATCACGTTGGGACACCGACGTGAAATCTACCGGATATAAGACCGAGAGTTTCCAGTTGGGATCTACTTGCGGCGTATGAGTTCGGCTAGCCAGAGGTTAGTTTCCGGCCAGACGCACGCACAATAGCAACTCTCCATGCCAGCCAAACCGAAAGCCGACTCCCCGAAAAATGTCACCGTCGTCCTCGGCAGCGATGAGGGCGCGGTCAAGGAAGCCGCGCGCGCGTTCGCCGAACGCCTGACCCCACCCGACGCGGGCGAGTTCGGCGTGGAGATCGTTGACGGGGCCGCCGACAACGCCGCCACCGCCGCCGCGCGCATCCACGAGACAGTCGGCGCGCTCCAGACGCTGCCTTTCTTTGGCGGTAAGCTGGTTTGGCTAAAAAGCGCCAATTTCCTTGCCGACAGCCCCATTGGACGCGCCAACGCGGTGCTCGAAGCCTTGGAAATCCTTCTGGGCGTGCTCCAGGCGGGTCTGTCGCCGGAGGTGAAATTCCTCTTTAGCGCCACCGAAACCGACAAGCGCCGCACCTTTTACAAACAACTCACTAAGCTCGCCGACACCCACGTTTTCGACCGGCTCGACTCCACGAAGAGCGGTTGGGAAGAGGAGGCTGCCGTCCTGGTCGAACAGCGTGCCCGCGCCCGGGGATTGGACCTATCCGGCGAGGCCAGTGAACTTTTCACCCTGCTGACCGGCGGCGACACCCGCCAGATCGACAACGAACTCGAAAAACTGGACCTCTATCTAGGTCCCGACCAGCGGCAGGTAGACGACGCGACCGTGCGCCAGTTGGTGCCCATGTCACGCGCGGGCGTCATCTTCGAACTAGGCAACGCCATCAGCCGCCGTAATCTCGACCGCGCGCTTAGCCTCATCGACCAACTGCTTTATCAGGGCGAGAGCGCCATCGGCCTGCTGCTCGTTGCGCTGGTGCCGACCGTGCGGAATCTGCTCCTGGCCAAGGATCTTCAGCAGCGGCACCGGCTTTCCAAACCCGCCAGTCCGTTCATGTTCGGCAAATCTCTGGAGCGTTTGCCACCCGAAGCCACCGCCCACCTACCACGCAAAAAGGACGGCACGGTCAACACGTTCGGGCTGGGTTTTGCCGCGGCGGAGGCGCACCGTTTTCAGTTAGAAGAACTGCGCGAAGGACTTGCGGCGTGCCTGCGGGCCAACGTTCAGCTCGTCACCGGGCAGTTGGAACCGCGCTTGGCGCTGGAGCGCGCCGTGATTTGTTTATTGAAAAATTGAGAGATTATTAAAAAAACTAATAATTGTGCTTGTCGGCCCGAAAAACCCGGGTTATAAGTTTCTCAAGATTTTAGAAGAT
>CAXTBX010000021.1:26297-50604 GCA_964242205.1 uncultured Chthoniobacterales bacterium
TGTTCTGGGGGGAACAGACGCCTCTCGTGTCATTCGACGCGAGGGGCGTTACCCCGGAAACCGAATCTTGAAGATTGTTCTGGGGGGAACAGACACCCCCTGCGTCCATGCGGATGCGGGGGGTGTTACCCTGGAAACCAAATTTAGAAGATTGTTCTGGGGGGAACAGACGCCTCTCGTGTCATTCGACGCGAGGGGCGTTACCCCTTTTGGCGACGGTGCCCGTTGTCCCGCGTCGAATCCGGCGTTATCCTCGGCGGTGCCTGTGCCAGGAGATGTTTCGTCCGATAGACCGCCCCGGCGGTTCGGCTGCGGCGGGGTGTTGCTCGGTTTGGTGCTGATCCTGGCGGGGCTGGGCGGGTGGATTTTTTATCGGCTGGAGATGTTCCCCGCCCGGGTCCGCGACGCCTTCGCCGCCGTCGCCGGGGTACAACCGCGCGTGACGGTCAACGAACACGTCGTTTTCGAGCAGTCCCAGCCGGTGCTGCAACTCGCCGTGCTGGAGCGCCAAATGATCGTCGAACGCGAGACGACGAACACCTGGCTTGGCAGTACGAAGCGGCTGCGCGTGCGGGGGATCTACCGGGTGAAGGCCGGGTTCGACCTGACGCAGCCGTTCTCCGTGAACGTCGACGGCGCGCTGGCGCAGCGGGTCCAGGTGCGCCTGCCCCCGCCCCGGCTGCTGAGCGCCGAGTTGGAAAAATTGGACGTGCTCACGGTGGACAGCGGGCTCTGGAACCGCGTCCAGCCGGAGGAATTTGCTGACGAGGTGGCGGCGTTAAATACTGACGCGCGTCTGAAGGCCAACCAGGAGGGGATGATCACGGAGGCGAAGAAAACGTTCGCCACGCAGTTAGAGGAGCGGTTGGGGGAAGGTCATCGGCTGGAGATTTCGACCTCGCCAGGTGGAAGGTTGGAGAAAAGGTAGGGACGGCTCTCTCCTCTCTTTGAATGCCCCTTCCCTTTTCCGCGTCTGACGCTAGAATCGCCCCGACATTTTTCACGTGTCACCGCTCTCCAACCTGCAAAACGCACCACATCTACCCGTGCATGCCACCCGGCCACCGGCGGCTGGCGTGGCTCTTTCGCCCGTTCGTCGGACCCGCCGCCGCTTCTGGCTGGTGCTTTTCGTCACGGCGCTGTTTGCCCTGGCGCTGTATCCACCGCCTTGGCAGGCGCTGCTGCGTACCGTGCTCATCTGGGAAGTGGCCCGCCACGGCGGCGACCTGACCATCGCCCGCGTCGAGGGTGGCCCGTTTGACACGTTCTGGCTCTACGACGTGCATTGCCGCCAGCGCGGTCTGCCGCCCGGCGCGGTCGGCAACGGTACGGATCTGCGCATCGCCCGCGTGGAGTTGACGCCGGACTGGTCGCTTTTCCGACGCAAACAACCTCGGCGCACGTGGATCGAGCGTCTGACGCTCGACGGCGTGACCGGACAATACGATTTCTCAGCCCTGCCTACCCTCGCGCCCTCGCCAGCGCCACCACCTTCGTTCGGCCTGACCGGCTGGCTGGGCCGGAACTCCTATTGCGTCGTCCCGGGCAGCTTCTTCGTGCGGGCGGAGAACTTCCTCTTGCGCCGGGGCCGCTATCACGCCCGCGCCCGTGACCTACGGATGGACGCAAACCGGGGCGCGCCAGGCCTATTTCTGGCGCGTGAATTGGAAATCGGCGGCCCAGGTTTTGCCAACACGTTCCTCAACCGCCACGGTGCGACGGTCTGGCAAGGGGATCATTTGACCGTCAACGACGTGGAACTCGCGCCGGGTGTGCGGCTGGCCTCGGCGATGCTCGACGGTGCGCAACTGGGCAGCCGTTCGCTGGATTGGGACGCTACGCTGACCGTCCAGGGCGGCGAGGTGCGCGCGCAAGGTGCGGTGCACCTCACCGGCACGCGCCTAGGCCTGGAACTGGCCGGGACGATGCGGCAGCTTCCCGTGCAGACCGCCGCGCGGCTGTTGGGTCTGGTGGGATCGGCGGGCGGGTTGATCGAACAGGGCAATTTTTCGTTCCGGGGCGAGCCGGAGGATTGGCCGGGCGCAGAGACATGGCTGGCGGCGCAGGCCACGGACGTGCGCTGGGGCCGCCGCCAGTGGCAAAGCCTGGAACTCCAGGCCGTCTTGCTGCACCGCCGAGTGCAGGTCAACCGGCTGGAACTGCGCCAGAGCCGCAATCGGCTGTCGCTGCAGGGTGAATGCCCGCTGCCCGCCGCGCTGTCCAGTGGACAGAAGGCTCCCGCCGGACGTTGGTGGGAAGCGGGTTTTTCGTGCAAAGTCGATGCGCGGCTGGACGACTTGCGCGCGTTTTCGTTGTTGGTGGGACCGCGTTTTCCGTCGTTGGACGGCCGGATGTCGGTCAACGGCAAATTGGAGGCGCTGCCGGGACGGCCCGGGATCGACGGCTATCTCAACGTGGAAGGCAGCCAGTTGACGGTGCGTGGCGCGCCGCTGGATTACCTGCGGTCAACACTGGTTTTCCGGGGCGACGAGATGCAGGTGGCGGATCTACAGAGCACGCACGGGGGTGATTCGCTGTTTGGCAAGTGGACGACGCGGCTGGCGGGCGCGCCAGGTTACGACGGCGCGTTGAAGGTTTCGGTCAAGGATCGGTCGCTGTACACCCCGGCGTTGGACGGGACGTTGGACCTCGGGCAGATCGGGCTGGGGTCAGATGATCCCAAGGCCCCGTTGAATCTGGAGGGCACGTTCCATGGTCCCGGGCAGCAGGGCGAAATCGTGTTTCAGAATACCAACACGACGGCTACCGAGCCGTTGCGGGTCCCCGCGCCGACGGTGGGGGATTGGTGGCGGGATGATTGAAACAAGCAAGAACAGCCGTCCTATCTGAACTCCACCGTCCCGAAAAATTCCGGGCGGTGGAAATTCCGCACGCCCGTCGGCGACCACGCGCTCAGTTCCGCCTCGGTGCCCGGCCCGCCCGGACGGTCAATTCGCAGGAAGTTCACCCTCCAGACGGTACCCGGCAGCGGTGGGGCATTCACGACTGACGCAAACGGAATTGTCAGTTCGGCTTCCCAGCCGCCCGGCGTCCGGCGGACGGCGCTTTCCAACCCCTCGACGCGCCACCCGAAATCCTTGCGCCAACCGCTCAGCGTGCGCCGCAACACGAGGTCCACGACCGTCCCGAGCGGGTTGATCTCCACCTCGAAATAACTTTCCAGGTCGCCGACTGGGTCGATGAACACCTCGACGGCCTCCTCGGTCCAAAGCGGACCGTTGCGCTCCGTCAAAGTCGCCCAGGAATATTGGTCGTCCGCCTCGAAGGCGACCCGCCAATGCGTGTCGTCCCAAGTCGTGCGCACCCGGGTGGCCTGCGCCGGTTCGCCGCCGGTGACGTTTTCCCGCAGCACCGTCGGTCCAGTCCGTCCCCCTCCCCGCCGGGAGCAAATCAGCCGGGGCAAAGGTCGCGCGTCCACGGAGCAGCGCCCAGATCAGGCGTGAATCATGAAGATCGTGACCAGCGCGGCGATGAAAGCCAGCACGGCCACGCCCGCGAAGATCATGATGTACATACCCGCCGGGTCCTTCGCCTTGTTCTTCTTTTGGAAAGGCGAAGCGTTCTCGAAATTGGTCGGTTTACGGCTCTCGCGGGCCGGCGTTGCCTCCGGCTCCACGGCGGCGGGCAGCGGTTCGCTGTGGCTCTCGTCGTCGGAAAGGTAGGCGGTGTCGATGTTGCCGAAGCGTACCCGGTCGCCGTTGCGCAGGGCCGCCTCGGTCACCGGCGCACCGTTGACGCGCGTACCGTTGGTCGAATTGAGGTCGGTCAACTGGTAATTGCCGTTGGGCAGCAGGGTCAACTGCGCGTGGCGACTGCTAACGCTGGTGTGCTCGATCTGGAGCGAATTATCCTCCACCCGGCCCACGGTGATATTTTCATCGACCAGATCGTGGATGACCTCGCCCGTGTCGGGCAGCGTGACTTTCAACTTCGGCATAAAGGGGGGAAAAGGTTACGAAGGCAGAAGGTAGGAGGCAGAAATCAGAAGTAAAGACAAAGCCGGACGCGCTGCAAGCGGGAGCTTTGTGTTTCGACTTACCAAGTCTAGCGCGAATCTTCAATGAGTTTGCCAAATTGCTCGAAGAAATGCAGCGCGTCGTGGGGTCCGGGCGCGGCCTCGGGGTGATATTGCACGCTGAACACCGGCAGCGAACGGTGGCGCAGACCCTCGACCGTGTTGTCGTTGAGATTGATGTGGGTCACCTCGACCTCGGACGGAAGCGAGTCGGGGTCCACCGCGAAACCATGGTTCTGGGCGGTGATGTCCACGCGGCCCGTCTTCACGTCCTGCACGGGCTGGTTGCCGCCGTGGTGACCAAACTTGAGCTTGTACGTCTTGCCGCCAAAGGCGTGGCTGAGCATCTGGTGGCCCAGGCAGATGCCAAAGATCGGCTTTTTACCCAAGAGTTCGCGCACGGAGCGGTGGACATAATCCAGCGCGGAGGGGTCGCCGGGGCCGGGCGAGAGGAAGATGCCGTCCGGGTTGAGCGCGAGGACTTCTGAGGCGGTGGTGCCCGCCGGAACGACGCGCACCTTAAACCCATGCTGACGCAAGCGGCGCAGGATATTGCGTTTCAGGCCGTAGTCGTAGGCGACGATGTTGTGACGGACGGGCGGCAGGGCGGCAGCGTCGGCGGCACCGGAAGAGCGCGAGAGGTCCCAGCGATGGCTGCGGGAGTCGTCTGGGTCCCAGTCGTATTGCTCGGGCGTGGTGACGACTTTGACGTAATCCATGCCGACGACCCCCTCGCCTTCCAGCGCACGGCGGCGGGCCTCGTCCACGGAGAGGGCTTCGGTGGTCAGGCAGGATTTCATCAATCCGCGCTCACGCAGGTGGCGGGTCAGGGCGCGGGTGTCGATGCCCTGGAGACCGACGATGCCGTTGGCGGCGAGGTAGTCGGGCAGGGAGGCTTCGGAGCGCCAACTGCTCGGCAGTTCGCTCAGTTCCTCGATCACGAAGCCTTTGACTTGAGCGCGGGCGCTTTCGGCGTCGGCCTCGTTGACGCCGTAGTTGCCGATGAGCGGATAGGTCATGGCGACGATCTGGCCGTAGTAGGAGGGGTCGGTGAGGACCTCCTGGTAGCCGGTCATGGCGGTGTTGAAGCACACCTCGCCGACGCGGGTGCCCTGCGCGCCGAAGGATTCGCCTTTAAAGGCGCGACCGTCTTCCAGAACCAACCGAGCTTTCATGTGGGACGGAACATGGGGGAAGTCGGGCGGCGGGACAAGGGAAAGTGCGTGGTGTGGGGAGAAATTGGCGGCTCGCCGCGCTTCGCCTTGACGCGTTGTTCCCGTTTTTAGAATGTTCAATATTTACTCGGCCCTCTGCTCCTTGCCAGTGAGAGCCAAGCTATCAATACCCCTTTTATCGCTTGCAGATATGTGCTCAGCGTTCGCCGCAGGATAAACTAAGCGCTCCCACCGACCGCCGGGGTGTCAAGCTCATCATCCAAGTTCCACAGGTGACCCCGCCCCGCCAGCAGTTGAGCTTGGGCCGCCGACCGGCTCCCCTTTCAAACTCTATGAAGCCATTTGTAATCATCAACATCGCCTTATTGTTCATTCAGACCTTTGCTCTCTCCGCGTACGGCGCATCGGAGGATTCTCGGGTGGTCGCGATTCAGCACAAAGAGAGAAAAGTACAGTACCACATTGCGCGCATAGCTTACCCCAACGAAGCGAGGAGGAAGCACATCACTGGCGAAGGATTGGTCCAAGTTAGCTTCAACGATCAAGGCAGACCGACTAAGGTCGTGATGGTCAAATCCACCGGTAGCAATTTACTGGACACCGCAATGACCCAAGACGCCAAAGCGCATTGGACAAGCTCGACAGGCAATCCGTCCACCCTTCAAATGCGTTTTAAATTCGCTCTTGAGTAAGATGGCCGCAGCACAACGAATGCAGAAGGGTCAGTTCCAACTTTTTACACCAAGTTGAGCGTTCGTTGAACGCTACTTCGTGGCTGCCAGAACCACTGTTCTCAAGGCATCACAGTTTGAGCCGATGCGAAATGCTTGGGATTGCGTGTGATCACACCTTGAAATCTCAAGGCGAACGCTTCAATAAGCACGTCCGCGATGGGGCGCTTATGCGCGAGTCCAGCACGCTTTTTCCTCACCTGCTCGTGCCAGAGTTGGTGAGCGGTTACAGTGTCCTGCCAAACCCAAGGCTCACGATGACTGACGCCAACTTCACTCAAAAACATGGCTTGCAACGTATTGTCACCTTGAAACGTGGGTGCCAATTCGATGTACGTCACGGGACAAACCACAAGCCCATCCTGCGCGTGACGCGTCAGGCAAGCCGCCGAGGATACTCCAAACGCCGGATCGTTTAGGCGGATATCCAGCAAAACGGATGTGTCCACCACCCAGGCCATGATTCCAGCACTTACGCTTCTTCTTCGCCGTCACGCAGATCGCGCAGATATGCGTCCGTGGAACCTTCTTCCAAACCGTGCCGTCGGGCGAATCCTAGTGCAGCCATGGGATCCGGCGCAACCTGCTCTGTCGGCAAAATCACCAGCCGACATTCCGTGGTGGAAACCATCTCCCACCTCACCGTCTGACCCGGCTCCAAGTGCATCTCACGGCGGAGTTGTGCGGGGATAGAGATTTGGCCGCGCTCGGTAATCGTCGCTTTCACCACACGAGGATACCGTGCGGCTAGAGTGGACGCAAGCACACCTCCCAAAAGCTTTGAAGGGCCGGTTCGCTTGGAACCGGCCCTCCTTAAGTTATTACCCCACCTGTGCCGTTGAGCGCCATTCCCGTTCCCTTCTGGAAACGGCGGGTAACCCACTGACAGAGAATCAGACTTCCAATGAAGGCCTGTCTTCTTGTCCGTCAGCCTAGCTCCCTTAGTAGTAGATTATCGGTCCGGGATGATGCGCTGTGATCTCGCACCCCGCAGGGTAAAGCAGATTCGCCGAATTCAGCCGTCCCGGATGGATCAGCGAGAAAATTGTGGTGAAAAGAACTGTTAACTTGGACCCGTTCCGCCGGGTCCCGTTCAAACATTATTCTCTGAACTGAAGCCCGCCGAAACTTCCCTGCAAAGCGGTCTTCAAACGCGCGTGCGCCGCGTTGACTTCCTCGGTCTTGAGAGTGCGGTCCTCAGCCCGGTATGTCAACGAATAAGCGAGCGACTTTTTGTCGGCGGCGATTTTTTCGCCCCGGTCGTCGGTAAACACGTCGAACAACTCTACCGAGGCCAGCAGTGGTTCGTTCCCGCCGCGCAATGCCGAGACGAGCACGCCGTGTTCGGTCGCGCGGTCCACCACAACGGCGAGGTCACGCGTGACGCTCGGGAAGCGCGCGGGCGGCGTGAACCGGTATTCGCCGCCGCTGACCGCCTGCAACGCTGCCACCTTCAATTCCGCCACCAGCACGTCGCCGCGTAATTCGAGCGCCTTCGCCCGCGAGGGTGCGAGTTGCCCCAGGCCGCCCGCGAGTTCGCCGTTGATGAACACCTGCGCGAGAAGCGCAAGGTTGCCGCCATCGGGCCGGTCCGCGCCGGGCGGCACCGTTTTCAGTTCGACTTGACCGCCGCCCGCGAGGTTTTCCACCACGGCACGCAGGTCGTGCAAGTCGGCGGATCGTTCGCCCGCGCCGTGCCGCCAACTGCCGGGCTGCGCCGCGCCGGTCAGGACGAGCGCCACTGCCCACGGCTCGGGCTGGCCGAGCGGGATTTCCGGCGAGAAAACGCGCCCGACCTCGAACAAACGCAGGTCCGTGCTGCCGAGGCGCACGTTGCGTCCAGCCACCGCCAGCAGGCCTGGCAGGAGCGTACCGCGTAGGGTCGCGCCGTCCTCCGTGAGCGGATTCTTGAGCGGGACGCCGCCCGCGTGCGGTTCCTGGCGCACCAGTGACACGTTACGCGTCTCCGTGAAGCCCAAGCCGACCAGTTTGCGGCGCAGGCCCAGCATGAAATCATAGGCGCGGTCCACCGGGCTGGCCGGGGCGAAGTTCGCCTGCGCGCGCCCGGTCACCTGGTTCAGACCGTACACGCGGGTGATCTCCTCGACGAGGTCAATCTCGCGGCGCAAATCGGACCGGTAGGACGGGATGGCCCACTCGCTGTCGGGTTCCATTTTGTCGTCCGGCTGGCCAGCCAGCGCGCCCGCGCGCTCCAGGCCGAAACCGGATAAAATCTCCCCGACCTGCGCGGCGCTGATGTCCGCGCCGAGCACCTGACGCACGGTTTTCAACCGCAGCGGTACAAGGTAGTCGTCTTCCGCCTGGCTGCCGAGGTCGTGTCGTTCCGACGCACCGAGGGACTGGCCGCCGCAGATTTCTAAAATCAGGTCCTCCGCCCGGCGCGAGGCCGCCACCACACCCGCCGGATCGACCCCGCGCTCGAAACGATAGCTGGCGTCGCTGCTCAGGCCTAGTTCGCGCGAGGTGCGGCGAACCCCCGCCGGGGCGAAATAGGCGCTTTCGAGCACGAGGCGCGTCGTTTTTTCAGTCACGCCGCTTTCCTTGCCGCCCATGACGCCCGCCAGCGCCTCGGCCACGTTGCCGTCGCCCCGCGCGACGACGAGGTCGTGGGGCCGCAGCCTGTAGGTGCGGCCATCGAGCGCCAGCAATTCCTCGCCCGCGCTGGCCAGACGGACTCCCAATCCACCCGCGCTGACGTGCGCGGCGTCGAAGGCGTGGAGCGGCTGGCCGAGTTCGAGCATCACAAAATTGGTGATGTCCACGACGTTGTTGACCGCGCGCAGGCCCACGGATTCCAGCCGTGCCCGCAACCAGTCGGGACTGGGGCCGACCTTGACGCCGTCGATCAGGCGGGCGGTGTAGATCGGGCAAGCCTCGCGGGCGTTGGCGGCGATCATCAGGTTGAGGTGCGCGTGCGGTTCGCCGCCGGGGGGCGTCTCAATGGCATCCACCGGGTCCTTGAAGGTCTTGCCCGAGAGGGCCGCGATCTCGCGCGCGAGCCCGACGTGGCTGAGCAGGTCAGGGCGGTTGGGCGTGATTTCCAGGTCGAGGATCGTGTCGCTCGGATACAGGTCGCCGATGGGCGCGCCCACGGGGGCGTTGGGCGAGAGGATGAGCAGTCCCGCCGCGTCGTCGGCCAGGCATAGTTCCTTGGCGCTGCACAACATGCCTTCGCTCTCGACGCCGCGCAGCTTGCCGACCTTGATCTTCACGTCACCGGGCAGGGTCGCGCCGGGCAGCGCCAGAGGCACTTTGTCGCCGACCTGGTAGTTGGTCGCACCGCAAACGATCTGGCGCGGCGGCTGGCCGGAGCCGTCGTCCACTTTGCAGACGCCCAAGCGGTCGGCATTGGGGTGTGGCTCGCGCGAGAGAATTTGCGCGACGACGACTTTATCGAGGCTCAGGCCGCGCGTCTCAATGTGTTCGACCTCGACGCCTGCCATCGTGAGCAGTTCGGCGAGAGCGTCGGGGGTGCCGTCGTAATCGACGTATTCGCGCAACCAGTTGAGGGAGACTTTCATGGGAAGGCAGAAGGCAGAAGGCAGAAGGCAGAAGGCAGATTTTACGTTGCGTTACCCCGGCGGCGGATCAAGCCCGCTTGCGCGAGGACGCCGAGGATCACCAACGCCGTGAAGATCGCCGTCATGAGCTGGCCGTTCAGACCGTGGACGCACTCGCAAATGAGCGCCGCGCCGCCCATCGCAGAGAGGATGATCAACGTCCAGTCGAACACCACGTTCATCAACACCGCACCGACCAGCCCGCCGACGAGGAACACCGCCCACGGCGCGAGGCCTCCGGCGGTTTGCGGGGCGCTCTGCGCGGTCACCGCGAGCAGTTGAACGAGCAAGTAGCCGCCCGCCAGAAATCCGGCCACGCCCAGAGCGATCCGGCGCAGGGCAATGGCCAGTACCGCCGCCACCAGACCTACCACGACCGAAAACGCGATCACCACGTCGTCGGGACGGCCCGGGAGGATTTGCTCCGACAACCGCAGGCCGCCGACGAAGCCCACCACGCCCACGAACAGCCAGAACAGCCGCCGACCCAGCAACAGCAGCAGCGTGCCGAGGAGGATGCGGGTGGCGTCGATGGAAAGCATGGCGGGACGAACCTTTTCGCCCAAACGCCGACCCGATGCAACCGCCGGGTCCGTCAGCGCGGTTTCGCGGGGTCGGCAGCCTTCCCTTTCAAGACCGGTCCGGCGATGTCCGCTGCCGTGTAGCCCCGGTTGGCGTCAAAACCGAGCATTTCCCAACGGTGCGCGTCGAGGTTGACGGGCCGGTCGATGTGCTCGTAGAAGCGCGTCGGGAACAGCACGCCCGCGAGGCGCTGGTGGTCGGAAAGATCGACGTGAACCTCCGCGCCCCGGGTGGAATCGAGGGCGTTGAGCGTGAAGGAAACGCGGCGGAGGACACGGGTGCGGTGGTCGATGAAGAGCACCGCCCGGTCGTCCATCGAAAGCCCAAAGCCCGGTCGCAGCACGGCCAGCAGGCGGTCGCAGGCCGTGCCGTCCACGTCGCCCGCGTCCGGGAGCCGTTGCAGGGCCGCGCCGCGCCGCGCGATAAATTCCGGGCCGAACACGAACAGCGAATAAGCGTCCGTGACCAACGAGGCGGCGGCTTTGGCCTCAGAGTTGGTGTCCCCGGTGCCATTGCGCCAGATCGAGATGCCGCCCGGGGTGCGCGCCACGAACTTTTCGCCCTTGGGACCGCGATGGAGCTGCCCGACCAGCCAGCCGTCTTGCGTGCCGCCGGTCAGGTAGCGTTCCTCGCTGCCCTGCCGGTAGCCGGTGTCGGAGAGAGCTGGCTGGAGTTTCGGTCCGAGCGCCGCCCAATGACTGTCGAAGCGGACGTTCACGTCGTGCAGCCGCGCGTAGGCTGCCCTGCCACCGTGCGCATTGAGGCAAGCGGCCAGCAGGGCGCGGGCATCGGTGGGCAAGTTGACCGCTGCCGCCGGGGTTGTTGGAATTTGGGCGACCTGGCTGCCGCAGCCGGACAGGACGAGGGCCAGCAACAGGCCCAAACCGCTCGGGAGGGAGGAGATATGTTTCACCATTCACACAACGCGCGAGCGGCGGCGATGGTTGCTCTCTAAAGCAGCGCCCGGTTGGATAACCCTCGCCCGAAGGCAGCGTGGGAAGGTCCTTCAGCTTGCTATACTCGCTCTGGATGACAGACGCCGGGGGGCAACGTGTGTCATCCATAACGCACAACTCACAACCCACATCCTGCATCCTTCCTTTTTCACAGCCACCACGGCTGCACCCCGAGTTGCTGGCAGCTCCACGTCACCACGTCCGCCGCGTTGTCCAACAAACCGCGTCCGTAGTGGCTCCATTGCACCTGCGGACACGCCACCACCAGCCCCACCGTCAGCACGACCAGATTTGCCAGGTAAATCACCACCAACGAGAAAAACGTCCCATGCAGCAACAGGTCTGTCTGCTGCTTGGGGATCATCCAGCAGGTGAACGATAGATGGAACCCCCACGTCACCCCGAGCGCCGCGAACAGCCACCGCCGGTAATGCCACACTTCCGGGTAATACCAGCCTGCTGCCGCGTAGATCCCGATGACTGCCAAACTGTAGATCGGGAAAAAATACGGTGCGAGCGACACCAGGAAATCCCGGCGGTCGGCGATGATGTAGCCGCCCTCGCGTCCGACCTTGAACGCGCTCACCTCCCCGCCTTGCGCCCAGACCCAGAGCGCGTGGGTCAGTTCATGTCCGAAAACGTAGATCACCAGTGGTCGTGGCACGACAAAGAACGCGACGAGCCACGCCACGGCGCCGCCCACGAAGAACTGGAATTCGTCCGTGGCCCAGAAATCATGTTCCAAGCCTACCCGACTGAATTCCTCAAAGAAGGTCTTGCTCGCCACCCAGCACACCGGAAGAAGGAGCGCCCCGGCGAACCATTTGACCCAGCGCGTCGGCACCATCCATGCCTCCGTGACGAAGACCTGGCGCGTCATCGCCGCGCGCGGCAACTGGCGGGCAGGCGGCGCGGCGGCGCGGGGCGAGAAATTCGAGCGGCGTGCCGCGGGCGGGGTACGTTTGCGCCGGGCCATGTACGTGCCTCATGGCACTGGATCCCCGCCGGAGCAGCAAGCAAAAAATTGCGTGTGCACCAAGGTGGATGGCGACCTCTGGGTACCATGGGTCCCACTGCGGCGCAGCCGCCTAGCTGATGGACGCGTGACAGACAGACCGGCAGCTTCGCTGCGGTGTTCTGCCCTGGCGCCCGGAGGTCGCCATCCACCTTGCGTCCACCTTCCCAATAACGCTGCTTAGGCCCGGCCCATGTAAGCGCCGTTGCTCGTGGAAATCTTGACCAGCTCGCCTTCCTTGATGAAGAGCGGCACCTGCACGATTTTGCCGGTTTCGAGCTTGGCCGGTTTCTGCACGTTGTTGGCGCTGTCGCCGCGCACGCCATCGGCGGATTCCACCACTTTCAGCGTCACGCTGGCGGGGATTTCCACCTCCACCGGTTTGCCTTCGGCGTAGAGCACGGTGACCGGCAGATTCTCCGTGAGATAATCCTTGCTACCGCCGATCAACGCGTCGTTGAGCACGGTGTCCTCGTAGGTGCTGGGGTCGATGAAGTGGTAGCCCTCTTGGTCCTTATAAGAAAACTCCAAGGTTTCGCGGTTCACTTCCACGAGTTCGACCTTTTCCGTCGAGGAAAAGCGCACGTCGCTGCTTTTGCCGTTCTTAATGGAACGGATGAGTGCCTGCACGAAAGCACGCAGGTTGCCCGGCGTGCGGTGTGTCACTTCGAGCACGACGTAAATTTCGTTGTTGTAGCGGATGGCCTGTCCTTTGCGGAGGTCGTTTGCGGCTGCCATGAGAGGGAAAAGATGAAGGATAATTCGAGTCTGCGAGAAAGCGCGCGCAGGGTGATAACAATGCAGGATGGGCGAAGGCGCCCCGGGGAGACCAAGGTTTACAGCAATTTGAGCCGCGTCAAGTCCTGCGTGTCCACGAGGCCGATGGGGCGAGCGTCGGCGTCCACCACGACGAGGTCGTCGATGCGTTGGCGTCCGAGCAGTTGGAGGATCTCCGCCGCCAGGCGGTCGCCGCCGATGGTGACGGGCTGGCGCGTCATGTAATCGCCCACCGGCTTGTCGCCTAGCGCCGCGTCGTGCTGGAAATGCCGCGCGAAGTCGCCGTGCGTGAAGATACCTGCGAGCCGCCCGTCGGCGTCCACGGCCACCGCCGCCCCGGCGCGGTGGCGCGCGGTTTCCGCCAGGACGTGCCGGATGCTGTCGCCGGGCAAAACGATGGCCATCTCCGACCGCGGGCGCATCACCTGATGCACTTTCAAAAGCAAGCCCCGCCCGAGGCGCCCGCCGGGATGGAACTTGGCAAAGTCCTCTTTGTCGAACCCGCGCGCCTCCAGCAAAACCATCGCCAGCGCATCGCCCAGCGCCAGCATGACGGTCGTGCTGCTCGTCGGTGCCAAGTTGAGCGGGCAGGCCTCCTGGGTCACGCTCACGTCCAGGCAGGCGTGGCTGGCTTGGGCGAGCGTGCTGTCGGTGCGGCCCGTCAGGGCGACCAGCGAAACGTCGAAACGCAGCAGCGCGGGCAGGAGGTCGAGCAGCTCGTCGGTCTCGCCGCTGGCGCTCAGGGCGAGCACGGCGTCGCCGTCGGCCACCACACCGAGGTCGCCGTGGAGCGCGTTGAGACTGTTGAGCACGACGGCGGGCGAGCCGGTGCTGGTGAGCGTCGCTGCGATTTTCTCACCGATGTGACCGCTCTTGCCAACGCCGATTACGACGATCTTGCCCCGGTTTTCGAGCGAGCGCAGAAACAGTTCCACCGCCCGCGCGAACGCAGGGCCGTCGAGACGGTCGTGCAGACGGCGCAGCTCATCGGCTTCCAGCGCGATGACGCGCCGTGCACGGGCGAGGTAGTCGGAGGGGGGCATGAAAGCGGAACGCAGAAGGCGGAAACGGGAACGTGGGAGGCTGGTGACAAACGGGACGCTGGTTTCCGTCTTCTGCCGTTTTATTTCTGACTGCCTCTTCTCCCTGCTTCTTCCTCCTTTAGGATTTTGACCATCAGCGCCGCGAACTCCTCCGCTGCCTGCTCCGCCTCGGGGCCGTCTGCTTCGAGCACGAACTCCGCGCCCTGGTCGAGTTCGGCGCTGAGGACCTCCAAAATGCTCGTTGCCGTAAACGTCTGGCCGCCCTTGTGCAGGCAAATCGCCGTCGTCCGGTAGCGCATGGCACACTTGACGAATTCCGTCGCCGGACGCGCGTGCAAGCCCAGTTCGTTGAGCACCCGGAGTTCGACGGTCACCTTCATAGGATCGCCACACCTTAGCGGGGAAACGCGCGACGGCAAACGCGCCCGCCCGGCTTTTCGGCGCGGTCGATACGCCCTTTTCGCCGTCCGCGCGCGAATTGATCAGTGACAACCCGGATTCGCCTCGTTAGGTTGAACCCACAGCGCAGCTTATCTTATGAAAATCTCGCTCCTTGCTCTCGCCGCCGCAGCCAGTCTTTGCGCCGTCACCTCCGCTGAGGCCCAGCAGGCGGCCTCGAAGACCTCGCAACGCAATTCCCGCGCCGCCGCGACGATCTCGCGCGCCAATTCGCCGACGTTCACCCGGCAGCAGCGTACCGCACAGACGCGCTTCACGGTGCAAACGTCGCGCACGGACGGCGTCATTGCCCGCACGGCGCGGGCGGGTGACAAGTTCCAGATGATCAACCCTGCCGCCCCCGCCGAGTACGGCGACGGGCGCGACGTGACCCGGCATGAAGTGGATGACCCTTATCAGCGCGCGCAAGGCATCAAGCTCGTGACCGTGGAGTTTTAGGTCTCGCCCGTGAATCGCCGTCGGACCGTCGCATGTTATTGCGCCACCTTTCTCAAGCCGGAGATGCAGCACATCTACCGGCAGATCTCGGCGGTGAACCGCTTTCAGGTGAAAGTTTTCACCCAGAAGCGCGAGAATGTGGCGAAGTTTCCGTTTGATGGCGTGGTGGTCGTGCCCAAAGGGCCTTGGCGTTGGCTGCGGCGGATCGTGGATCGACAAATTTTGCGGCGTCCCCTGTTGCTGAGCACCAACGAGACGGACCGGCTGCGTGTCGAATTGCGCGCGCACCATTGCCAATTACTGCACGTCTTCTTTGGCAACGTCGCGGTGCAGTTGCTGCCGTTGCTCGGTGAGCAGACGCGGCGTTACCCGGTAATAGTTTCGTTCCACGGCGCGGACGTGTTAGTAGAGACGGAAGACCCGGCCTATCGCGCCGCGCTGGTGGATATGCTGGGCCGGGTTGATTTGGTCTTGGCGCGCTCCCAATCGCTGATCGACGCGCTACTGAGGTTAGGCTGTCCACCGGACAAAATCCGCCTCAATCGCACGGGGGTGCCGTTGGGCAAGTTTCCTTTTCTGGCGAGGACGTGGCCCACGGACGGCGTATGGCGGCTGTTGCAAGCTTGCCGCTTGATCGAGAAGAAGGGCGTTTCTACCAGTCTGCGCGCTTTTGCACAATTTGCGAATACTTACCCGAAAGCGACGCTGACCATCGCGGGGGAGGGTCCTGACCAAGCAGCGTTAGAAAGGTTGGCTGCTGAACTTGGTTTGGCGGACAAGGTTCGTTTTGCGGGTTTTGTCGAGCAGGACGAGTTGCGCAGGCTGCTCGCCGACACGCATTTTTTCTTGCACCCGAGTGAACAAGGCGCGGATGGCAATCAGGAGGGCGTGCCTAATTCGCTCCTCGAAGCGATGACGACCGGTGCGCCGGTGTTCGCCACGCGTCACGGCGGTATCCCTGAGGCGGTGGAGGACGGCGTGAGTGGGGTGCTGGTCGCGGAAAGAGATCACACAGCGCTTGGCGCGGCGCTCGTGGCAGCGGCGGCCAATCCGGCGCGGTTGGTGGCGATGGCTGAAGCCGCGCATAAGGTAGTTATCGAAGGATTTTCGCTGAACTCGCAGGCGCGGAAGTTGGAGGATTACTATCAGGAAGCGATGGAGGAGTCGTGGCTCGGCGCGGAGGACGGGGAGTAGAATTCGAGTGACAAGGCGGATCGCGACCTCCGGGCGCAATGGCAATCATTTGCGGCGTAGCCGCCTAGATTATCGACCGCTGTCAAGATAATCAGGCCGCTGCGCGGCGGTGTTTGCCATCGCGCCCGGAGGTCGCGATCCACCTTGCGCCATCCAGGCCACACTGGAAATTTGTGCCGTTCGCGTGGAAGATCGCAGACGGCTGGGACAGCCGTCCCTACCTTGAAATGAACCTCCCCATCTACGAACTGGCGGACGACCTCGTCGCCCGGCTGCGCGCGGGTGCTCGCCGGATTGTCCTCCAAGCACCGACCGGCTCAGGCAAATCGACCCAGGTGCCGCAGATGCTCCTCGACGCCGGTTTGCTGGGCGCGGCGAGCCGGGTGGTCGTGCTCCAGCCTCGCCGCCTGCCCGCGCGGATGCTCGCGGCCCGCGTGACGCGCGAACGCGGCAACGGACGCGTCGGCGATGAGGTCGGCTACCACATCCGGCTCGACAACGTCACCAGCCGCCAGACGCGCATCGAATACGTCACCGAAGGCATCCTCCTGCGCCAGATGCTTGCTGACCCTACCCTCCCCGGGGTTGCTGCCCTCGTGTTCGACGAATTTCACGAGCGGCACCTGTACGGCGACATCACGCTCGCCCGCGCGCTGCAAATCCAGGAATCTGCCCGTCCCGACCTGCTGCTCATCGTCATGTCGGCGACGCTGGAAACCGCCGTATTGGAAAAGTACCTCGCGCCGTGCGAGACACTGACCTCCACCGGTCGCGCCTACCCCGTCACGGTCGAATACCTCCCCCGCCCCGCGCCGTTCGACCGGGTGCCCGCGTGGGATCTCGCCGCCGACGAACTGTTGCGCCTCGCCCGCGCGCAGCCCGAGGGTGACGCGCTCGTTTTCATGCCGGGCAGCTACGAGATCAACCGCACGATCAGTGAACTGCGCGCGCGTCTGCCCGGCGGCTGGATCGTCCTGCCGCTGCACGGCGAGTTGCCGCCCGCCGACCAGGACGCTGCTGTCGCGCGTTACGACGGCAGGCGCAAGGTCGTCGTCAGCACGAACGTTGCCGAGACGAGCCTGACCATCGACGGCGTGCGCATCGTCATCGACTCCGGCCAGGCACGGGTCGCCCGGTTCGACCCGTACCGGGGGATCAACACGCTGCTCGTCGAGAAAATCAGCCGCGCCTCCGCCGACCAGCGTGCCGGACGCGCCGGACGCACCGCCCCGGGCCATTGCCTGCGCCTGTGGACCGAACCTGAACACGCCGACCGGCCCGCGCAGGAGACGCCCGAGGTCCGACGGCTCGATTTGGCGGAAGTTGTGCTGACGCTGCACGCCAGCGGCGTGGAAGACGTGCATGCCTTCCGCTGGTTGGAACCGCCGGACCGCCGCTCACTCGACCGCGCCGAAAACTTGCTCAAGGACCTCGGCGCGCTCGACCGGGCGGCGGGCCGGATCACCATGCTGGGCCGCCAGATGCTCACGTTCCCGGTGCATCCGCGTTACGCCCGGATGCTGCTCGCCGCGCGCGAGTGGGATTGCGTGCGCCCCGTGGCGCTGCTAGCCGCGCTGACGCAATCGCGCAACCTGTTCACGCGCAGCGAGGGTCGCCAGATGGAGCAAGACCGCGCCGACGTGCTGGGCGACGAGCACGACAGCGATTTCTTCCTGCTCATGCGCGCCTTTCGCTACGCCGAGAACGCACATTTCGACCCGGGCCGCTGCCGCCGGTTGGGCATCCACGCGCTGACGGCCCGGCAGGCCGGAGAACTGTTTGAGCAATTCCTGCGCATCGACGCCGACAGCAGTCGGCGCGAGGGTCATGACGCGGCATCCCCTCCGCCCGCCGACAACTCGCTGGCGATCCGCAAGTGCGTCCTCGTCGGTTTCTCTGACCAACTCGCGCGGCGTCTGGACGAAGGGACGCTACGTTGCCAGCTCGTCGGCAACCGGCGCGGCGTGCTCGCGCGAGAGAGTGCCGTGGGCCGGGCGCGGTTGCTCGTGGCTGCCGAGGTCCGCGAAATTCAGAAAGGCGGCCACGACGAACTCGCCACGCTCCTGAGCCTCGCCACCGCCGTGGAGGAAGATTGGCTGCGGGAACTTTTCCCCGCCGATTTCTCCGAAGTCGAGGAAGTGTTTTACGACGACACCGCCCGCCGCGTGCTGGTGCGCCGCCAGCGGCGTTTCCGCGACCTCGCGCTGGCGGAAAAGGAGTCCGACGATCCACCCACCGAACAGGCCGCCGCGCTGCTCGCCGCCGAGGTGGTGGCGGGGCGTTGCCCGCTCAAAAATTGGGACGCCGCGGTCGAGCAATGGATCGCCCGTGTCAACAGCCTCGCCGCCTGGATGCCCGAACTCGGGTTACCTTCCATCACGCCCGACGACCGCCGGGCGTTGCTCGAACAACTCTGCTACGGCTCGACGACCTACAAGGCGATCAAGGACCGCACCGTCTGGCCGACGATCAAGAGTTGGCTCTCGCCGCAGCAGCAGGAGTGGACCGACACCTATGCGCCCGAGAGGATCGAACTCGTCACGACGCGCGGTCCGCGCAAGGCCAAGCTCCTCTACTCGGAGACCGACCCCGCCGCGCCGCCGACCCTCGCCGCGCGCATTCAGGAACTTTACGATGTCACCGGCGGTTTGAAGGTTGCCGCCGGGCGTGTGGCGGTGACAATTCAGGTCCTCGCCCCGAACCATCGGCCTATTCAGGTGACGCAAGATCTGGCGAACTTTTGGAGAGAAAGCTACCCCAAACACAAACAGGAACTCCAGCGCAAATATCCCCGGCACGAGTGGCGTTAGAGGAAGATTCGCAAACGGTCTCAAACCACCAGCCGCCCCTTCCGTTCCGCCACGCTGATTTGCGCCTTCGCCCCGGAATTAAATTCCAGAAAATCCGCCTCGACCCCGTCGCTGAAAATTACTCCGTTCTCCGCCATCAGCGAGGACATGCGCAACGGTTCTCGCGCCGTCACCGCGCCGAACACCAGCGTCGCCGCCGTGGTCCGGCTCGGAAACGGTTCGCGCACGGTAAAATAGAGATAATCGGCATCCCAGCCCATCGGCGGCAACGGGGGCCGCTCCGTTACGTTGGCCGCCGCCCCGCCATGCACGGCACTGGAAATGGCGTCCGCCCCCGCCAACAAACTCTTCAGCCAGCCTGTCGATCCTAGCCCCGTCGAGACGATCACGCCGCTGGAACTATGCGTTTCTTTTTTCTGCCCATGTTGGATCACGTACCGCGCGGAAACGTGCGAGCGCGGACCCACGAAAAAATCGTTCACCGCGTGCAGCGTCCGACCATCGTTTAACTCCGCCTTCGCCATCGTCACCAACTTGCAGGCGCGCCGGTTTGACAGCGTTTCCGGCATGACGCGCTCCAAATCACGCGCGAGAAACGGCAACAACACGCCGTCGAACCGTTTGGGGTCCGGGTTGACGCCCACCACGGGCCGTTCACCCGTGTACTTCAAGGTGTTGGCCACCAGACCATCCTGGCCCAGCACCACCACGACATCCTCCGGTCCAAACACAAAATTGGGCAGGAACGCGCGGTTGATGAACTGTACGACGCCCAACGAACGCAAAATCGCCTCCGTCTCGGCAACCGCCGCCTGATACGTTGCCTGTTCGCGCGTGTAATCGCTGAAATCGCCGCCGAGGTGCTCGACGTAGAACTTCGCCTGCCGTTCGGTGTTGAACCGCCGCCGCAGCCCTTCCAGGCGCACCTCGCGCGTGACGACGATGATTTTCTTTTCGGTGAGTCTCTGCATGGGTCGTCACTTCCTCTGCTCCCATCCCTCTCCCACCTCCGTGCCCTCGGTGTCTTCGGTGGTTAGTTCTTCCGGCTTTCCGACCTCGCACTGCCGACTTCCGGCTTTCCCATCAACTCGCGCAACAGGTCCGGCGACAGGTTCAACTCGCCGATTTTTTCCGCCTGCTCGGCCAGCTCGCGGAACGCGGTGGCGATAAGCTGCTCCGGCTTCATCCCCACGCTGGCCAAGGCCTGCACCGTGCCCTTATCCACGCCCTCGAAGGCCTTCATCATGGCCGCCATCCCGTAGGCACGCGTCTCGGCTTCGGCGCGTTGGTTTTCGCTGCTGACCGCGACGAGTTCCTTGTTGCGGCCTTCGAGCGTGATCTTCGCTTCCAACTCGGACGCGCGCAACGCGTGCCGCTTTTCCAAGACGCTGCGTTCGGTGTCGATTTCAGCGTCGCGGATCTGCCGCTTCTTGAGTTCCACGGCCAGATCGGTCGCCAACTCGTTTTCCTTGATCGCCCGCTCCTGCTCAATCGACGCGTTACGGCGCGCGTAGAGCGCCTCGTCGGCCTCCTTCAAGAGCGACTCCCGCGCGCTCGCTTCCAACGCCCGTGCGCTCTCCGGCGTCGGTTTGATGGCCAGGATGGCAAGCCCGATGATCTCCAACCCCAGCGCCGCGATTTCCGGCGACGCCGCGAGGTCCGTGCGCAGGTTCGTGACGATCCGGTCCGAGGCGCGCAACGCCTGCCGCATGGGCAGCGTCTCGATCTGCTTGCGCGCGAGCACCCGCACGAGGTTGACCACCCGTTCGGGCAATTTCTCGGGATCGTCCGAGACGTGGCGGTTGCCGCTCGGGTCGAGCGTGAAATTGAGCAAGGTCGAAACCTTCACCGGGTCGGCCACCCGGTAAGTCACCTGCCCTTGCAGGCTGACCTCTTGGAAATCAGCCGTGGTTTCGTTGAAAATGAAAGGTGCGTCGTTGCTGGCGATGGGCACGGCGACGAGGCTCGTCGTCGGCGAGTAATAATAGAAGGCCAGTCCTAACCCCTGGCGCTTGATGCGCCCCTCTTTGTATTGCAGCAGGTAGGTCGTTGGCTGGACCTTGATGAAGCGAAGCCCGAACATGCTGCCAACTCTAGCCCGGAGTTCCGGGAATGCGAGCGTCCGGCAACGCCACGCGGAACGGCCCTTTGAGCTGATCCGGGTCGGCGGGGTGGCCTCGTTGCGAGATTTCGATGCGCCCCTCGCGGGCCATGGTCAGGTAGGTCGCGCGCAATTCAGTCAGCCGCGAGCCGAGGTCCACCGACAAGCGCCCCGGGCACATCGTCGTCCCAGCGCGCAACTTGCGCAGCCGTTCCAAGATTCGCGCTTCCATCGTGTCCGTGCTCAAACTATTTCACGGTGAAACGATCTGCCGCACGCGTCAACGGCCAGCACCACATTAGGCACCTGCGACCGTCTGAGGATTTGAAACGTATTTGATCCAACAGGTTTACCGTTTACCGCTTCATCGTATGGATCAGCCTTTCGCCAACAAACTCGCCCTCGTCACCGGCGCGTCCGGCAGCATCGGTTCTGCCGTCGCCCGACGTCTCGCCGCCGACGGCGCGGCGGTGCTCGTCCACTACGGTTCCAGCCGCGACGGAGCGGAGGCCACCCTCCGTACCATCATCGAAGCGGGTGGCCGGGCCGAGCTCGTGGGCGCGGACCTCAGTCGCCCCGACGGTCCCGCCAGGCTGATCGCGCAGCTCGACCCGGCGTTCGGAGGCAGTTTCGCCGGACGCCTCGACGTGTTGGTGAACAACGCGGGCGTGCTCGATTTCGGTCCGCTCGCCGAGATTACCGACGAATCGTTCGACAAACTTTTCAACGTCAACGTGCGCGCTACGTTCCAGCTCTCGCGCGAGGCCGCCCGGCGCATGACGAAATCCGGCTGGGGCCGCATCATCAACGTCGGCTCGGTCTTCGGCGAGGGCGCTTACTCCCCCGGGCTGAGCCTCTACGTCGGTACGAAGTTCGCCGTGCAAGGTTTCACTCGTGGCTGGTCGCGCGACCTCGGCCCCTTGGGCATCACGGTCAACAACGTCCAACCCGCCGTCATCCAGCCGGAACCCGTGCCCACCGACGGCCCGGCCTTCGACGCGATGAAACAGTTCACCAGCGTGGCCCGTTTCGGCAAGCCCGAGGAAATCGCCGAGGCCGTGGCGTTCCTCGCCAGCCCGAAAGCGGGTTTTATCAACGGCGAGAGCCTGAACGTGGACGGCGGCTGGAGCGCGTGATGCCGCTGCCGTCGCCCTACTCCTTCCGCCGCGACATCGCCAGCATCAGCGCGCCAAACACCAGCATCACCAGCCCCCACCACAAGTTGATGTTCACGCCGAGCGATTTCTCGGTCAGCGCGGGGCCGCCGACCAGCCCTACCGCCACCAGGATCACGCCGAAAATGGCAAACATCAGCCCGACCGGAATTCTTAAATCGAGGTTCATGGGAAATGAAGGTTTCTGAGCTTAGGCGAAGATGATGTTTAGCAGCAGCGTGCAAGCCAGCACGATCACGCCCAACGTCACGGGCTGCTCGTACCACGGCTCGTTCTCGCTCTCGGGCTTCGGCGTTAGCGAGTAAACCAGGCCCTTCAACTCGGTGTCGGTCTTCACACGCGGGGTCAGCAGCGACACCGCAATCGTCACGACGAAACACATCGTCCACGCCACGATGGCCAGGCGGAAGTTCTCGCTCATCTCGCTCGGGAATGTGAAGTGCGGCGTGATCCAGCCACCCTTGATCCCCGGCGGGTTGCCCGCCGTCACCGACAGGCCGTGGACCGCCAGCGCGCCGAGCGTCCCGGCGAGCAGTCCCCAGAACGCGCCGTGCCCCGTGGCTCGCTTCCAGAACATGCCCAGCAGAAACGTGGCGAACAGCGGCGCGTTCACGAACGAGAACACCAGTTGGAGCATGTCCATGATGTTGTTGTAGTTCGACGCCAGCGCCGCCGCGCCGATGCTCAGCAGGATGCCCACCACGGTCGCCATCCGGCCGATGAACAAATAGTGCTGATCGGATTTCTCCGGCGCGATGTAGCTCTGGTAGATGTCATACGTCCACACGGTGTTGAACGCCGTCACGTTGCCCGCCATGCCCGACATGAACGAGGCCATCAGTGCCGTGAACCCGATGCCCAGGATGCCCGTCGGGAAGTACCGGCCCAGCAGGGTCGGGATGGTCAAATCGTAATCAGGTGTCTTGCCGTCCGCGCTCAGGGGCAGGAAGTTGCCGCCGCTGCTGGTGTGCAGGGCGATGGCGATCATGCCGGGCAGGATGACCAGCGCGGGAAAGAGCATCTTCGGGAACGCCGCGATCAGCGGAGTGCGCCGGGCGGCGCTCATCGACTTGGCGGCCATCGCGCGCTGCACCACGAGGAAGTCCGTGCACCAGTAACCGAACGACAGGACGAAGCCCAGCCCGACGACCATGCTGAACGTGTCCGCGCCCATCGGGTTATCGACGACGCTGCCCATGTGCGCCCACGATTGCGTCCAGGTGCCCGGCGCATACGGCGGGTTGTGCCCGGTGGCCACGGGGACGAGCGCCTGCTTGAGCTGGGTCCAGCCGCCCACGTTTTTCAGACCCAGGTAGACCAGCGGCGCGAACCCGAGCACGATCATAAAGAACTGGAGCACTTCGTTATAAATCGCCGAGGTCAGCCCGCCCAGGAAAATGTACACGAGCACGATGAACGCCGACACGAAGATGCACGGCCAGTAGCTCAGGCCGATGTTGAGCGTCACCATCAGCTTCGCCAGCGCGTGCAAGCTGATGCCCGAGGAGAAGATGGTCATCACGGCAAACGTGATGGCATTCAGCCCGCGCGTCTTTTCGTCGAAGCGCAGCTTCAGATATTCCGGCACCGAGCGCGCCTTCGAGCCGTAGTAGAACGGCATCATGAAGATGGCCAGGAACACCATCGCCGGGATCGCGCCCACCCAGTAGAAGTGGCTCGTCATGATGCCATACTTGGCACCCGAGGCTGCCATCCCGATGACCTCTTGCGCGCCGAGGTTGGCGGACAGGAACGCCAGGCCCGTCACCCACGCCGGGATCGACCGGCCCGAGGTGAGGAATCCTTGGCCGCCGGTCATGGCACGCTTGAGCCACGCGCCGATGCCGATGACGAACACGAAGTAAATGACCAGGATGGCGTAATCAACGAACGTCAGGTGGATCTGGGAAGGCGACATGACAGGGGAGATGGAAACAGTGGGAAACGGCGGCTGACCCGCGCGCAACGCGGGAACCTGGGGGAACGCCGGACGTGCTAACCGCTAGAGGAATACCGCCCGGGGCCGGGCATCAAGACAATTTCTCGATAATTTCGCCTCGGCGGCTCCCCCGTCAGTGGAAGAGCCGCCTTCTTTAGCGCGGGTCAGGTTACTTGCTGACACAGCACGAGCCGCCGTCACAACAACTTCCGCCGTCGCAACACCCGCCCGGGGCTTGGCCGGGTTGCTGCGCTGCCCGCAGTACGCCCACCAATCCGAGCGCAGCCATGATGGC
>CAXTBX010000022.1:0-50423 GCA_964242205.1 uncultured Chthoniobacterales bacterium
GTCCAAAATCGCGGTCAGCTTGGTGCGGAAAAAGAGACGTAAGGCGCGGCGAATGCTCGAATTCCATTCAGATAATTTAGCGTGGACGAACCGGAACTAAATCCAAATTCACTGCGAAGATTCGCCGACCTTTTTCATGGATTGCAAGCATGTCAAACAAAGCCGCGCTCATCCTTGTTTACAACCATCGGTACGACAACAATGTCCCCATCTTAGAGGAAATTTACAGAGGACGATTTTCCGCCGTTTACCATTTGGTTCCCTTCTATGACGGCAGGCAGCAGAACGTGATCGCCGTTTTCGAGAATTCCTATCAATTTCAAGGTTACCTTGCTCAGGGGCTTAGACACTACTTTCAGGAAGAGATTGATCATTATGTGTTCGCTGCGGACGATCTGCTGCTCCATCCCGCCATCAACGAAAATAATCTGGGGGAGTGGTTTGGTCTCAACCCGGACAGCGGCTTCATTCCGCACGTGTTCAACATCTATCAGTTGGACAACCAACAAACTTTGTATTTTCAGGAATACACAAAAAAGGGCAAAAAGCGGTTCTTCTGGTGGCGACTGCGGGACCTCGCAAAGTATCGACATCAGGTGGAAGGACTGGAAAACGGCAAGGAAATGCCGACATTTGCCGAAGCAGAGCGTCTCCTGCGAGCGCACGGTTTTTCGATCCGGCCTTTGCGGTTCGTTGATTTGTACGGCCCTCCTTCGCTACGTCATGGAAATCAGACATTTGTGGAGAGAGCCTGGGCCTACGCCAAAGCTTTGCGTCATTACCGGCGTAAATACCCTTTGAATTATCCCGCCGTGGCAGCGTTTTCAGACATTGCAATTGTCCCCAAGGCAAGCGTGCGGAAGTTCGCTCATTATTGCGGCGTTTTTGCCGCAAACGGCTTGTTCGTTGAATTCGCTTTGCCAACCGCGTTGGCATTGTCCACGGAAAAGATCGTCACAGAATCTTCCATCGAAAGAAAGGGGACCGTCTATTGGAGCTACAACGAGCAAGACGCGAACAAATACGAAGAGGCGATGCGCCCGTACCAGCGTGATTTGCGCCGGCTGCTGCGAAATTTTCCTGCCAATCAGCTGTATATCCACCCGGTCAAACTTTCCCAATGGAAGATCTGATGCTGATGGATTCAAGCGAACTGCGGTCGGCGGCTCCAGATGAATAGCGTTTGCCGCGAAAATAATCGCGAATTTGATCCTCGGATCGGAGCGGGTCATTTTTGATGGAGTGAATGATGCCGTAACCAGCCGCTTCCAAAGCTTCTGGTGACGCAGGCAGTCCGATATGGGCGATCCCAAAGATTTCTTGTTGGGCCGCAAAACCAGCCAGGTCCCAACCGACAGCTTTGACGTAGACACCCACGATGACGTCCTCGCCAATGAGACTGTGCCGCCAGAAGGAGGCATACCTAAGCAGCCCCCTAGCCTGTAGGATTCTCACCGTTTGCATTCTCAGAATGTATGCCCCTCCCAAACAGTGTTCACCCCAACGGTAGCCGCGCGAGCGCGCTTGGCGAAAGATGCGCCGCTGGGCTCCAAAACGGTTGAAAAGTTGCCAGCGCAACCGACGACTACCGCCGGGGGTGCGCTCAATGCCGACCGGCAGAGAATGGTTGAAAATGGCACGGTCCCATGGTTGGAAAGAACGTGACTGGCCGGAGCAGTGGCGGTCATGGAGGCCGATGATGCCGACCTGCGGACGCGCCCCGAAAAACGTCGCCGCCTGATGGGCAAACGGCGCGATCACCAAAGCGTCGGTATCAATTTTTAACACCATCGTTGCGTGCGGTTCATTGAGCGCAATCCATTCCAAACCAAGTAAGATCCCTTCCGTCAAAGCTCCCCACACGCCCGCTCCCTGGCCTTTACGGGGATGGTGAATGCTATGAATGTGCACGCCCGCCGGGAGGACGAATTGGTTGGCCAATCCACGCGGTTCCACAGCGTCATCAATGAGAACTACGGAATTGACGGCTGGTTCCCAATAAAAAATTCCGTCGAAGAAATCGTGTAGCCGCGTCAATTCCTGGGAGCCAGGGCCAACACTCATCAAGAGGACAATTTGATCCATGGCGGAATAAAGTCCGACTAGCGTCCAGGTAACCCGCAGAACCTGTAATGTTGCTGAAGCAGCGAGCACATTGAGCTTCTATCTTCGTCGGAACAGCGTAACCGGACTTCCGAATCTTGATCCGGACGAGTCTACTTGCTCGTTTGCTCGCCTGCGGATCCCTATACGAGACACTGATTTCGCCAGCCTGCCATTTCCTCTTCTCAAATCTGGCATTCTTTGATGATAATTGCGTTCCGTTCTGGAAGCAAAATCCCTCTTATTACTTTATCAATAATCGCCAAAATATGAGAGGTGTTTTAATCAGTAGTCCATCGTCAAATCTACCTATGTGATGTGCAAGTGACTGCATAGAAGCGATATGGTAGCCCGAAAATCTTTGAGTGTCTAAAAGGTCGGTTTTGCATCCTCGCAGACGCGGAACAAATACGCTCGTCAAACGGCAAGTTGGCGATTATGCATTGCCGTCGCGAAAGCCAGCCTATTTGTAGGAAGACGGCGGGACACCAAGTTATCCAGACCGTGGGGTAAACGGGCAACAACTGTGGTCAAGGCGCTTAGGGCAACACATCACTCTACAAGGATAATTTTTTAGAACCATGTCAACTTTAACTGCAAGGCGAAACGCCAAAGACCGTGTCAGGCACGCTATCACGTGGCAAGCTGATGCTCCGCAAAAGATTGCCATCGTGCACGATTGGCTGCCAGTTCGTGCTGGCGCGGAGCGCGTGCTGGAAGAGATCATCAACATTTTCCCTCAGGCCGATTTGTTTTCCATGATCGACCTGATTCCGGAGGGACAGCGGGATTTCCTCCAGAATAAGAAGGTTACCACTTCTTTTGTCCAATCCTTGCCGGGCGGGCTACGCAATCGGTACCGGGCGTTTCTACCGCTGATGGCGTGCGCGGTGGAACAATTCGATCTGGGTCAATACGACTTGATCATTTCGAGCAGCTACGCCGTGGCCAAAGGGGTTTTGACCGGACCAAATCAACTGCATATTTGTTACTGCCATTCCCCGATGCGGTACGCCTGGGATTTGCAGCATCAATATCTGCGCGAGTCAAAGATAGAAGCCAGCCTACTGGGGGTAGTCGCCCGGATTTTTCTGCACTATCTGCGGATGTGGGACGGGATCAATCATCAACGGGTTGATCATTTCATCGCCAACTCGCGTTTCGTGCAAAAAAGGATCGAAAAGTTTTACCGGCGACACTCCACGGTGATCCATCCGCCGGTCGACACCGAGCGGTTCTTCCCGACCTATAAAACGGGCGATTATTACTTGGCCGCTTCCCGGATGGTGCCATACAAAATGATGGGTATGATCGTAGAAGCATTCGCAAGAATGCCCCACCGGGAACTGCGCGTAATCGGGAACGGACCGGAGTTTAAAAACATTTTCAAACGGGCTACGCCCAACGTGAAAATGCTGTCTTACCAACCCGATGAAGTCATGGTGCGTGAGATGCAGGGCGCGAAGGCGTTCATCTTTGCTGCGGAGGAAGATTTTGGTATTCTGCCAGTGGAAGCCCAAGCATGCGGTACGCCGGTCATCGCGTATGGCAAGGGTGGGGCGCGGGAAACGGTTATACCAGGTAAGACGGGTTTGTTCTTCAACGAACAAACCGCCGAGGCGCTTTGCACGAGCGTGGAAAAATTCGAGCTAGAGGGTCACCGGTACGATCGCAGAGTGATCAGGGCACATGCAGAGAGGTTTTCTAGCCAGATCTTTCGCGACAGTTTGAAGCGGGAAGTCACCGCACGCTGGCAGGAATTTGTCGGTCAAATAGCGTGATTTCAACCAACTGCGCGACTGTTCGCCAAGCAGGTTGAGGCGATCACTGCAGGCAATAAATTCCATGTTCTTAAGAGTGCTTCGATTCAGGCTGCCTGCCAGCGGACGCTGGACATCTTCTGCGCTCAAACTGTGGCTACTTTTAGCCGTGGCGAATCAACCGGGGCTCGCTTGGGGCCAAGCCACACCAACGCCCACATCGTCACCTGCTCCCTTAGGATCTCCCAAGACGGCTGTGATGGCACCCACCGAGGTTGACCCGTCGCCCTCCACCGAAACGTCGTCTGAACCATCCGAGCCGATCCTTCCGCCAGACGGGAACAACTCGCCGGATGACCGGCTCAACGTTGATGATTTACCCCCTCCCGAGCCAGTTCGAAATCCGCAGCGAGAGTTTCAACCGTCTGCGACACCGGTCGTAGCAAAAAATGATTCTTCGAATCTATCTGACGAAACGTCGGTCTCGACCGCGCCGAAGCCTGTCTCCAACGAACGCGTGGAGGAATCCATGCCGATGGACCCCTTGGCGACCACGGCGGTACAACAGGCGGTGGGCAATGCAGAGATGCTCTTTACCGGCTTAGGCGGCATGCCACGCCCGCTGAATTCACCGTATTTGTATTCCGATGCCGCCACGCCGGGCGGGTTCCGGCGAGGCGATTTTACGTTGAACGCATCGGTCAGCACGGGGTTCAATTATTATTCGGCGAGCGGAGACCAAGCAGGCAGTTCGCTGACGCAGTTCTATGCGACCATCTCACCGGAGATTGATGTAACGATCGGGGAGCCTGCAACCGGGCGGGTGCTCAGCTTCCAATATTTCGGCAGTTTGAGTCTGGGGCGGGAGGATGATCCACAAACCCCCTACGACCAGTCATTTTCCATGCGTGGAGTCCTGACCTTGACCAAGCTGACGCTTGGTGTGGGCTTGCAGTTTTCGCAGTTTTCCGAGAGTGACCGGGATTTTGGCGGGCAGACCGTGGGACGCCAACTCCTGAGCCTCGCCCTGACCGGCACCTATCAATACAGCGTCAAGAGCAGCCTGGAATCTGATCTCTCCGTGCCAGTCCGCATTTTCGAACGAGGAGACAGTTCCGGTGGCGTGGTCAGCACCAACTTCGCCAATTACAATTATAGCCCCCTGACCACGGTCAGCCTGGGGTTTGCGGTGGGGTCACTGACCGTCGAGAACAACCGGACCCAAGTGTTCGAGCAATTGCTCACGCGCCTCACCTACACCAGCAACGGGTTTCTAACGGTCAACGGCCAGTTTGGCGTGGAATTTCGCAAGACTCACGATGGCGAGAAGATCACGCCGGTCTATGGACTGGGGGTTACTTGGCAAGCCCGCGAAGGCACTACGTTTGCGCTCACGAGTGAGCGGCGGACATTCAATTCGGCGCAATTGACGGATAGCAACTATGTTTCCAGCAACGTGGCTCTGACGGCCACGCAACGGCTCGGAGAGCGTTGGACCGCGACTGCGACGTTCGGTTACGAAAACGCGGATTATTATGGTGCCAGCGGCCGCCGCCGATCTTCGTCGGATCGCACAGACGATTACGTGGTAGTGCAGGGCGGGATCATCGCCAAGATCGGCAGCCGGTGGTCCGCCTCTGCCCTTGCTACTTACGGTAACAACCAATCGAACGGGGATTCGGTCGATTTCTTTCACACGCTCGTACAAGCCACTTTTGCTTACTAACATGCAGCGCTTTTTCTTATGCATTCTGCTCGGCTTGAGCGGCTGGACGCAGCTTGCATCAGCCCAGACGCAGCAAGGTCAAGCCACCGGTAATGCCGGGCCGTCAGTTGCTTCCGAGACGGCAACCAGCATGCCTCCGGCAAACTACCAACTCACCCCGGGGGATACCGTGACTATCCGTGTGTTCCGTGAGCCGGAACTGGACTCTCAGCAACGGCTTTCACGAGATGGCACGATCAATTTTCCTTTGCTCGGCGTCATCAGGATGGCCGGGAAAACGACCAACGATGCTGCGGCCATGATCGTCGGTTTGCTGGCGCCGGATTACATCCTGCATCCTCAGGTATCGGTGTCGATTACTACTTACAACAAGCAGCATTTTACCGTTCTTGGCCAAGTGAGCAGCCCCGGGACCTACGACATCCCTGAGGAGCAGACAATGGACATTCTGGGGGCAGTCGCGCGTGCAGGCGGCTTCACGCGTCTGGCAAAGCTCTCGGAAGTGATCGTGCGGCGGGCGGCGGGCAGTCACGAGGAAACTTTCAGGGTGGATGTGAACCGCATGATGAAGGACCGCAACCGCCCTCGTTTTGTCATCCAGGCCAATGATACAATCAGCATTCCCGAACGCTTTTTCTAGACATGGCATCCACCCGTTTTCCCATCAACGGTGACGCCGACGAAGACGCCCAGCGCACGCAGGAAGTCCGCGAACTGCTGCACACGTTGTTGCGACACGGCTGGCTGATCGCGCTCGTGGCCTTGCTGACAGGATCGGGTGCTTGGTTGTACACGAGACAGGAACCGAACTTATACCGTTCCGTGGCGGTGATTGAAATTCAAACGCGTGATCAGAAAGCGATCAACCCCAAGGATGATCAAGAATTGAAAGATCCCGAGACGGTGGAGACCATCATCCAGAATTTTCGGAACCACTCTCTGATGGAACGAATCGGACGGGTACTAGGTCTTTCCACCAGCGCCACCTTCCTTGGTTACCCGCCCGCCAAGCCCGTTTCGCCAGAGCAAATAACCAATTTGTTATTGGCAGGCTCAACCGTAGCGTTGCGGCCACGGACCCGTTTGGTGGACGTGTCGTTCGAGCACCGCGATCCCAACATGGCGCGTCTGGTAGCAAACGCTTTGGTCGATCAGTTCGTTGCTCAAGGCAAGGAGCAACGCACGAAGGACCAGGAGGATCAGAACAGTCTCCTATCCAAAAAGTACGAGGAACTGAAGAATAATCTCCGGCTTTCAGAGCAGCGGCTACAGGATTACAAAAACAGCCTGAAATCGGACTCGCTGGAGTCGGTTTCCGTGGAAGACAGGCGCAATTACATCGAAGAAAAATTGCGCGACTTGAACGCGGATTTGACCGGTGCCAAAGGCGAGCGGTTGATGCTGGAATCCGACATGGATCTCGTCAAACGCGCGGAGGATGATCCCAAGCAGCTTTTGTTGATCACGAGTATTGCGCAGGACGCCCCTGTAGTGGCCGCTCAAGCACTGCTCTCGCGGGCGGAGGCCGAGCTGGCCGCCCTACGTCAGCGGTACGGCCCCAAGTGGCCGCGTTTCATTGAGCAGGTTGCCCAGACTGACAGTGCTCGCCGTTCGCTGGCAGAAGCAGCCCGAAGTGCGCCGGGCCGACTCGGATCGCGTTTAAGGGCAGCCTCAGCCAAGGAAACGAATTTGCAGGGCGCGGTAACGAACCAGGAAAAAGTTTTACTCGGACTCGAGGAAAAATTAATTCCATTTCGGGCGCTGCAAAGAGAGTCGGATTCTGACCGGACGTTGGTGGATTCTGTGCTGCAACGTCTCAAGGAAAGCACCTTGGCGTTGGGCAGCGCACCCGCAGGTAATTTTCAAGTGGTTGAACCGGCGACGAGCGCGGTGTCTTTGGCCAACCGCCGCAATTACATCGTGTTGGGCGGATTGATCGGGGGCGCGCTGCTGGCAGCAGGGACTTTGGCCGGCTTGCACGTACTGGATTCTTCTATCCGCACCGTGGATTCCGCCGAACGGTTGCTGGGACTGCACGTATTGACCGCCGTCCCGACCATGACCGATGCGGGATCGACTGGAGGCATGTTGGCGCTAGTACAACATCCAAACTCCGTGGCGGCGGAGAGCTTTCGCACCCTGCGTTCCGCCCTGGCTGCCAGCGGCTCACGGCAGGACCATCAAACGGTGCTTTTCACCAGCGCCGTACCGGGCGAGGGCAAAAGCTTTGTCGCCGTGAACACGGCTATTGCTTTCGCGCAGCAGGGACATAAAACGCTGCTAGTAGAAGCCGACCTGCGGCGTCCCTCGTTGGCGGGCGGATTGCTGGGTATCAAGGGCAAACTACCTGGCATCGGCGATTACATGGTGGGCCAGCCAGCCCCGATCACGCACACTCCCATCCCACATCTATCGTTGCTGGCGTCGGGTTCGCGTATCGAGCGGCCAGCGGAGTTGTTGTCCAGCGACGAGTTCGGCGAACTCGTGACGTGGATGAAGGGCACTTTTGACCGGATCGTGATCGACTCCGCGCCGGTCAATGTGGTCAGCGACACCCTTAATATCGTCCAGTGCGCATCGATCATCTGTTTGGTCATCCGTTGCAGCGTGACACCGCGCAAAGTGGTGCGCCGCGCCCTCGAACTTCTCCAGCGCGCAGGCGTCAAGCCGGACGGACTGGTGCTCAACCGAACGCCAAAGTGGAACGGGATCGGTTACCACTACGATTATGCCGGGAGGTCAGTTTACGGAGCGCCGGAAAACTACGGGCAGTCGAAAAACGGTGCAGGCAAAGCACCCTCTCTTCCGGCGTTGCCAGAGAAAGCTGAAGTGATGATGAATCGTCGATAGAAGGCAAGGGAAATCGAGCTTCACGGGAAACAGAAAATGGAAACCACCGTTAACCATTTAACCGTCTTGCGCACGGAGGTGTTGGCTGCTGCTGAAGATGCGCGGCGCGCACCTTTGTTTATCATGAGGCCCAGGCAGGGGTGGAGCAGCCTGAATGTGCGCGAGGTGTGGGCATTTCGTGAGTTAGCGTGGACGCTGACTCTGCGTGACCTCAAGCTGCGCTACAAACAGACGGTGCTGGGCATCATCTGGGTGGTGCTTCAGCCACTGCTGGCGGCGGGCGTGTTTTCGTTTGTGTTTGGCGTGGTGGCGAAAGTGTCGACAACCGGGGTGCCTTATTTTTTGCTGGCTTACACAGGTTTGCTGGGCTGGAACCTGTTCAATAACACGGTGACCAAGGCGAGCGGCAGCCTGACCGGCAATTCGCAACTGATCGCCAAAGTATATTTTCCGCGGTTGATTTTGCCGTTGAGCGCAGTGCCATCCGTGCTGGTCGATTTTGTGGTGGCCGCCGCCATGCTCGCAGTGATGCTGACCTTATACGGTGTGATGCCCACGGTGGCCGTGGGTCTTTTGCCAGTCTGGATAGGGATATTACTCGCCCTAGGATTGGGGCTGGGCTTGATGACATCGGCACTGTCTGTTTCATACCGTGACGTGCAGTACATCCTGCCGGTGCTGATGCAGATTTTGCTCTACGCCGGCCCAGCGGCTTACCCGGCGACGGCTGTGCCCGAACGGTGGCGCACGCTGTTTTATTTGAACCCGATCAGTGCGCCGTTGGAAGCTTTCCGGGCGTCGCTGCTCGGCACGCCAGCGCCGCAAGTCGGAGCGTTGGGCTATGCTGCCGCGATATCGGCAGTTTGTCTCATCGCCGGGTTTTGTGTGTTCAAACGCATGGAAAGGAAGTTTGCCGATGTTATCTAGTTCCCTCGCCATCCGCGCGCGAGGGTTGGGCAAATCCTACACGATCTCGCACCAGGGCAACGAGCATGCCACGCTTGCCGAAGCGCTGCTGCACCGTGCACGCAATCCATTCCAGCGCGCGGACAGGGAAACGTTTTGGGCACTGCGCGACGTGGGTTTTGACCTGCGGCAAGGGGACGTGGTGGGCATCATTGGACGCAACGGGGCGGGCAAAAGTACGCTCCTGAAAATCCTGAGCCGGATTACGGAACTCACCGAAGGCGAGGTGGCGGTTTACGGTCGAATTGGGAGCCTGTTGGAAGTAGGCACCGGCTTCCATCCCGAACTGACCGGAAGGGAGAACATCTTTCTCAACGGCGCGATCTTGGGGATGCGCCGCCGGGAAATCACCCGGCAGTTCGAGGCAATCGTGGACTTCGCAGGCATCGAGAAGTTTCTAGACACACCGGTGAAGCGGTATTCGTCCGGGATGTATGTGCGGCTGGCGTTCGCGGTGGCTGCACATCTGGAGAGCGAGATTCTGATCGTAGACGAAGTGCTCGCGGTTGGTGACGCCGAGTTTCAGCGTAAATGCCTCGGCAAGATGAAGGACGTAGCGAGAGGCGGTCGAGCCGTGCTTTTCGTCAGCCATCACATGCAAAGCGTCCAAGTGCTGTGCAACCGAGGCTTGTATCTAGAGCGTGGGCAAGTCAAACACATCGGCAGCGTGGCGGAAGCCATCGAGCATTATACGGCAAGCTTCGCGCAAGCAAGCGTGGTCACCGCCGACCCAGATCGTCGACCCGGTACCGGAGAGTTGCGTTTTTCGCAGGTCACGCCCGCCAAGGAGACCTTCACCTGCGGCGAGACGAAGACCGTAAAGTTTTCCATTGCTCGACGCGGTTTTTTTGCGGGCAAATATTTCGTTTCCGCGCACATCGTCAACGAACTCGGCGCGGTGCTGGCGCAATGCGACTCGCGGATGGTGGGCGTTTGGTTTGACGCCGATGAGGCAACGGACGGGCATTTTAGTTTCCGCACCCCGTGGCTCAAGCCGGGACGTTACAGGGTCGAAATGTTCATCTGCAGTGCAGGCATCGTGGACCGCTTTGAAGAGGCTTGCCAACTCGAAGTGATCCCACTTTTTCCCTACCCGGCAGCGGGTAATGAAGAAGCTACCAGCAACGGAATGGTGTTCAGCGATTTCGCCTACGTCGCCGATCACCAACCAGCAAACAGGCGGGCCATGCTTCGTGTTTAAATGAAAATTAACGCTTATGTTTTAGCAGCAGATCCTGCCTGGATTGAAGGCAGCGTGCTCTCGTACTATCCACTGGTCGACCGCATCGTTGTGTCATACGATGAGAACGGCTTCAGTTGGACCGGCGCTCCGCTCGATACCGATCAATGCCTGAACCGCCTGCGCGCCATCGACCGGGACGGCAAACTGGATTTTTGTCCCGGTCATTACGCCCGGCGGGAGTTTTTCGCTCGTCCGCTGGAAAATGACACCTATCAGAGGCAATGCGTACTTGACCAAGCAGGCACGGATGCGGATTGGGTGCTGCAACTCGACACAGACGAAATCATCGGCGACGCGTCGGTTTTCGCTGATTGCTTGCTGGAAGCGGATCGTCTGGGAAGAACCGCGTTGAATTACCCGATGCACTGGCTGTACTGCCAGGCTTCGGAACAGCGGTATCTGGAATGGTGTGATCCGGGTTGGCGGCGCACACCCGGCTATCCCGGACCGGTGGCAGTGCGCTCGGGCAGCTGTCTGACGCTGGCGCGTCGGGTCGAGCGCGGACATTTCCACGTAGACTTGAGCCGCCGCGGCAGTCGGGTCCGCGTGCCGAACGGCATCAAGGTGGACCGCGTGATCTCATCGGATCAGGCGATCTGGCATCTGTCAATGTTGCGTGACGAAGCTTGGCTACGGCGCAAGTTCATCTCCTCAGGCCACGCACACGAGCGTAACTGGCACGAGGAGGTGGACGGTTGGCTCTGGGCGCGACGCCATCCGCTGTTGAAGAGTTTTCTCAGTCAGTTCGGTTTGGGACCCCACAAGCGTCCGTTACGTCTGAGTCGAATGCCTGACGCCGTGACCGCACTTGCGGCTGCCAGCCGGGAAGCACCAACCACGGCAAAACCAAGGGAGGCTGTTTTCGCGTGAAGGTCTCCGTAATCATCGCAACATTCAACCGGTGCACTTACGCTCTGGAGGCGATTCGCAGCGTCTTGGCGCAGACGTGGTCTGCCGCCGAAGTCATCGTGGTGGTTGACGGTTCCACCGACGACACCGCCGCGAGTGTCCGGGAGCGTTTTCCCGCAGTGCGAGTCATTGAGCAGCCGAACCTCGGGCGTTCGGTCGCCCGCAACACAGGGGTCGCTGCTGCCACGAGCGAATGGGTGGCTTTTCTTGATGACGATGACCTCTGGCACCGTGAAAAACTGGCAAAAACCCGAGACTATCTGGCCGCTCACCCCGACTGCCATGCCCTGAACAATCCGGTGTGGATCTTTGGTGGCAGAACTGGCCATCAATACGATTCCGTTTTCCAACGAGACTTCGTCGCCGAGAATTTAGAAGAATGCCACGCGGCGGCGGAGTGCGCCGACCCGAAGCGCAACGGTTTCGAATACCTGCGTGTCACCGGCGAGAGCTACCGGCGGCTGTTGGAGCGGGCACGGGGGGTGATGTCCGCCAGCGTGCTGTGGCGGGAGACTCTGATCCGAGCCGGTTGTTTTTCACCGATGCACGCATGTGGCGAGGATTGGCTGATGTTCATCAACGTCGCGCGTATTGCGGAGTGGCACACGCTGCCGGAACGGCTGGGCTTCAGCCGGATGCACGCCGCGCAGAGTACGAACGATTCCGGCAACGCTCTCTCTACCCTGGCGACAATGATCAACGCTTGGTGCGGAGGGCGGCCCATGCCCCACGCGGTGCGCGGTTTAACGTTTTTCAAGGAGTTGGCGCAGTACGGACGCGAATACCGCTCCGTGGTGCAAAACGCTCTTTGGCGCGCCCTCCGCGCCGGGGACTTACGCTCGGCGGGACTTATCCATGCGCTGGGACGCGTCCTCCTGCCGCGGCGGATCGATCGATGCTACGCCTGCCTGCCACCGCCACTGACCTGGCGCATCGAACGCTATCTCCTCGGAATGCACAAATGACACTCACCGTCATCATCCCAACTTACAACCGTGCGGATTGCGTGGCGGAAAACCTTGCACGTCTGCATGTGGAGAGTGAGCCGCCCGAACAAATCATCGTCGTGGATGCTTCCAACGACTACGACACGGAGCACATTGTGGCCGGGTTTCCGGCGGTGGTATATCTGCGTAACGACGGCGGACGCGGCAATCTGCCCCACTCGCGCAACGCGGGATTGAGGCGCGCAACGGGCGAGATCATCGCTTTCCTCGACGACGACGCTTTCGTGCATCCCGATTGGGCGGCAAATCTGCGAGCCAGCTACGCGGACGCTGCCGTGGCAGGAGTGGCGGGCCGGGCGCTCAACGAGCAACCTGGAGAGGAAAAACATGGCGTTGATCGGATCGGACGATTTCTGCCGGACGGACGCACCACGGGTAATTTCGCGGCGAATCCGGGCCGCATCGTCCCGGTGGATCACATGATCGGTTGCAACATGTCGTTTCGTGCCAGCGTGCTGGCCGAACTCGGCGGCTTCCGCGACGACATGCGGCCAGGACCGTTCAGTCTCTGCGAAGACACGGAAATTTGCGCCCGTGCCCGGCGGCTAGGTCATCGTTTCATCTTTAACCCAGGTGTTTGCGTTGACCACATCGGCGCGCGCCAAACCGGCGGACGGCGCTTCAGCCCGAAATATAGTTATTACCACATCAAGAACAATTTGATCATGATCGTCCGTAATTTCGGACCGGGGGCGTTGGCCACACGTCACCTGGTTGGAATTGGTCGACAGGTGGGGCAGGATTTTATTCGCAAAGCGGGAGGAGCCACTGCTCATCTGCTCGCCAGCGTAGCGGGCATCGTGGTTGGACTAGGTGCCGGGTTGTACTGGCTAAGCCGTACTGGTTCTGACGCGGCGCGCCATGATCCCGAGGGGGAGGTAATTCGCTCGCAACTCTGCCGCACGCGCGCGGACGAAAAGGCGGTCGTCAACGCCTAGATCTTTATGCCATCCAGTACACACGTTCACATCAGTAAAATGGTCGATTGGATCGTCCGGCTCCAACCGGCGTCTGTGTTGGACATTGGTGTGGGATTTGGCAAATGGGGATTCCTTGCTCGCGAATACACGGACATCAACGCCCACCGCTACCAACGCGAGGATTGGCGGGTCAGGATCGAAGGGGTGGAGGCGTTCCCGGAGTACGCGACGCCGACCTATCACTACATTTATGACAAGGTGCACTTCGGCGACCTACGAACCGTGTTGCCGGAATTGGGTACGTTCGATCTGGTGATCATCGGCGACGTGATCGAACACTTCGACAAGGAAGTCGGTCTCGATCTGCTCCAGCAGCTACGCAAAAAATCGCGGCATATTTTGCTGTCATCGCCCACGGTATTTTTTACGCAGGAACTTTTCGAAAATGAGTTCGAGCGGCACCGGAGTTTGTGGACCGTAGACGATTTTACAGACTTCCGGTTCGATTACGACGAATTTGAGCAGTGGGTATTTGTCGCGCTGTTGGAGGGCGACCTCAAAGCGGAAAACTACCAGCGCCTGGACGGTAAGGCCTCGCGTCTGGTGTACAAGCGCCCGCTGCTCAAAAAACATCCCAAGATCGCGCACTTGGCGAAAAGCGTCCTCGGTCGGGTGCTCTGAGCGTCTTTCAACCATGCGTCCAAACGCAAAACAGCTCCGTGTCTACCTGGCAGCCTGCGCGAGCGACGCGCAAGCTTCGCCAGCCGTACACGCGTGGAAAGCGGCGGCGAGCAGAGATATTTACGGCGTGCATCTGGTTACGGAGAATCCGGCGACAGCAGATTTGATCTTGTTCGTAGACCTGCATTTGTCGCCCGACTGGCGGCTGCGATCCTTGCTCAAACATGAGTTGGTGCAGGAATTTGGTGAGAAGACGTTGGTTTACAATGAGTGCGATCATCCCTGGGTGGTATGGCGGGGATTGTATTGCAGCATGCCAGCACGGTTTTTCGACGCGGGGCAGCAACGCGCATGCGCATATTACGGCGCGGCGAGCTTCCCAGATGAGGAACGTCTCGGCGTTGCACCCGATCTGCTTTTCTCGTTCCTGGGATCGCGCAGTCATCCCGTGCGCAGTGCCGTGCTGTGCTTGGAACACTCACGTGCGGTGGTGGAAGACACGTCCGGCTTCGTTTTTTACGACCGGTCTCAACCCCAAGCTTACGACCGGCAAAAAGCGCGTTACACCTCCACGCTGCTGCGTTCCAAGTTTGTCCTCTGTCCACGTGGAGCGGGCACAAGCTCCATCCGTCTGTTCGAAACCCTGGCTGCCGGGCGGGTTCCGGTCATCATCAGCGACCAATGGGTTCCGCCCGCCGGACCGGATTGGAGCGCATTAAGTTTACAAGTGCCCGAGGCAAAGGTGAAAACCATCCCCCGCTTGCTAAAATCCGCTGAGTCAGATTACCCACAAATGGCAGAGTCAGCCTACGCCACCCACAAGCAATGGTTTTCCCAAAAGGTGATTTTCCATCGGCTCATCAGCGAATGCGCGGAGCTGTTGCGCGGCGAGAATGAAACGTCGCCGACCCTGCACGGATTGAATTACATCGGTTTGGGGATGCGCGAAGCCAAATACCAGCTACGAGGTTCCATTGGGCGAGTTTTGAGAGCCGCCGGATGGCGTTGACCTGCCATGAAGATTGCTATTACCAGCCTGTATCTACCGAGCGGCAGCAAGATCGGTGTAGGATACCAAGTGCACTATTTGGCCAATGCCTTGGTGCGGCGTGGTCATTCGGTCACCGTGTTCAGCCAGACGGGTGGGTCGGTGGATTCTCTCTACGAAACAATTGTCGCCCCGCTCCGGCGACGGGGGCGCACCTTTCAATTTGCTTGGGATTTGCGCCGGTATGATTTCTCGGCTTTCGACGTACTCAACGCCCACGGAGATGATTGGTTTCTGTGGGGAAGAAAGCGGCCCAAGCATGTTCACACTTACCACGGAAGTTGCTTTGCGGAAATGTTGCATGCGCGTTCGTTTGTCGGCAAGGCTCGCATGGCTGCGTTGGCCGCCTGTGAATATAATTCGCTCCTTTTGGCGGACGATACGGTGGCGGTTTCCGAGAACACGCGCAGGTATTTTCCGAATATCCGCCATGTCATTCCGTGCGGCGTGGACACCGAAACCTTCTCTCCGGGGAGGGAAAATTCAGCGGAACCTTCCATCTTGTTCGTTGGTACGATGCACGGGCGCAAGCGCGGCCGTTTGCTGCTGGAAATTTTCCGGCGGCAGATTCGTCCGGTCCTGCCGGGAGCGCAGCTTTGGTGCGTGTGTGAACGTCCCGCAGACGAGGTCGAGGGAAACGGTGTCCGCTGGATGGGCCGGATTGACCAGAATACTCTGGTCGACCTCTACCGGCGTGCTTGGGTGTTTTGTCTGCCGAGCACCTATGAAGGTTTCGGTGTGCCTTACATTGAGGCGATGGCCAGTGGCGTGCCGGTGGTGGCTTCGCCGAACGTCGGCGCGCGCGAGGTTACCCATCAAGGACGAGACGGCGTTCTCGCGGAAGACGGCGAACTGGGCGCGCGGTTGTTGATTCTGTTGCAAGACGCGGGCGTGCGCGAACGCTGGCGGCAGCGCGGGCTGACTCGTGCGCAGGATTTTTCTTGGGAACGCGTGTGCCGACAATACGAGGAGGTTTACCAAAGCTGAGATGCCAGCCCTCGAACCAAATGTCGGGCTTCACAAAAGGCAGGCGCCTCCACTGGCAAAGGCGCGAGTGCTGTTTCTTTCGATGTACCACCTCGGTTGGAAGACGTGGAGCCGATACCTCGAACGCTACACTCCGCTTTGCGCGGAATTGGACGCGATTCACGTGCGCATCACCCAGCCGCTCTGGATGAAACTTGCCAACCGCCCGTTGCCGCGTCCTATTGGACGCGGGCTGCTCAGTCCGGCTCGAGCTTGGCGTTGGCATGTGCGCCGTCGCTTTTCCAAGCTCATCCTCAGCCGGGAATTTGACGCGGTGTTCGTCAATTCCCAGATCCTCGCGCCTGCCTTAGTGGGACTCTGTCGTGCCGCCCAGACGAAATTGATGATTTGCACGGACGTAACCGGCCCAGCCTACGTGCGCGATCTGCTTGGGCAGTCGGACGCCGGACACTCCTGGCAAGAAGAACGTGCCATTTTCGCGGCTTGCAGCCTGGTTGTGCCGATGAGCGGGTGGATCGCGGAGTCCCTGGCACAGGATTTTCTTGTGCCGCGCGAGCGGATCATGGTCATCCCCCCGGTGATTGATCTGGACGACATGGCGCCGACGCGCGCGCGTCGTTCCGCAGCGGGCGGTTTGCCGCGCATCCTGTTTTGCGGCAATGACTGGCGACGCAAAGGCGGTGCCCGGCTAATTGGCTGGCACCAGAAGTATTGGGCTGACGTGGCTGAATTGCACGTGGTCTCCAACGATGCCGACGTGCGTCCGGGATTGAAGAACGTCGTCAACCACGGAGCGGTGCCAAACGAGCGGCTGCTCACGGAAATATTTCCATCGGCGGACGTATTTTGCCTGCCCACCACCCGCGACATGTCGCCGTTCGCAGTGACCGAAGCGCAAGCGTTCGGCATCCCCACGGTTGCCTCGCGCATCGGCGGCATGGCAAATTTGGTTCTGCACCAAAAGACCGGCTATTTGATCCCTCCGCATGACGAAGCTGGCTTTGTGGCTGCCGTGTCAAACTTGCTCCGCGATGACGATCTGCGCGCCACGATGCGGCAGGCAGCTCGCTTGCATGCCGAAGCTCATCTAAATGCCGCCGTGCTCTTGCCGAAACTCCTGGCCCGGATTGCGAATGTGGCGCGAGCCGACTGATTTATTATTTGCTCATGCATCCTAAAGTTGTGGCTTTTTTTGCAAGCGCTTTTCATCCGCACGTTGGCGGCGTGGAAGAATGCTGCCGCCAGCTTGCGCATCAATATCGGGCACGAGGGGTGAAGGTCGTTGTGCTCACCAACCGCTGGCCACGCTCTTTGCCGGCGGAGGAAACCTTTGAAGGCATCCCGGTATACAGCCTCGCCATGCGCGTTGCTGGACCCAGCCTCAAATCCAAAGTGACGGCGTTTGGCACCGCGCCGTTGGTCCGTCGCAGGGTCATCCAGATTCTCAAACGACACCGGGTTGAGATGCTGCACGTTCACTGCGTCAGCCTGAACGCCGTTTATGCAATGGCTGCCCAAAAGGCACTAGGATTGCCGTTGGTGGTTACGCTCCATGGCGAGTTACGCATGGATGCGGGCGGCTTGTTTCAACGAGAGCGTTGGGCGCAACGCGCATTGCGAGATGCCTTGGATCGGGCGGACTACGTGACAGCCTGCTCGGAACAAACGTTTGCTGAAGCAGAAGCATGGTACGGCCAATCGCTGCGTTACAAGGGCGCGGTGATTCATAACGGGATCGCGCTGGGAGGTCAGCCAGCCCCGTACACCCCACCAAATCCGTACATCTTGGCCATCGGGCGGCAGGTGTCGCAAAAAGGGTTCGACGTGCTGTTGCGCGCGATGGCAAAACTCGCTGGCCAACACCTCCCCAAGTTTGATTTGATCTTGGCCGGAGATGGTCCGGAGCACCAAGCTTTGCAATCCTTGGCAGCAGAACTGGGCATCGCCGACCGGGTGCTGTTCCTCGGGCGGGTGGAACACGGTAAGGCTCTGCAGCTTTTTGCAGGCTGTTTGTTTTTCGTGCTTCCCTCCCGGCAGGAGCCTTTCGGGCTGGTAAATCTGGAGGCTATGATGGCCGAACGCGCCGTCATTGCCAGCCGGGTGGGGGGTGTCCCGGAAATCGTGGATGACCAGCAAACCGGCTTGCTGGTCCCACCGGAAGATCCCGACGCGCTGGCGGCAGCGATCAGCAGACTGATGATTAACGCCCCTCTGCGCCGGCGTCTGGCTGCCGCCGGTTACGAACGCGCGCAGGATTTCACTTGGACACGAGCGGTAGGCCGCTATTTCGAAGTTTACGCTCGTTTGACCGGTCACCGCGCGCTCCAAGCAGCGTCGCCGCAATTCCAAATCGCATGACGGCAATTCAACGCGACAATCCAAGTTCTGTTCCGGATTGGTGGCAAAACCAACCTTCATCCATGCGGGATCTGGTCTTCGTTTCTCTGGAGGATTGGGACGATATTTGGCGCCGGAACCAATTTCTATGCGCCAAACTGGCCGAACGGCATCCCGACGTTCGTATCCTGTTTGTAGGTCTCGCGCGTAGCTTCGTACAAGGATTTTTGCGCACAGGCTGGCGAGTATTCACCAGTGGAAAGCCCAAGCGAGCGCCAGGATTTGGAAACGTGATACTGACGTATCCGTGGAAGGTTTTTCCGAACCGTTTTCGACTTGGACGTTGGTTGAATGATTGGTTATCACGACGACAAATTAGCCGAGCTGCCGCGCGACTGGGATTTCGAAAGCCCGTGTTGTGGTTGAACCCCCACGATGCAGCGCACATGGCTGGCCGCATGGGAGAATCCGCCGTCGTGTATGATGTGACGGACGATTGGTCCAAGGTCAGCCAACCCGCTGCTCGGATGCAACGGACAATCCGCGAGGATGCGCGGCTGTGTCGACAGGCGGACACCGTGATCGTCTGTTCCGAAGCGTTGCTCGAAAGCAAAAAACCTCTCAATCGCAACGTTCATCTGGTGCCTAACGGGGTGGACGCCCGACATTACGATGTTGCGTCGCTTGCCCGCTTCAAGCCGCCGGGTGCCGCGCTCTGGCGCGGCCATGTTTTCGGGTACACCGGCACTTTGCACGGTGACCGGGTGGACGTGGAACTGGTGCGTCGCTTTGCCAGCATCATCGGTCATGCGGGGTCAGTGGTATTGATCGGCCCCGACCATTTAAGCGAAGCCGAACGCGAGCGGCTGCGGTGGCCGAACATTTTTCGTGTCGGCGCGGTACCTTACGCGCGGTTGCCGGAATACATGCAGTGGTTCGACGTTTGCATCGTCCCGCACAAAGTCACTCCTTTTACCGAGAGCTTGAATCCCATCAAGCTGTGGGAATATCTGGCTTTGGGCAAACCCGTGGTCGCCACCCGCGTGGCGGGATTCCGAGACTATCCGGAGCTGGTCCATCTGGCAGAAGGCGCGGAGGAGTTTGCCGTCCGGGCCATCCAGGCTCTGTCCGAACCCTTGCATCTCGCGCAGGAACGACGCGCCGAAGCAAGCCAACACTCTTGGGAAAACCGCTGTGATGCGGTCGAACACATCATCGCCGACTGCTTGCGGCGACGCAGCCCCGAGGTCACCCACGCGTAAGCGTCTTCCGAACTACCCTATTTACTCGTCATGACCAGCCAACTTTCCACGGTTTCGTTGAATGCCGACGCTCAAAAGGCGTTGGATATCGAGTACCACCGCAAGGCTGCGTTTAGTTACGACGCAACCGTCACGCGAAATTTTCATTTCTTCCATGTGCATTCGTTGCATCCCTGGATCAAACGCTTGCAGGCCAAAATCGGCAAACCGGAAGTACTGGACGTTGGCACCGGCACAGGGGTGGTAGCGGTGACGTTGGCGAAGTTTGGCTGCCAAGTCACGGCCATTGACCACTCGCCAGAAATGCTGGCGCACGCCCGGGCACGTGTTCAAACCGCCGGGCTGGAAGGTCGAGTTGCCTTCCAACTGGGTGACGGCGAACGCCTCCCCTACCCCGATGCCAGCTTCGATGGGGTCACCATCCAAGGCGTGCTGCACCACCTTCCTGACTGTCTGCCGATGCTGCGTGAAAGTCACCGAGTCTTGCGTACAGGCGGCGAACTTTACGTCTCCGAACCCTGTGACGAGAGCACGTCGGTAACAAAACTTCTCCGCTGGACTCTGGTGCCCGCCCGTTGGGCGAAGCGGCTGGTGCTTCGCAACCATTTGGTCGAACCGGCGGTTTCGGAGCACGAGGCTCCCGTATCCGGGACACGATTGGTGGAACAAACCAGGTCTGCCGGCTTCGATGTGCAGGTCGAATACCTCGTCCGCACCGGTATTATTCAGGCGCTCCCGGAATTTCTGAAGATCTGGGTGACCCTCCTGTTGTCTTTGCCCACCCGGCACAGACGCGGCGACATCATGTTCATGGTGGCAAAAAAGCGGTAACAAAATGTCACGTTCCCGGAATCATCCTGCCGTTTCGGTCATCATCGTTAGCTACAACACGCGAGCGATGACGCTGGAGTGTCTGCGTGTGATTACCGCAGAACTGCGTGGAGTGACGGCAGAAATCTTCGTGGTCGATAATGCTTCGACCGATGGCAGCGTCCCGGCGATCCAAGCTGGGTTCCCAGCAGCGCACTTGCTGGTCAGCGAGCGCAACGTAGGTTTCGGTGCGGCCAACAATTTGGCGCTGAGTCAAACCCATGGCCGTTACTTGCTGCTGTTGAATACCGACGCCTTTCCAGAACCGGGCGCTATTCAATCGCTGATCGATTTTATGGAACAGCGGCCCACCGTTGGCATGGTCGGACCCCGTCTGCTTTATGGAGACGGCTTCCTCCAGCAATCCTGTTTTCGATTTACTACACCTCTGCACGCCTGGATGGAAAATCTTGGACTGACCAGGTTGTTCCGCCGTTATTCCGCCTGGGACGATTACCGGACTTGGAACCATGCCGCCGAGCGGGAAGTGGATTTTGTCATCGGCGCATGCCTATTGCTGCGGCGCGAGGTTTACGAGCAGGTAGGCGGGTTCGACGAACGCTTCTTTATGTATCAAGAGGAGGCTGATTGGCAAAAACGAATCAGGGCGAACGGTTGGCATGTCATGTTCACGCCGCTCGCTAATGTTGTGCATCTGGCTGGTGCCAGCGGCAAGGATCAGCCGCTCCGCATTAGTCATCACTTCTTCGAAAGCTTGGACAAATACGTGCTAAAGCATCACGGGATGACCGGATTTTTGCTGGTTCGCCTGGCGATGCTGGTAGGTTGTTCGGGCCGCGCCTTGGGTTGGGCAGCCGTGGCTCTGGTCACACCGCTGCGACGTGCGAAAGCCGCCGCACGAGCGAGGCAACACCTCTGGTTAGTGGGCCGTCAACTGTGCGCCGCCCCACCGGCAGGGGGGCGCGGATGAGCACACCGCAATTGTTGTTGCTGGCTGGTGGGTACGCGCTGTTGTTCTGGACGATTGCCGCGTGCAGTTCGCGCTGGGCCATGCTGCTGATCTTCGCTGCCACCCCCTTTCAAAACGACATTTCGGGGGGAACGGGACCGCTGAAATTTTCTCTCGCGGAGGTCAATCTGCTGTTGACGCTCCCGGTCATGCTCGTGAAGTCACGCCGCCTGCGGTTTGGCCCGAGCTTCTGGCCTGCGTGCGTTTATCTGGGCGTGTGCTTGCTCAGCGCCCTAGGGCAGTGGAGACCTTCCACGGCGCAATCTGTCGTGCAGGTCGGGATGTTCACCGTGGTCTTGGTGATCGCATTTGCGAGTTTGCCCCGGGATGCCGAGGACTATCGTTTGGCTTGCAACGGCTTGATCGTGGTGGCCATCTTCCTGGCGGGCTCCGTGCTCGCGTCGGGTTCATCCTACGTGTACGGGTTGCACAAAAATGGCGTGGGTGCCTCGCTGGCATCCACGTTTGTCATTGCATTGGAACTTTGCCTCAGCGAGCGGCGGCCAAAGGCGCGTCTTTTCTACGTGTTTGCCTGTGTGGCCATCGCCTTTGGGTGTCTGTGTACCGTGTCGCGCGGAGCGTGGATGACGGCGCTCACCGGCGGGTTTGTCATCCTGGCCATGCGTGGCAGGATTAGTCTGGCGCTCCGTTGCGCCGTGGTTATGGTTCCTCTGTTGATCTTCGGTTGGCATTTCCTTCCAGAAAGCTCACGCGAGTACGCCACCGGTTTCGGCCACGAACGGACCAACATCCAGCTCCGCTACGAGGCGATTGACTACGCTTGGAACCTGTTTCTCAACAACCCCATCCAGGGAGCGGGCATGGGTTTGCGCAAGGATTATGACGCCACCAACGTCGTTCTGCTGTGCTTGGGTGAAACTGGCGTTCCCGGTTTGATGACTTTTCTCGCGCTGAACGTCACGGTAGTTTTGATGGTGTGGCGAACTTACCAGCGTGTGCCGCCGCAAACGATGGCCTCGTCCGTCTTGGTCATTGCGCCTGCCCTGATCATTGGCAAATTCATGCACGGGTTGGTGGACCACTACTGGAGCCGAGGTTCTCTGACGGCAGCTTGGGCCACGGTTGGTATGGCGACGTTCGTCATCGCGGACTCGCGCCTGCAACGGCGCCAACTTGCCCGAGAGCACGCCCTGCAGGCTGCCCAAAAGAGTCCGGCCATCGCGGAAGCTGCTGGAGCGAGCGTGCCGGCTTAGTGAGATTCCACGATGAAAGTTGCCTTATCTTTTCCTGATTGTCATCGGCGCGGCGGTGTTGAACGCGTTTTGGTGGAGTGCTTGAATTTTATGGCTCAACGCGGCCACGAAACGCACGCCTTTGCCAGCGAATGGGACCATGCTGCGTTGCGGTCAGAAATCTTTCGCCATGACGTATCCTCACGCGCTTTTCTCGCCGCCGGACGGGTCAACCGTTTCCGGCGAGCGAGCGCCGAAGCCATCGCAAAACTCCGGCCGGACGTGGCCGGAAGCTTTGGCGTGGCAGCGGCTCCCGGCAGCGTCGTGTGGATGCAGAGCGTCCACGCAGCCTGGATCGACATCTCAAAACGCACCCGTTCGGCACGCGGACGTTTCAGGCAACGCCTCAATCCGTTTCACCCGATGATCCTGCGGGCGGAGAAGCAGTTGTTGACCGGGCGCAACTACCGCCGTTTGATCGCCCTGACTCCCCAGGTGCGGGACGATTTGATCCAGTTCTACGATGTGTCCGCGAAGGACGTCGACATCCTGCCCAATGGTTTCTCCAAGGCAGAATTTAACAGTAACCAGCGGCAGCGTGATCGCGCGGAAATGCGCCGCCGCCTGGCGTTTTCAAACGAGGCAAAAGTTATCGTGTTTGTTGCCAACGAATCCGAGCGTAAAGGGTTGCCGCAGCTGCTCCACGCGGTTGCTATGCTCAACGATCCAGCGCTGCATGTGCTCGCTGTGGGGCGTTTCGACCCAGCACCCGTTTTGAAGCTGGCGAATTCACTTGGCCTTGGGGGACACCTGCGTTTGCCGGGTGCCAGCGCGCAAGTCGCGCAGTATTACGCTGCGGCGGACATCTTCGCCCTGCCCACCCAATACGAGGCTTGGGGGCTCGTCATCATCGAAGCATTGGCTTGTGGTCTGCCCGTTTTGACCAGCCGACTCGCCGGGGCTGCTGTGGCGGTCCAGGAAAATGTGACCGGCGAACTGTTGGATGAACCCCGCGATGAAAAGGAAATCGCCGCCAAGCTAACTGCATTGCTTGGCAGGTTGGATAAAACGGACGCGGAAATTGTCTCGCAGTCAGTGGCTCATTATGAATGGTCACAAATACTGAGACGATACGAGGCAATCTTGCTGGATTGTGCGGTGGATTGCCAAGTTTCCTCAAGAACCACCGTGCTGAGTACGACGGAGGAATTAGCCGTTTATCATCCTTGAAAGTTGCCCTGCTGACGGATTCCGACGTTTTTGCCGGAACGGAGCGCCACATGCTGGACTTGGCAATAGCCTTGCGCGAGTCCGGCGTTGCGGCCGCGCTGGTTTGTCCAAGCCAAGGGGCCTTGGCGCAACGGGGCCGCGCGGCAAGCATGCCGGTGTTCGGATTGGAAAAAAGATCCTCGGTCGATGGAACGGTGGTTCATCAGCTCGCGCGTCTCTGGCGCGACGGTGGATATGATGTGCTCCATGCTCACAATGGCCGTATGACGTTCCACGCGGCGTTGGCTCGCGCGGTGGTCGGGCGCGGAGCCTTGGTGGCAACGCAGCACTTCCTGACCCCGGCGCGCGCCGAGCGCCGGGGTCTGGCACGGTGGATGGGTCAACTATTGCATGACTGCACCAACCGATTCGTCACTCGCCAAATTGCCATTTCCCGAGCCGTGTCCGACGCGATGCTTGCCCGACGCGAGGCGACCACCGCCAAACTGAGGATTGTTCACAATGGTATCCGCGATCCACGCTCCTTGCCGCTGGTCGCCAGAGAGGAGATTCGCCGACGCTACCATGTTTCGCAGTCCGCCCGGTTGATTGTCTGTCTCGCCCGGCTGGAACCGGAAAAGGGCTTGGACACGCTGATACGCGCGATGGAAATTGTTGCAAAACAACAACCATCAGCCTGTTGCCTGATTGCTGGCCAGGGGAGACTGGAAGGAAGGTTGCAGACTCAGATCGCCGCGATGTCGTCTCTTTCCGCCGTGCGGTTGGTGGGATTTGTGGAGGATTCTCTTTCCTTGCTTGCGGCGGCTGACTTGTGCGTGCTGCCAAGCGTCGCTGAACCCTTCGGTCTGTCGTTGGTGGAGGCGATGGCCTTGGGTGTTCCAGTGATTTCCACCAGTGCTGGCGGACCGCTGGAAATTGTTCGTGACGGCAATTCTGGCTATCTGGTTCCTCCCGGGGAGCCTGCGAAGTTGGCCGCCGCCATCTTGGCCGTGGTGGAAAATCCCGATGCCATCACTAAAATGGGTAATGCCGCGCGGGTTGATTTCCTAGCGCATTTCACAGCCGACCGTATGGCTCGTCAAATGTTTGCGATTTACGAGGAGGCAAGACAGCAAAATGCTTCCATTTCTGCGAGGTGCGTCTCGTAGCAATTTCGCGCGCGCGATAAATCCCCGAGTTGTCATCGGTATTTTAGCTGATGGCCCCCTAGGCCTTACTAACGAATTACTAGTTTCACAAGCTTTGTCGCCCTTCTTTGGTCGTATGAGTGGTCCGATTAGCAGAAGGTTGCACCAAACATTCCAGCACAAATACATTCATGATTAAACGACCATTCGCTTTGTTAGCGCTCATTGCGCTTTGCGCCGGGCAGATTCAAGCGCAGTCTGTCTCCATTAATCCAGCTGATACTCAGGTAGTTTGGACAATCGCCAGCGGCGGCAATGGCCACATCTACGAGTTGACCCTGGCCCGTGACACTTGGACAAACTCGGAACTGGCCGCGCAGGCTCGTGGCGGTCACCTGGTCAGCATCAACAGCCAAGCCGAACAGAATTTTTTGATTTCAACCTTCTTGGCCGACGGGATGTCTACGGCCACCGTTCCCCTGTGGATCGGGCTGACCGACCAGCCAAATCACGACTCCGGGAGCTATACGAATTGGACCACTGGTGAAGCGGTGACGTTCAGGAACTTCAACCCCCATGATCCCAACAACCAGCAGGCGGACGAAGATTACGTGGCGATGAATTGGCATTACTCTTTTGGCTCGAGTTCGACCAAGGGAACTTGGAACGACCTGCCGAACGGGGGCAGCACGGTTAGCTACAATAGCACCAACGCCCGCGCCCTAGGTCCGTATTACGGAGTCATCGAAATTGTCCCAGAACCCGGCACGGTTGTCATGCTGGCGGCAGGCACGCTGATTGGCGCATGGGCGCTGGCCCGGAAGCGAATTTACACCGCGCCCGCTCGTTGAGGCAATCAGCCGGGATGAGTATCAAGGTTTTGCTGATCGCCCACGCGTGTCAGGTGGGCAACGAGGGGCAGCAGCGCGCACAACAGCTCGGGCAGCTTCCGGGGATCGACTTGCGAGTCCTCACTCCAGACCGCTGGTACGAACATGGGTCTTGGCGAACGACCCAACTTCCCGTTGCGCCGACATATGCCTTCCAGGCTGAACGAGTACGTTTCCCTTGGTCCGGTCCTACCCAGTGGTATCTTCACCACTATCCTGCGCTTGCCGCAACCTTGCGTGCCTTTCAGCCGGATGTCATTGATCTCTGGGAGGAAGCTTGGGGGTTGGTCAGCGTACAGGCATGCTGGCTACGAAACCGCCTGCTACCCTCTGCGAAAATCGTCTCGGAAACGGAAGCTAACATCCCGCGGACTCACCCTACCCCGTTCAAACAGTTCCGCTCTTATACCCTGCGGAACACGGATTATGCCGTGGCGCGTCAGACCGAGGGTATCGCGGTACTTCGCGCCAAAGGTTACACGGGACCGGTCCAGGTCATCGGCAACGCCGTCGACCCTGAGCTTTTCTGTCCGCTGGATCGCCAAGCATGCAAAAAAGCGCTGGGCTTGTCGGGTTTCGTGGTTGGCTACGTTGGGCGTTTGATTGAATCCAAAGGATTGATGGATTTGGTCGACACGTTGGCGCACGTTCCCAAAGAAACCACGTTGATCTTCGTCGGTTCAGGGGACTTACAATCCGCTTTGCAAAAGCGCGCAAAGGAGTTGGGTTTAGCGCAGCGGGTGCGGTTTTTCCCGCCACGCAAGATGACTGAACTACCCATGGTGATGAACGCGCTGGATGCGCTCTTGCTTGTTTCGCGCACCACTGCGACTTGGAAGGAACAATTTGGGCGGGTCATCATCGAGGCCCACGCTTGTGAGACGCCGGTCATCGGGTCGGATTCAGGCGCGATCCCGGAGGTGATTGGCGAAGGTGGCTTGACGGTGCGCGAGGGTGACGTTGCGGCTATCGCTGCGGCCATCGTCAAACTGAAAGATTATCCGGCGCTCGCCCGCAAATTGGGACAAACGGGTCGCCTGCAAGTAGAAGCGCTTTACACTTGGAAGCGGGTCGCGGAACGCATGCGAGACATCTACTTCGAGGTTACCCGGGAAGCGCAAAATATGTCCTTGTCGGTTTTGTAAGATGCATTCCCCTTATCGTGTCCTCTACCTGAACCACGCGGCCAAGCCAAGTGGAGCGGAATTCGCGTTGTGGCGGATGCTTGGCGCTAGTGACCGCCAGCGCGTGCATCCCACGATCATTTTCGGCGAAGAAGGTCCGGCGGCGGACTTCATGCGCGAAATAGGGGTGGAAACACACGTCCTTCCCCTCACCGGCAAAGTGCGCGAAGTACGCAAAGACAATTTGAAATTCGCAGCCTTCCTGCACTTGGGTCGTCTCGCCCATTTCGGCGCTTATGCTGCCCGGGTAGCCGCGTTTGCCCGTCGCCATCGAATCCAGATTATCCATACGAACACTATCAAGGCCCATTTGTACGGAGCGTTGGTAGGGCGGTTGACGGGTTTGCCGGTGGTTTGGCACCTGCGCGATTACGTCAACGAGTCGTACTTTCCTCGCGCTGCCGTGCGGCTCGTCCGTTTTCTGGCGCGTTTCGCTCCCCGGCACATCATCGGGGTTTCCCGCAGCGTGTTGGAACAGTTGAAACTCGGTGGCATCAAAGGTCGCTCCAGTGTGATTCTCGACGGGCTTGCTGATCAGGAACTCAACGTCGGATACCAGCCTGCTGCCGCTGTCTCCCGTGGAAATGTGGCGCGCATCGGTATCGTGGGCCGTCTCGCCCGTTGGAAAGGCCAACACGTCTTCATCGACGCCGCTTCCAAGGTTTTAGCGGCGGGCCATTCTGCCCGATTTATTATCGTTGGTGCACCGCTTTTTGGCGAGGAGACCTACGCCGCCGAGTTGCACCGGCAGGCGGACCAACTCGGCATTGCTGCGCACATCGAGTTCCGAGGATTCACCCGCGATGTAGTTGGAGAAATGCATCAACTCGACATCCTTGCCCACGCCTCAACGACGGGCGAACCCTTTGGGCAGGTGATCATCGAAGGAATGGCGGTCGGTTTGCCGGTCATCGCCAGCCGGGGCGGGGGTGTGCCGGAAATCATCACGGATGACGTCAACGGGCTGCTTACCCCAATGGGTGACCCTGAAGCCTTGGCAGCGGCGATCTGCTCTTTGTTGGATTACCCTGCCACCGCGCAAAGGCTGGGACGGGCCGGGTACGAGCATGTGCATCGGCATTTTCGCGCCCGGGATGGCGCGAGGGAGGTCGCTGGCATTTACCAGGAGATTTTGGCGTGACACCCGTTGCTGCTCGTCCGCTTGTCTCGATCGTGGATCCCCGAGCCCGCTAACAGCTTGTCAAAAGAATGATCGTAGGTGCCCACAAGAAAAAATCGGTTCTGTTCACTTTCGGAACCCGGCCTGAAGCCATCAAAATGGCTCCGGTCATCCGCGCTTTTCAAGCCGACGCTCATTTTAAGACCCATGTTTGTATTACCGCTCAGCACCGCGATCTTCTTGGACCGTTGTTGCAATTCTTTGCCTTGCAACCTGACCACGATTTGAACGTGATGTGCCCGGGTCAATCCTTGGCGGTCCTGATCTCGAAGATCGTCACGGCTTGCGAGAAAATCCTTGAACGCCTCCAGCCGGATCTGATGTTTGTGCAGGGTGATACCACCAGCGCCTTCGCCGCAGCGGTCGCCGCCAGTCAGTGCAGGATCCCGGTCGCCCACATTGAAGCGGGCCTGCGCAGCCACCAGAAAAATTCGCCTTTTCCCGAGGAGATCAACCGCGTGATGATCGGACACCTCGCGGAACTTCATTTTGCCCCCAGCCAACTCGCCAAGAAAAACCTCCGGCGTGAGGGGGTCACAAACGGGGTACACATGGTCGGCAACACGGTCGTGGATGCTTTGCAATTGACGTTGCGCACCTTGGCGCACGAAGACGATCAGGTTTGCCTCGACAAATTTCCCGGCGTCTTGCCGGACCGGAAAATTCTACTGGTGACCTTGCACCGCCGCGAGAGCGTGGGAAAACCAATGCGACAAATCTGCGCAGCGATTCGAGCGCTGGCGAAAAGCCATCCGCAAGCGGAAATTTACTTTCCGGTTCACCCCAATCCTCAGGTTCAAGAGATCGTTCAACAAGCATTGTGCGGCCTGTCGAACCTGCACCTCTTGGAGCCACTTCCCTACGAACATTTTATCTGGCTGCTTGCACGCTCCTCGTTGGTGATTAGCGATTCCGGCGGTGTGTTGGAGGAGGCGGAAACTCTCGGGCTGCCGCTGCTCATCACCCGCGAAGTTACCGAACGGACGGAGGCTCTTGCTGGGGGCAACGTGCGTCTGGTTGGTTCGGATACCGGCCGTATTGTCGCCGAGGCCAAAGCGCTGCTGGCGATGGCCCCCACCATCCGTTCTTCGCGCTCGCTGCGCAGAACCTTCGGCGATGGTCACGCCTCCGCGAGAATTTTGCGGCTCACGCGCGAACATTTGGAGCTTGGCAGCACGTTTCACTTGGCATCGCCGTCCCTGCTTCCCAACGCCGCGTGAAATTTTGCTGTTTCCGGTTCGACGCGGACACGCACGTCTGCGTGTCCGTCGGGATTCCGCGCCTGGTCGAACTGGGTGATCGACTCGGAGCCAAATTCACGTTTTTCATCAATATGGGACGTGCCTTCGATCCCGGCACGACCCTGTTTAAAGCTGCCCGCCGATGGTTGACGCCGGGGGGGCGTGGGTCGCTTTCGGTCACGCGCAAATTGGGTCCTTGGCACGCGTTAAAGGCGGCGATGCTGAACCCTCGCGCTGGCTCATCCGATCCAACCGCCCTGCGATCTGCCGCCCGCTCTGGACACGAGATCGGGCTGCATGGTGGACGTAACCATGCGCGGTGGGAACGTTCCGCGCACCTCTGGACGGAAGCTCGTCTACGTCGGGAAATCCAATGGGGCCTGAACCAGATGAATCGTTGTCAGCTACCAAGGCCAATTTCCTTTGCCTCTCCGGCTTGGAACAGCCCTCCAAGCTTGCCGCTGGTTCTCCGCTCGCTCGATTTCCAGACGTTGGCCGATCTCTACAACCCTTTTCAGGAGGAGGTAGCTTCCCTGGAAGGGCTGCTCGTTTTTCCCACCAACGTCCATCCTGACGCGGGTTCTGCTGGCTATTTGGAAACCATGCGTCTCGACAGCCGTCCAACCCGCGAAATTATCGCGCATTTTCGTCGGCAACTGCGGGCGAAAGCCGAGTTGGCGGTCGTTTATGATCACCCCTTTTTTGCAGGTGTCCACGCGCTGGAACAGGTGAAAGCGATGGTCGAAGCGGCCCTGGATGAAGGGTTTCAAGTAGCCACGATCCAGGCAGCCGCGCATGCCTTGCGGCCTCGATTTGGCTGTTTAGAACAGCCTTCGATGGCCTGAGCCTGACGTTATGCGCATCGTGCATCTAACCCAGTCCACCACCGCCGAGATCACCGGTGGTCTGGAGTACCACATCGACTACCTGACCGCCGCTCTCCGGAAGCTCGGCCACGAAGTCATTGTGGTTTGCACCACATCTCTCACGGAACAGGATTCACCGACTGGCAGTGCACCAACCACCGCCCGACTTCGCAGGTCGCCCCTTCTGCCCGCCCTCCTCCGACATCCGCTGGATGGAATCCGTGAAACTCTCGCCATGTTTGGCCGTCGCCTGTTCCGGTTCCGTCACGCCAGAAAAGTCGCGCAGCATGTGGAAAGTTTACAGCCGGATCTTGTTCACCAGCATAGTTATATCGGCGAACTCCGTGCCTGTCGGCTACTCCTGCACAAATACCCGCTTGTCTTCACCAATCACACCGGCGCGTATTTGTACCTTGACCGTTGGGCGCCCACCCGATGCTTGCAACGGCGCTGGATGAGGCGTTTCACTGCTGTCATTGCTCCCAGCCGCGAATTATTGCCCGCCATGGACAACGGTTGGTACGTGCCAAACGGCGTCGACATCACCAAATTTTTCCCGGCTTCGGCGAAGGATCGCGCCATCTTGAAGAAAAAACATCGTCACGCGGCCAAGCGTGTCTTTTTGTGCGCGCGCCGTTGGGCACCCACCAAAGGCATTCTATATTTGGCCCAGGCTTTGCAGCATCTATCCGATCCGGTTCGTTCCCAATGCGTGTTCCTTTTTGCTGGCAACGAAACCCCAGGATACGCCCGATACCAACGGAATGTCCGGCGAACCTTGGCCGCTTCCGGGTGTGAATTTCGGATCTTGGGCAACCTAAATCACTCGGATCTGGCGGAACAAATGCGCCTCGCCGACGTTTGTGTTTTCCCTTCGCTGATGGAAGCCACCAGTCTCGCTTGCTTGGAGGCGATGGCCAGCGCGACACCTGTTCTTGGCACCCGCACCGGAGGCTTGCTCGAATTGATCGAAGACGGGGTGACCGGCTGGTTGGCACAGCCGCGAGACGCAGAGTCGTTGGCCGTGCAAATCGAGGATATTTCTCAATCCTCGATGGAGGATTTGGAACAGGTGGGACGATGCGCGGCCGATTTTGTAAGAAAAAGTTACACTTGGGACTCCGTCGCAATCCGAACGGAAAAAATCTACCAACGGGCACTGCTCGCCCGGGCGGAACAGCGTTGCGACAAGCTACCAGTCGCCGTGAAATTTGGAGCGAATTGATCCCGGGAAGGGCTCTGCTGGCAAAGGCGGCAGTTCAAGGTTTAGCCGATGCCTATTTTGAATTGTGACAATCGGCCCACACATTGGCGACGAATAGGGAGGCTCAAATTGATGGACGGCTGGCAACGCCGAACCGGGCTCCTCGCGGATGAAAAAACGGCTGTTTCTAGTGGATGATCACGCGTTGGTCAGGCAAGGACTCACTCAACTCATCAACGCCGAACCAGACTTGGTCGTCTGTGGGCAAGCCTCCAATGCCCAAAGCGGCTTGCAAGAGATCCGTGTCCTGCTTCCTGATCTGGTACTGGTGGACCTGTCGTTGCAGTCCTCGCACGGTCTCGATCTGATCAAAGATATTTTCTCTTTTCTGCCCAAGATGCCGGTGCTGGTGCTTTCCATGCACGACGAGTCGATTTATGCAGAGCGTGCCCTCCGGGCGGGTGCGGCTGGCTTCGTCATGAAATCCGAGCCTTTTAGCCGGGTGGTCCTGGGCATTCGCCGCGTCTTGAGCGGTCAATATTTCGTCAGTGAAATTGTACAGGCGCAGTCGCTGAAATATTTTGCGAACAAAGCTTGCTCGCCGAACACCGAACGCAGTGACCGGATCAACGGTCTGAGTGATCGCGAAATGCAGGTGTTCGAGTGCCTCGGGCAAGGCAAGCGCTCGCAGGAAATTGCCGCTGAGTTGCATGTGAGCGTTAAAACCGTGGAGACGCACCGTGCTCATCTGAAAAAGAAATTGCAGATTCCGACCTCACCATCGCTGGTGCGGTATGCCGTCGAATGGCGCACGCTGTCTATGACTAGCCGCCCAAATTCGCAAGCTGGCGCGGACGAGTGACATCTTTTACGAGAGTCCGCTTCACAAGGAGTCGGATTGGCAGCTCGCGCGTCAGCATCAAAACCGATGTCGGACATCAGCACTTCGCAGTCCGCCAGCGGCAACTCGGCCAGCGCCTTGGTCATGCTGTCGGCCGCTTGCACGCAGTGCCCGCTCATTTCCAGATCCTTCTGCCTGTATTCCAACGTGTCGGGATGGTTCTCGACCGGGAAAATTCGCAAGGGTTTTACCGTGGTTTCGTTGGAATTGGGTACAACCGTAAAGTTGGCGGCTAATTCGCCCGGGCTGGCCGCTTGGTTTGACACGCAAGCAGCCACGCCAAAGACTTCGGGTTAAACTCCCCACCTCGCTCACTTCTTAGCCGCCGGTCGGCGTGCCGCTTTCCGCTGCCACCGTGACGGGCAGGCTGACCGTGAAGGTGGCACCGTGACCCGGACCTAAACTGGTGGCACGCAATTCTCCGCCGTGGGCTTCCACGGTGGCTTTGGCGATTGCCAGCCCCAGCCCCAATCCGCCGAACTCGCGGGTGATGTCCACGCTCGCTTGTTCACAGGGTTGAAAGATGCGCTCGGCCGCTTCCGCGCCCAGGCCGATGCCCGAGTCGCTGACTTCCACCACGAACCGGTCCCCGAGCTGGCAGCGCGAGCGAATTTCGATGACCCCGCCCGGCGGCGTGAACTTGCTCGCATTTTTGAGCAGATTCCAGAACACCTGCTGTAGCCGCGCGGAGTCGCCCCGGTACGAACGGTTGTGCTTTTCAAGGGAGACCGTGAGCCGCTGCCCCTTGGCCTGGATGTCCGGCGTGGAGATTTCCACGGCGCGTTGAATCGCTTCGTGCAGGTCCATATCCGCAGGCGCGATCTCCAGCTTGCCCCGCGCGATACTGGTCACGTCGAGCAATTCGCCGATGAAGCGTGATTCCAGTTCCACGTTGCGCTTGATCATCGCGTGGGTGCTGGTGACGGCTTCGGGCAGGTCCCGGCGCTTCGCCAGCACGGCCAGGGCGATGGTGATGGGCATGAGTGGGGTACGCAGCTCATGGGAGAGCACGGCCAGGAAGTGGTCCTTGGCCCGCCCGGCGGCCTCGGCGGCGGCGCGGGCCTGCCGGGCTTCCTGCTCGGCCAGCTTCAGGTCGTGAATGTCCGTAGCCGTGCCGAACCAGGCGGCCACCCGCCCCGCCACGTCGTGGATAGGCACGTTGCGCCCGATGAACCAGCGGTACGAGCCGTCTGCGCCGCGCAGCCGGTACTCGGTGTCGAACACGGCTCCGGCGGCCAGCGCCGCTTCCCACGTCGGCACGGAACGCGGCGCGTCGTCAGGATGCACAATGGCCACCCAGCCGAAGTTGTAGGACTGGTCGAAAGTAAGGCCGCTGTATTCGTACCAGCGCTGGTTGAAGTAGTTCGCCACGCCCTCGCCCGAGTTCCCCCAGATGAGTTGCGGCACCGCGTCGGCCAAGGTGCGCAGCCGCCGTTCGCTCTCGCGCACCACGTCCTCGGCGAGGTGGCGGTCGGTGACATCAATGACAAATTCCACGATTTCTTCACCCAGGAGGCGTGCCGCGAAGAGGCCCCAGCGCCGCGTGCCGTCCTTGCGGTAGAACTGCTTCTCCAGCGGTGTGCTTTCCCCATTGGCGGCCAGCTCGTCGAGCGCACGGCGCGTGGCGGGATGGGACTCCTCGGGCGTCAGTTCCTCACACGATTTGCCCATGACTTCCTCAAGCGTGAAGCCGCTCATCTGCAAAAAAGCGTCGTTCGCCTCGGCCAGCCGGAGGTTCCGAAAGAACAGGACGCCGACAGTGCGGATGGAGATCGCCCCGCGCAACCGCGCTTCGCTGGCGCGCAGGGCTTCCTCGGTTTCACGACGTGCGCTCACGTCATCAGCATCGTTGAGCGGCGGAAAAAATGCGGAGGACATATGTTAGGAAAGAACCGCACTCCCAGCGGCAACCACCTCTTGGTCGTCAGCGCCAGGCAGTGCGGTCGTAAAGATTTGTGTGGGACCTGGTAAGGACAGGGCGCGAAAATGCCCCCTGCAACAGTGGCGGTGATCTAGCGCCGAAACGTTCAATGCCGTGCACTGGACACGAACGGTGGAGCATCCCTGGTATTATCGTCTCAAAAGCCGCGCGGGTTTTCGGGACTCGTTTTCGTGGCAGCCGTTCTGTATGTCCTGCCCGCGCTCCGCATGGATCTGCGGGCGGCCTTGCTGCGCGCGGAGGAAAGGACCGGCGGCAGGCAGTACGCGGCCCTGAAAGTCGGCTCGTTCGTGAGCATTCCGCTCGTGCGGGCGGGCGAGTGGCGTTTCCTGCTCGCGGTCTACCGGCGGTGGCAACGGTGGCCCTGTCCGGCTGCGGCAAGGTCATCCATCTGCGTGAATTCGGCTTTGTGACTGTGTTTCGAACAATGAACAAAAACCACGCCGTGAGGCACTACGCACAGTACGACCCACGAAAAAAAGCGCATGAAAGTCGCTCTGGGCAGCTTCCGCTACGTTCACCGGCAGCATTGGGGCGTCGAATGCTACCATCGCGCCCTCCAGCAGGTCTGCCACGCCGAGCGGTTCTTCGTGCGTTGGGAGCAAGCATCCGCAACCACGTCTGCTGCGCCCTGCGTGCATTTGTACACCTGGAACTCCAACGCTGGCGCGGCGAGATCAAAAGCTCGTACGCGCTCAAGCGCCGCCTCGCCGATGAAGCGATCACCCTCTTCGTCCTTCGAAAAACTCACTCTTTCAGGCGTAATCCCAAAGTGCCTGTCTTACAAACGTTCTACAATCTTGAAAAGCAACAAGGTTGCCCTGTAATGGAGTAGACTGCAAATCCACTGGCTTACGCCTTCGAACGTTCGAATCCTTCTCTGCCCAATCTCTCTGATTCAAGGGGTTTATGTCGTACGGCTTGGCTCCCGCTACCTGCCTTTTCTTCACACCGCAACGGGCTGTGTAGACCGCGGGACGGCCCCTCTCCTCATCACAGCAGCTTATCCAGCGTGATCGGCAAATCACGCACGCGCTTGCCCGTGGCGTTATAAACGGCGTTGGCCACCGCCGCTCCCACGCCCGTGATGCCGATTTCGCCGACGCCGTGCGCGCCCATCGGCGCGTGAGGATCGGCGATATCGGTCCAGATCACGTCGATCTCGGGCACGTCCATGTGCACGGGCACATGGTACTCGGCCAAGCTCGGGTTCATGACACGTCCGTTGCGCTCGTCAAACTGGGTTTCCTCCATCAGTGCGAGGCCCAAGCCCATGACGATGCCGCCGCGAAACTGGCTTTTGGCCGTCTTGGCGTTGAGGATGCGCCCGCAATCGAATGCCCCCAAAAACCGGCTCACCCGCGTCTCGCCGGTGATCGCGTTGACACGCACCTCGCAGAACTGCGCGCCGTACGAATGCATGGACCAATGCATCAGTTCCAGCGGCGGCGGGGCGGTGCCCTCCGCGCTCAACTCGTCGCGTCCGGCACGACCCAGGAGAACGGCGTAATCCTCGCGGCAGGTCGGGTCATCGACCTTGCATAGTCCTCCGTCGCGGCCCTCGACCTCCTCCGGCTTGAGTCCGGCGAGCGGCGAGTCTTCCGGCGCGAGCTTGAGCAGCGCGGCGACCAGTTCCTTGTGGGCTTCGAGCACGGCGGCCCCGATGGAGGCCGTCTGCTGCGAGCCTCCGGCGAGGACCGTCCCAGGAAGGCTGGAGTCGCCGTAGTTGACCGTCACCCGCTCCAGGGGCAGCCCGAGACGTTCGGCGGCCACGATGGCCGTCGTCGTGGCCGTGCCCATGCCCATCTCGTGCGCGGCGATCTCGACTGTCGCGTTACCTTGCCGGGTCAGCGTGATCCGCGCGGCCCCGCCGGGCATGCGCTGGTAGGGATAGGTCGCCGTTGCCATGCCCATGCCCACCAGCCACTCGCCCTCGCGGCGCGCGCCGGGCGTGGCGGAACGTTGGCTCCACCCGAACCGCTCGGCCCCGGCGCGGTAGCATTTGACGAGGTGGCGCGACGAGAAAGGGATGCCCTGCGTCGGGTCCTGCTCGGGTTCGTTGCGAAGGCGCAGTTCGATGGGGTCCAGGCCGAGCTTTTCGGCGAGTTCGTCCACGGCGCTCTCCAGCGCGAAGGTGCCGACGGACTCGCCCGGCGCGCGCATGAACGTGTTCGCGAGCATGTCCAGTCGCACCGTCTCCACACCGAGCTTGAAACTTTTCGCCGCGTACATGCATTGCGTCGCCAGGATCACCGGCTCCGGCATGTTGTTGTGCTCGGTCATCCCGACGATCCCGGTGTGGATGATCGCGTCGAAGCGGCCATCCGCCTGCGCGCCGATGGCCACACGCTGTTCCGTGAGCGTGCGTCCGCCAACCGTGCGGTAAACGCCCTCGCGCGAGAGCGCCAGGCGGACGGGGCGTCCGGCGAGCCGGGACGCCGCGACGGCCAGGACGTGGTGCTGCCACAACGTCTTGCTGCCAAAGCCGCCGCCCACGAAGGGCGAGGTCACGTGGACCTGCTTTTCCTCCAGCCCAAACGCCCCCGCTAACGACCAGGCAACGTGCGACACGCACTGCGAAGCGTCGTGCAGGTAGATCTCACCGTCGCGCCATGCCACCGTCACCGCGTGCGGCTCGATGGGATTGTGGTTGTGGCGCGGGGTCTCGTAGACCTGATCGGTCTGGTAGGGGGCCGCCGCCAGCGCCGCCTCGGCGTCCTTCACCTCGTGTTTGAGCATCTCGCCCATGAATTCCGCCCGGTGGATTCCAGCAGCCTTGGCTTGGGCAAACGCGGTCACCGCTGCCGCCTCCTCGTAACTTACCAAAATCAGGGTCTTGGCGTAATTGGCCTGTTCTTGGGTCGTCGCCAGCACAACGGCGACCGGCTGGCCGTTCCAATGGACCTGGTCGTCTTGGAAGATAGGCAGATTGTCCCCCGCTGCAGCCTTGCCCGCCTCGCCGAAGAACGACATGGCCTCGATCTTCGGCGCGTTGCGGTGCGTCATCACGAGCACGACGCCCGGGGCCGCCTCCGCCGTTGCGGTGTCGAACGACACAATGCGTCCTTTGGGAATCGTGCTGAAGACCACGGCGGCGTACACCATGCCTTCGACGGGGAATTCCGCCGCGAAACGCGCCTCGCCCCGCACCTTGAGCGGACCGTCCACGCGCGACACCGGTTGGCCGATCAGGCCGTCGCGGCGTTCGCTCAAGGGGTCCGGCTTGTGGCCCGGCATCAAACGGTCGGGGGCCAGCGCGACCACTTTTTTCATGGTCGTCGTGGCGAGGTTGCCAAATCTGCTCATCGTTTGTCCTCCATCAGTTCGCCGAGCACGGCTACGACCGTGCGCCGGACCAGTTCCAGCTTGAAAGCGTTGTGGCGCAGGGGGCGGGCGTCGGCGAGTTCGGCCTCGGCTGCCGCCCGGAAGTTTTCCGGCGTCGCCGGTTGGCCACGCAGGGCGGCTTCGGCTTTCCACGCGCGCCAGGGCTTGTGGGCGACCCCGCCCAGGGCCAGCCGCACGTCCCGGACCGTGCCGCCGTTGAGTTCCAGCGCGGCGGCGACCGACACCAGCGCGAAGGCGTAGCTCGCCCGGTCGCGCACCTTGCGGTAGGTCGAACGCGCGCCGAACGCCAGCGCGGGCAGTTCGATTGCCGTGATCAGCTCACCGGGACGGATGGTCGTCTCGACCTCCGGATGATCCTCCGGCAGCAGGTGCAGGTCGGTCAACGGCAGCGCGCGCTCGCCGTCCGCGCTCCGCAGGTGGACAATCGCGTCGCAGGCCGCCAACGCCACGCACATGTCGCTCGGGTGGGTGGCCACGCACGCGGACGAGGCTCCCAGGATCGCGTGGATGCGGTTGAAGCCGTCTAGGGCGTCGCAGCCCTGCCCGGGCTGGCGCTTGTTGCAGCGCGACCCGTCGTCGTCGTAAAAATACGTGCAGCGCGTGCGTTGCAGGAGGTTCCCGCCGGTCGTAGCCATGTTGCGAATCTGCGCCGACGCGCCCGCCACGATGGCACGGGCCAACAGCGGGTAGCGCGTCCGCACGGCGCGGTGCTCGGCCACGGCCGTGTTGCGGGCCGCCGCACCGATGAAGAGGCTGCCGTCAGCGCGTTCCTCGATGGCGTTGGAGAGCCCGGTGACATCGACCAGCGCCTGCGGCCGCTCGATAGTCTCGCGGAGCAGGTCGACGAGGTTGGTGCCGCCGCCGAGGTACTTGGCCTGCGCCGCACTGCCCTGGCGCACCGCTTCTTCGGCGCTGCCCGCCCGCGTGTAAGTAAATGGGCTCATTTTACCGCCGCCTCCGTCGCCAGGGTTTCGCTGATGGCATCGACGATGCCGTTGTAAGCTCCGCAACGGCACAGGTTGCCGCTCATGCGTTCGCGCAGTTCCTCGTGGTCGAACGCGATGGTTTCGGCCGCCAGGTCTTTGGTGACGTGACTGGGCACGCCGCGCCGGATCTCCGCCGCCATGCCGATGGCCGAACAAATCTGCCCCGGCGTACAGTAGCCACACTGGAAACCGTCGCACTCGATGAACGCCTGCTGCAACGGGTGCAGCGCGCCGTCGGTAGCCAGCCCTTCGATGGTGGTGATCGCGCGGCCCTCGTATTGCACGGCCAGCGCCAGGCAGGAGAGGATGCGCTCGCTGCCGTCTACCAACACCGTGCAGGCTCCGCAGGCTCCCTGGTTGCACCCGAGTTTGGTGCCATGCAATTCCAGCCGCTCGCGCAGCAGGTCGAGCAGGGAGACCCGGGGGTCAGCCGGTAATTCTACTTCGGTTCCATTGACGAGGAGCGGCATGGTAAAGTGGGTTTGCCCGACCTTCCGGGCGACACCTTTTGAATCTAAGTCTTTGGCGGGCTTCGGTGCAATATCTACCCCTTTATATATCGGCCTTTTGCGATCGGGCTGCATCGACCGCATCAATCTTTCCCTCGACCACACTCCGCGCTATCGTCTATCCACCCACGTTTTCACCCACTTCCCCTTGTCCCCGGTGTCCTCCCCGCGCCCCCGCTTTCTGCTCGCTCTGCTGGCCGGTTTGCTCTCGCTCTCGCCGATGGCCGCTCGCGCGGATGAATTTGCCACGCTCGCGGCGGGCTTCGGCAACGTCACCACGGTCGCGGGCATCAAACTGGCCTCCACCACCAACCCGGACGGCTCCGACATCAACGAGTGGACCACCGCCTCCGAGGGCGCGGTTGCCAAGACCACCGCGCTCTCCAATCCGCACGCCGCCGCCGCCGACGCGTTCGGCAACGTCTACGTCGCTGACAAGGCCAGCCAGTCGATCCTCCAGATCACGCCCGACGGCACGATCCACACGTTCGCGGGCACCCACGTCGCCGGGTTCAACGGGGACGGCCCCGCACCGGCCACCAACCTGCAAATCAGCGCACCCAACGGCCTCTGTGTCTTCCCGGACGGCACGGTGTTCCTGCTCGACCCCGGTAACCACCGCATCCGCCGCGTGGGCCGTGACGGTGTCATGACCACCGTGGTCAACGACCCCGACCCCAACTGGAAGGCGACCGGGCGCGCGCTCTGGGTCAGCCCCGACGAACAACTCATCTATTACACGCACGAATACGCGCTCGTGAATAACAAGCCCCAGGGTGCCTGCGTCAAACGCTGGACCCCGGCGGGCGGCATCGAACTGGTTTGCGACAAATCGGTGGGCTTCTCCAACCCCGGCAACCTCGACGTGAACCCCGTGGACGGAAAACTCTACGTCTGCGACCGGGGTGAGGACGACAGCACGAACAAAGCGACCGGCGTCTGGCGCATCGACGGCACCAACCTGCGCACGCGCCTGACCGGCAATGTCACCCAGCCCGCGCCCGCCGACGGACACCCCGCGCTCACGTCGTACCTCGCGCAGGTGCGCGGCATCGCGTTCTTGCAAAACGGCGCGTACTTCATCTGCGGCCACAAGGACGGCAGTGTCTGGTACGTCGATACGGCGGGCCTGTTGCACCGCTACATTCAGGGTTCCGGCTCCAAGGACGATTACTCGATACCCGACAACGTCCATCCGCCGTTGACGGGGACCAATTACTTGGCGCAACCGCGCCAGATTACCCTTGCGCCGAACGGCAACCTGATCGGCGTGAGCAACGACAGCGGCTTTGTGTTCGTGGTCAAGAGCGCCGTCACGCCGCCGCTGCCGACCGACCTGCGCCTCACCCGCGCCAACACTGTGCAACTCGGTTGGACGAGCAATGCGGGCCAGACCTACGTGGTCGAGCGCGCGTTGGATCTGCAAGCCCCGGTCTGGCAACTCCTCACGGCCTTGAAAACGCCTGCCACGACGGGCGGCTACGCCGACCCCGATGCGAGCACCTACCCCCGCACCTTCTACCGTCTCTCGCCCTCGCGCTGAAGTCATACCGGCGATGACACGAGAGCGACGCTTGAAAGAAGTGCGTTGTTGTCCTGAGCGCAGTTGAAAGACCTTCCGCCGCCGGTGGCAGGCACCGCTACACTTTGGACTCTTTCGATCAACCGCTGCTCCCCGCGCCGTCGCAAGACCCTTGGGTGACGGCGCACGGCGGCGTTTACCTCGGCCTGCTCACCGACGGCCAGCGCATCCTTCTGCGCCGCTCGCCGGACCTCGCCACCCTCTTTCGCCAGCCGCCCACGCTCGTCTGGCGCGCCCCGCCGCGCGGTCCGGCGGCGAAACACCTGTGGGCACCCGAGCTGCATCGTTACAACGACGGTTGGATCATCATTTACGCGGCGGACGATGGCCGCAACCGCCACCACCGGCTCTGGATGCTCGCATCCCAAGGCAGCGACCCCATCGGACCTTACCACGACCGGGGCATGATCGAAACCGGCGGCTGGTCCATCGACGGTACGCTTCTCCCCTCGCCGGACGGACGGCGCTTCCTGCTCTGGTCGGGCTGGGAAACGTCGGCGAAAGGACCGCAAAATCTTTACCTCGCGCCGTGGCGCGGCGCGTCGACTCTCGACGGCCCGCGCGTATTGCTGGCGCGGCCCGACCAACCTTGGGAGCAGCGCGTGTCTGCCATCATCGAGGGACCCGCCGTCTGGCAGCGCGACGGCCTGACGTGCGTGGTTTACGCCGCGAGCGCGTCTTGGTCGGTGCATGCCTGCCTGGGAATGCTCGTGAACCGCGACGGCGATTACCTCAACCCGGCGTCCTGGACAAAAACGGGTCCGGTGTTTCCAAGTACGAAGGAACGTTGGGGCATCGGGCATTGCAGCCTCGTCCCCCACGGGGACGGCGGGACGATTTTTTACCACGCCAAGACCCGACGAACGCGCGGCTGGCGCGACCGCAACATCCGCGCGCAACATTTTCAATGTGACGCGGAGGGCACGCCGTGTTTTTCCCTTTGATCCATGAGAGCAAGGTGGATTGCGACCTCCGGGCACGATGGCAAGACACTGCGGCGATGCCGCCTGATAATCTGCGGAAATTTGCGCAATCTGCGGACAAATTTAGCACTTCGGTCAGACAGCTATTGTGGTTGAGAAGTTTCGGCGTCTCCGCCCTCTGCGAACCAGTCAAAACTCGGCGTCGATTCGTCCTGCCTGCTCCGTGCCCGTTTTGCGGGCTTCACCGCCGACGGCGTGCGGAACACTTCCGCCTTCGTTCCGCCCGCTTCCAGGCGGCCCAAAATCTCCTTCGCGCGCCCGATGATCTCTGTCGGCAGCCCCGCCAAGCGCGCCACCTGGATGCCGTAAGAACGATCCGCCGCACCGGGCACGATCCGGTGCAAAAAGATGATCTCGTCGTTCCATTCGCGCACGGCTACCGTGAAATTCTTCGCCGCCGCGTGCGTTTCCGCCATCTCGGTCAATTCATGATAGTGCGTGGCAAAAAGCGTCAGCGCGCCGATGCGATCGTGCAGGTGTTCGGCCACGCTCCAGGCGATGCTCAACCCATCGTAGGTCGAGGTCCCGCGCCCGATCTCGTCCAAAATCACGAGGCTCTGCGCCGTGGCGTGGTGGATAATGTTCGCTGTTTCGTTCATCTCGACCAGGAACGTCGATTGCCCCCGCGACAGGTCGTCGCTCGCGCCAACGCGCGTGAAGATGCGGTCCACCAACCCGATCTCGGCCTCGGCGGCGGGGACGAAACTGCCCGTCTGCGCCATGAGCACGAGCAGCGCCGTCTGGCGCAGGTAGGTCGATTTGCCTGCCATGTTGGGGCCGGTCAGGATGATGAGCCGGTTTTCCGCGCCGTCGAGCGACACGTCGTTGGGCACGAATTTCTCGCCCGCGAGTTGTTGATCCAACACCGGATGGCGGCCGTCGCGGATGCGGATCGCGCCGGGCGCGGCGAGCTTCGGACGGCAATAATTGAACTGCCGGGCAGTTTCGGCGAGGCCTGCCAGCGCGTCGAACGATGCGACGGATGCCGCCGTCGCCTGGAGGTCGGCGGCGTGGGCCAGCACCTCGCCGCGCAGTTCTAGAAAAAGCTGGTTTTCCAACTGCTGCGCGCGTTCCTCCGCGCCGAGGATGCGGTTTTCTACCTCCTTGAGTTCCGGCGTGATGAACCGCTCGCCGTTCGCCGTGGTCTGTTTGCGCGTGTACTCCGGCGGGACGCTGCCGAGGTTACTCTTGGTCACCTCGATGTAATAGCCAAAGACGGAATTGTACCGGATCTTGAGCGACCGGATGCCGGTGCGTTCGATCTCGCGTTCTTGCAGCGCGGCGATCCAGTCTCGCCCGCCGGTCGTGGCGCGGCGTAACTCGTCGAGTTCGGCGTGGTAGCCGTCGCGGAAGATGCCGCCTTCCTTGAGCGTGGCGGGCGGCTCCGGGGCAAGCGCGTCGGCCAGACGTGCGGTGAGTTCCGGCAGCGGCTGCATCCGGCGTTCCAGACGCGTGGCGAGCGCTCCCTCTCCGCCGGGCAACTCCAAGAGCAGCCGTTTCAATTCCGGCACGACGCCGAGCGACGCCGCCAGTCCCGCGAGGTCGCGCGCGTTGCCGGTGGTCTGGCTGAGACGGCCCACGGCGCGCTCCAGGTCGCGCACCTCGCGCAACGTCTCGCGCGCCTGCCGCAACAGGTCCGGCGCGGCGAGCAGGTCGGCGATGAACTGCTGCCGCGCGCCGAGCGCCGCGAGGTCGCGCAACGGATAGAGCAGCCACTGGCGAAGCTGCCGCGCGCCGAGCGGCGTGATGGTACGGTCCAGCGCGGCGAGCAGACTCGTGCCGTGGGGCACGCGCGGTTTAACGATCTCCAAATGCGCCTGCGAAACAGCGTCGAGCACCAGAAATTTGCCCGGCTCGTAGCTGCGCAGGTCCGTGATGTGGTCCAGCGGACGACGCATCTGGTGACGCAGATAATGGAAAAGCGCACCCGCCGCGCTGACCGCCTGCGGACGGTTCGCACAGCCGAAGCCGTCGAGCGACTGCACGCGGAAGTGCTCGCGCAGGGAGTGGTCCGCGCCCTCAAAGATGAACGCGTGGCTATCGTAGGCTTGCGTGTCCGCGAAATCCGCGAACGCGGCGGCCTGCGCCGGATCGTCGCTGACGAGAAATTCGGCGGGTGACACGCGCGCGAGTTCGTCGAGCAACGCGGCGGGGCCGGGGAGTTCCGTGGCGCGAAATTCGCCGGTGGTCAGGTCCAGGTAGGCGAACCCGTAGATGCCTTTACGAAAGCATGCGGCGGCGAGGTAATGGTTGCGCGCGGCGTCGAGCAGGCGGACATCGGTGACCGTGCCTGCGCTGAGCACCTGCGTGACCTCGCGCTCCACGAGCTTGCCCGGCAGCACGTCACCCTTTTGCTCGCAGATGGCCACCCGCTTGCCCGCCTTGATGAGCTTGGAGATATAATGGTCCGCCGCGTGGAAGGGCACGCCGCACATCGGCGTGTCCTGGCGGCGGGTGAGCGTGACGTTGAGGATCGGGCTGGCCGTCTTGGCGTCGTCGTGGAAAAGCTCGTAGAAATCGCCCAGGCGGAAGAAGAGCAGCACGTCGGGCGGCAAACTGGCGCGGATGCGCTGGTACTGTCGCATCATTGGCGTGCTCGGGGCCGGGACTTCCGCGACATGCGGCGGAGCGTTGTCGGCGGCGTCGGCAGCGGGGAGCGATGGGGCCGGAGTGGAGGGCACGCGGCCAGCGTATTCGGCGTCGCGGACGACCGCAAGCCCGCAGGGAGGGGAATGAGGCGGGGCGGAGGAGATTCCACCTCCTGAAAATCAGGAATGGCCTCGGCCCCTCCTCCCTACCTGACCGTGTTGCGCACGAGTGCGCCGGTGTGTGCGTTCATCTCCACCGTCCGCACCCGCACCTCCGGGCCATCGCCCGGCAGCGGTTGCTCGAAGTGCCACAGAAATTCGTCGCGCGTGCGGTCGTAGGCCACCGTCGCCGTCGCCATCGCGGGGTCGATCAGCCGTTGGCGGATCGCCTCGTCACGGACCTCCGCCAGCGGCCTGAGCGCCAGCTTCGCCGGGTTTGCCGCGAACGCGGGCAGGTTCAGTTCCTCCGACAAACTGCCGTCCTGCCGCAGCCCGACCGACGCCACGTAACGCCGGATGCCCGCCAACCCCAGCGCGAACTCGAAGCGCAGCAGATACGCCGGAGGTTCCATGCGAAATTGCCGCGACGCCGGGTTGACGCGGTGCAGCTCCGTCACGTCCACGAATTGTCCGCCCACGAACCGCAGCCGCCGGTAGAAATCCGCGCCCACGCGCTCGCGGACGTGCGCTTCCGCCCTCGCACGCACCTCGGCGGGGACCTCCTGCCAGGTCTGGATTTTCCGTGGCTCGTACGGATAGTAGGGCACCGGCTCCGGCGGCAGCGGGCCGCTGGCTTGGCCCTCGCGCACCGGCGTATAAAGGTTGCCGGGCCGCGCCGCGCCGCCCGTGCCTGCGCACGACGCCAGCGCGAGCAGCATCGCCAGGACGCCCGCCCGACCGACCAATTTTGCCCATAAAAGCGTCCGCATCGCGCTACCATGACAAATCCCGCCGCGATGGCAACGCACTTGCGCCCGGCGCAAAAAACGATGATGGGGACTGTTTTATCGATTCACCTCCCGCCTTCCTTTGAGGCATGGTGAGGTCCGTCGCCGCTTCCTCCCACCGTTTTTTCGAGCCATGAGTGCCGCTTCCTCCCCCGTCCCGCCGCCGTCTGCCCTGCGCGAGGGCATCGCCAAAGCCATCCGCATCGTGGCCGGGGCGATTGTGCGGCTGTTCTACCGCATCCACCTCGACGGCGGCGAGAACCTGCCCGCCACCGGCGGCGTGCTGATGCTGCCCAACCACATCACGTGGGTCGACGCCGTCATCCTCCAGATCGTCTGCCCGCGCCCGATCCGGTTCATGATCTATGATGTGATTTACCGCAAGCCGCTGCTCAAGCAGGCGTGCCAGCTTTTCGGCGCGATCCCGATCAACCCCGCGCGCTCGAAAGAGGCCCTGCGCGCCGCCGCCGACCGGCTCAAGGCGGGCGAGGTCGTCTGCATCTTTCCCGAGGGCGAACTGACCCGCACCGGCACGCTGCTCAAGCTCAAGAAAGGCTTCGAGATCATCGCGCGCCAGGGCGGCGTCCCGGTGATGCCTGTGTGGCTGGACCAGCTCTGGGGGTCCATCTTTTCGTTCGAGGGCGGGCGCTATTTCTCCAAGTGGCCGCAGCGGCTGCCCTACCCGGTCACGGTGGCGTTCGGCGCGGTGCTGACGCCCGAGCAGGCTACGGTGGAGACCGTGCGCGAGAAGCTGCTCGCGCTGGGCGAAAGCTGCTACGAACGCCGCCCCATGCTCCAGCGTCACCTGGGCGAAGCGTGCATCCGGGGCCTGAAAACCGGCATGACGCACACCGCAGTCATCGACGGCACGGATGGCTCCACGCTCTCGCGCGGCACGCTGCTGGCGGCGGCGGTCGTGTTGTCCAAGGACATCAAGCACCTCATTCCCGGTCGGCGTGTCGGCATCGTACTGCCGCCGAGCAAGGGGGCCGTGCTCGCCAACCTCGCTGTCCTGCTCGCGGGCAAGACACCCGTAAGCCTCAACTTCACCGCCGGACGCGACGCCCTCGTGTCCGCCATGAAACGCGCCGGGATCGACACCGTCATCACGGCCAAAATTGTCGAACGCAAAATGGAGTCGTTCCCTTGGCCGGAACACATCGTGCGGATCGACGAAATCTTGCCGCCGCTCAAGAAGAAGATCGGCCTCTGGCGCGCGTTGGTCACGGTCCTGCCGTGGTTCGCGTTGACGCGCCACCTCGGCCTGCCGAGCCAGGGCGGCCACGACGAGGCCGTGCTGCTGTTCACCAGCGGCAGTTCGGGCGAGCCGAAGGGCGTCGTGCTCAGCCACCGCAACATCCTGGCCAACATCTCGCAGTTTCGCCTGATGGTGAACCTCCAGCCCAACGATGGCATCATGGCTTCGCTGCCGTTCTTCCACAGCTTCGGCTGCACCGTCACGCTCTGGTTCCCGCTCATCGAGGGCCTTCGCGCCATCACGTATCCGAACCCGCTCGACGTGGCCAAGAACGCCGAACTCGTCCACAAGTACCAGTGCTCGATGCTGCTGGCGACGCCGACCTTCCTGCGCAGCTACCTGCGCAAGGTGGACAAGGAACAACTCGCCAGCCTGCGGCTGACGGTCACCGGCGCGGAAAAGCTGCCGCGCGCCATCGCCCAAGCGTTCGAGGAAAAGTTCGGCAAGCAGGTGTTCGAGGGCTATGGCCTGACGGAAACCTCGCCCGTGTTGAGCTGCAACCTGCCTGACGTGAGCCTCGACGACGCCGGGAAATGGATTCAGCACGCGTACCGGCCCGGCAGCGTGGGCAAGCTGGCCCCGGGCATCGCCGCCGAGATCCGCGACCCGGACACCGGTGCGAAGCTGGGGCTGCACGAGACGGGGATGCTCTGGGTGCGCGGCCCGAACATCTTCGAGGGCTATCTGGACGAACCGGAAAAGACCGCCGACGTAATCCAGGACGGCTGGTTCCGCACGGGCGACCTGGGCCGGTTCGACGAGGACGGTTTTTTGTTCATCGAGGGGCGGTTGTCTCGGTTCTCGAAGATCGCGGGCGAGATGGTGCCACACGAGACGGTCGAGGCGAAGATCACCGAGGCGCTCGGGCTGCCGCCGACGGGCGAGCGGCTGTTCGTCGTGGTGGGCATTCCGGACGAGGCCAAGGGCGAGGCGCTGGTGTTGTTGAGCACGATGGACGTGTCGCAGAGCGATTTGCGGACGAAGCTGTCGGCGCAGGGAGTGGCGAATTTGTGGGTGCCGCGCACGATCAAGCGGGTGGAGACGCTGCCGGTGCTGGGGACGGGCAAGCTGGATTTGAAGGGCTGCAAGGACCTGGCGATGGCGAAGGAAGGGGACGAAGTGTGACGAGTTTCGGGTCCCGGCGCGCAATTTTGCGCTGACCTTGCACCGTAAGTAATTGACCCAGCACGGCGTTTGCTGCTAAAACGTTGTCCTCTCCTTCCATGTGCCGTCTGCTTTGCCGCACTCTCCCGATCCTGTTCCTCTCATTGGCTTGTCTCTGCGCCGTCCACACGCTCCGGGCGGCGGTGATTGACTGCCAGATCGATCCCATCGCGCACTACGCCACGCCGACCCCCGCCCTGTTCGTCGCGGCGGTGAAAGGCGATCTTCCCGCGCTGGAAGCCGCTTTGGCCGAGGGTGTTTCGCCCGACGCCGCCGTGCCGCTGCCGCTCGCGCCGGAAACCGCCGCGCTGTTCACCCCGCACTCGCGCGGCGGCCTGCTGCTCAACGATCCGGGGGCCACGGCGCTCATGCTCGCCGTGGCGGCGGGTCAAAACGAAACCGCCGCCCGGCTCATCGCGGCGAAGGCCAACCGCGAGGCGCGTACCCGCTCGGGCATCCGGCCGCTCGACATCGCCGCCGAACGGCAGGACACCACCGCGATGCAACTGATCCTGGGCGTCACGCCGGACAGCGACGCAGCGCGGCTGTCCATCGTGGTGGACCTATCCACCCAGAAGGCCACCGTTTCCAAAGACGGCGAGACGGTGCTCGTGACCAAGGTTTCCAGCGGTAAGAAGGAGAAACCGACGCCGCCCGGCAAGTACGTCGTCACGCAGAAATACACGGACTGGCGGTCCACGTTGTACCACAACGCGTCGATGCCTTTTTTCCTGCGCCTGTCGTGCTCAACGGTGGGGCTCCATGCCGGGGTGATCCCGGGTTACCCGGCGTCGCACGGCTGCGTGCGGCTGCCCAAGGATGTGGCGCAGAAGCTCTACACGATGGTGCCCAAGGGGACGGTGGTGGAAATCCGGTAAAATCGAGACGGTACACCGGAGTGTCATGTTTGCTCTCGGATACAGCGTTTTTGCCGTTGCAGTCGTTGCTTTGACCATTTTCAGTCTGCGCGCCCAGAGGCGTTCGCTGACACAAGCAAACGTCCCAAAATTCTCCGTCGCCCTTGATGCCGTTGGCTTGACCGTCACCGATCTTCGCCTGGCCTCTCCGGGTTACATCCACCTGGCCTGGTCGGAAATCTGCCGGATACACGCCTACAAACGCGACCTGTTTGCCTACGACTGTATCTGCCTGTTTATCAGCCGTGCCGACGACACGGGAATGGAGATCGACGAACAAATGGTCGGCTGGTCAGACTTTTGCAAGGCGTTGCCTCAGCACCTGCCGACCTGCGTCCCGTTCGAGAATTGGTATGTCACCGTGGCATTCCCCGCTTTCGAGACGAACTTTACGGAGCTGTACGTTCGAACCGCCGTACACAACACCTGAACCATGATCTCCCACCCGACCCTAGCCCTTCAGCTCCACAGTCTGCGCCGCGAGGCCGCGATTGATGCGGAAGGCACGGTCCGGCAGGTCTCGTCCCTCGGCTTCGACGGCGTGGAAATCGTCCGCGACTACGGCTGGACCGCTGCCCAATGGCAAAGGGTACTCGCCGAAACCGGCCTGACGGTCGTGGCCGCGCACGTGCCGCTGGAAACGCTGGAGGACGATCTGGCGGCGGTGCTGACGTTTTACCGCGCGCTCGGCACGCGCCGGTTGGTCGTCACGGCACTCCCCCGCGCCCCGCAGACCGCCTATCGCTACCACGACGGGGCGCGCCGCTTGAACGTGGTGGGCCGCCGTCTGGCCGAGGCAGGATTTATTCTTGCCTATCATAACCACGATTTCGAGTTTCAATGGATTGAGGATGCACTCGCCGCGCGCACCGGTTTGGAGGTGTTACTGGACGAAACCGACCCCGCCTGCGTCGGGTTCGAGTTCGACGCGTACTGGCTGGAGTTCGCCGGGCGGAACGCGGTCGATTTTATCGAACGCTACGCTGAGCGTCTCCGTCTGGTGCACGCCAAAGACCTGCGCAAGCGCGACCGCCGGGAGGTGCCGGTGGGCCAGGGCGACGTGGATTTCCGGGCGTTGCTGCCGCTGTGCGCGGCCCGGGATTGCCCGGTCGTGCTGGAATACGAGGGGCCGGACGCCATTGCTGGCGCCCGTGAAGGAGCGGCGTTTTTGCGGGCAATCTCCGGTGGGTGGCGCGCCGATTCCCCTTTCCAATCTGCGTAAATCTGCGAAATCTGCGGACAAATCTTTCCGCATGTCCGCCCCGTCCGATTCGTCTCCCCCCGCCCCGCGCCGCCCGCTGCTCGACCTCTTTCTGATCAGCTTCACGCTGCTGTTCTTCGAGTTGACGTGCATCCGCTGGTTCGCCAGCACGGTCATCTTCCTGACCTTCTTCACCAACCTCGTGCTCATGGCGTGCTTCCTGGGCATGAGCGTCGGCTGCCTCTCGGCCTCGCGCCGCTTCCCCTTCGTCCGCACCGTCTGGCCCGTCACTCTCCTGGCCGGGGCCACCGCCCTCTCGCAGATCGCCGGCATCCCGGTCGCCGACGTC
>CAXTBX010000023.1:0-50101 GCA_964242205.1 uncultured Chthoniobacterales bacterium
TAGAGCGCTTGCTTCACACGCAAGAAGTCGCAGGTTCGAACCCTGCATCGCGCACGTCTTTTTTCCTTGGCCTTCAGATACGCTGCCAGAACGTATTGGGAATCCCTTTGTACGCCGACACCTCCGTCGACATCGTCCGAAGTTGCCCGCGTAATCCTGCCGCGACCGCCGGACGCGCCAAGACCTCTGGGAGCGAAAAACTTAGAATCCGAATTCCGAACGCAATTGCTCCCGTTTCCAGCAACTTGCAGAGATGCTGCGATTCCAACCGCACCCAGACATTCTCCTACGGCGTCGCGCCGGTCAATGGTTCGTACGGTAGCGCTGGATGCTGGTTGCATCGGGCGCTCGTGGCCAAGCCCCAATTGGCGCGCCCCCAACCTTCGCCGGAAATAAGTCGTGCGAAGAAGGTGCCAATTTTCTGCCCGACCTGTCCGTTCAATCCCGGAACCACGCCGTGAATCTCCTCTAGCGATTGTCCGCCTTTGCCCATCAGCGACCAACGCGTCGGAAAACACACGCTTGCCCACGCCAGACGCCACACCCCGTCTCGTTGAACCATCAAGAGGTAATCTGGCTCCACGGCCAAGCTGGCCGCTAAGTTCGCCACCCGCAAGTTTCCCTGCTCGGTTGGTAACGCGTGATTGAGCCCAACCCAACCTGTAAATGCGAGGAATGCCGATCTACCCTCGTCAGTCTCCAGAAGCTGTAAATTGGCTGTAGCTTCAGAATCCAAAATTGCCCGTTTCTCCGCTAGAATGGTTTCACGGTCGCCACTGGGGCCGTAAAACTCAGTCCCACTCTGCCGGTGCAAACCCAGCCGGTGATGAAATGACGATGAGTTTCCGGCAAACAGTTTTTCCAGCAAGAAATCATTCTTCCCCGAAGAGCCGTCCATCGCCAAAAGAGAAAAACCGCTTCGGCGTCCAAGTGGCGAACGGCGAAGCGGCGAAACAGAACCGAATCAGGACCCGATGCCCGGCAGATTCAGAAGAGAGCCTGCGGCACCTGGATATTGTCGCCTGGCAAAACTTTCTCGTCGAGCGAAGGGTTGCTGCGAATCTTTTTGCAGTTGACCTCGTGCACGCTGTTGCCGCGGATCAGACGCACCTTGGCTTGGTTAGCGTAGATGGTGAAATCACCCGCCGCGCCGATGGCCGACATCACGGTCATATCGGCCGTATACGGCACCCGGCCCTTGTTGTTCACCTCGCCACCCACCGTTACCAATCGGGTCTGTGCCGCGATGTTCACCGTAATCGTCGGTCGGGTGAATATCCCCCGATCCATGTACGTGCGTTCGACTGCATTCTGGATCTCGCCAGGGGTCAGACCTGCAACCCGCACCTTATTGATATAAGGAAGATTCAAATAGCCGTCTCCATCCACCGTATAACTTGCACTGATTGCCACAACCTCCGGTGCAGGCACCCCGCCGATCTTCAACTCGAAGGTATCGCCCTGCCGGATTGGCGCATCCGCCAGCGCCGATAAAGCAGTAAACAACAACGCGCAGACCGCAACTGGGAAGCAACGATTTTTCATGGCTTATATCAGGGAGGGTCGGGATCAGTAATCCGACGAGGAATTGCCGTTCTGGCTAGAAGCACCCGCCCCAGCCGCCACCGCACCGCGCTGCTTGCCACCGATCGGCGCATCGCCGCTCAAATCCTTGTGGGTGCGCACTGCGTAATACTCGTAGTAACTCGTGTAGTAAGCGTAGTTCGGGTCATGGCGCAGGTCAACGTTGTTGAGCACAACACCCAGTACCGTACCGCCCACATTTTGAATCGCCTGCTTGACGCGCAGCAGCATCGCGCGCGGGAACCGCCGGTGCTGCACGATGATGATCGATTGATCGACCTCGCTGGCCAGCACCGCACCATCGCTGACGCCCAAGATCGGCGGCGAGTCAAAGAAGATGATGTCGTAACGGGTCTTCAACTCCGCGATCATGTCCGACATGCGTTGCGAATTCAAAATACCCACGGCGTCGGAGGGCAAAATACCACTGGGCATCAGCGACAGGTTCTCTACGGGCGTGGAGAGGATCACTTCCTCCAACGCAATGTTCGTGGTGAGGTAGTTCGTCAACCCGATGTTGTTGTTGACCTCGAACAGCTTGTGTTGCGTCGGACGGCGCAAGTCGGCATCCACGATCAGCACGGAATAACCGCCCTGCGCGCAGGTGAAAGCCAGATTACACAGCGTCGTGGATTTACCTTCGCCAGGGCCGCCGCTGACCATTGAAATGGTGTTAGCGTCAGCGCTCTTACGGTTAAACTCAATGTTCGTGCGTAGGATGCGATAAGCCTCGGCGTCGGGTACATCGGTAGGCTGCTTGTGGAGCAGCTTGATGTTCTTGGGCACGATGGCCAAGACAGGCACGCCGAGGATGGTTTCTACGTCGTCCATCGTTTTGACGCTAGTGTCGAGGTATTCGATGAAGAACGCCAAGCCGACGCCGACGATCAGGCCGAGCAAAACACCGATGGCCATGTTCAGCGGCACATTCGGACTGCTGGGCGCGCCGGGTAGTTCCGCACGGTTGAGAATGTAGACCGGCGTGGTCGGCAGGCGGTTTTCGATGTCAAACTTTTGGCGGCTCTGTTCCGCCGCGTCCAAGAGCGACTTTAAACGGTTGTATTCGTCGCTCATCCGGCGGTAATCATCGTTGCCGCTCCGGTTCGTCGTCTGCTGCGCGCGCAGATCGACGAGACTTTTGGAAACCTTGTCGTAAGCCTGTTTCTGGATGTCCAACTGGATTTTCAGCGTGTTCTTGATGCTATCAATCTGGTCACTGAGTTGCCGGGTGTAAACCGCTCGCTGATCGCGCAACGCTTTGATCGTCGGATGATTAGGACCAAGACCGGAGCCCAAGGCAAAGGCTTCCTCGGAAACCGCCGCCTGATACTTCGGGAGAATCGTTTCCACGCTCGGCTCGTGAATGCCCAGCGTCGCCAACGAGCGCATCAACTCCTCGCCTTTAAGGTTGCTCACCTTTTCCAATTGGGCAGTGAGCGAGGCAATGATGGTCTCGGCCTTGTTCGCCTCGGACTGTCGGGCGTTGATCTCGGCCTGGTAGGGATCTTCCGACGCTCCCGTCTTGCTGTCCAAGATGTTGTCCACTCGGATCTCGGGGTGATCCTTGCGGAATTTGGCCATCTGCGCATCGAGATTCTCGACTTTCTTGCGGTTTTCGGCCAACTGCTTACCGACCTCATCAGAATAGCTTGCGCCGGGTTTAATGACACGCTGTTTGCGCGCTTCCTGATACGATTCCGACACCGCCGTCGCCAAATTCTTGGCCTCTTCCGGCTTGGTGCTCTTTACGTCCAACTGCAAGATCTCCGTACCCCGGAGTTGCTTCAGGTCCAGCATGGAAGCCAGCCTGTAGTAAGCGGCTTCGCGCGGCAGCGGGCCGTTCTCGGTGGCCCACTGATGCGTCAGGTCCTGGCTGTCCACGACACCGTCAAGCACCTCGTGACTTTTGATAATTTCGGTTTGCGTCGGCAAGAACCGAGCGTCCATGACCGGCAGCTTACTGTTGTTGTTGTCAAACAGACCACGTTCGTCCTGCGGAGCGCGCAGTTCCATCGTCGTGCTGCTGCGGTACTTTTTGGGCAAGAAGTACGTGACCACCGCAGCGGTGATTACCACCAGCAGGAACGACAAGAGGACGATACCGAAACGAACGCGGATAACCCGCCAGTAATCCAAAAAGTGGAGCTTCGACTCGCCGGAGTTGGTCGCGTGGCGCGCGTCGGTCTTTTGCATGGGGAGTAGAGTAACAGGAACAGGCGATTTCGCAACAAAGATCGTCCGCGTCACCGAACCTTTTCGATGACGCGGACGGAGGGGAATTCAGGCTCGGATTTTTAGAACGAAATCCGCAGACCGCCGAAGTAGCGGTTGCGCTCGTAGGAACGGTCCGTGAATTCGGAAACCTGCGAGTCGAACGTCGTGTGCGTGTAGCCGACTTCTGCCGCGAGGTGGCGGTTGATGGCGTAACGGAACCCGAGCGAAACGTCGTAGGAGTTTTCGTCGAAATTATTCAGCCTGCTCGCCGAGACGAACGTCGGGCCGCCCACGAAGACCGGCAGGATCGGGATGTTTTGCTGGGTCAGGGTCTCGTAGTGGTTGTGCGAATAGTAGAACGCCAGGTAGCCGCTGATGCGGGCCGTGAAGTTCTGCGTGTAGTCGATGCCCGCACGGAACGTGTCGGACTTGGAATTGCCCGTGGTGTAGAGCACGCCTTCCTCGATCCCGTAACGCGCGTTCAGCGCCAGATGCGAGTTCTTGCTGATGTCGTAGGTGACCGCCGCCTCGGCGTAAGGCGAAGTTTCGTCGCCCACCGTGTCGAAGTATTCGCGGAACTCGGCACCGGCCCGCACCGTCGCCTTCAGGCGCTGGCTGAAGCTGTAATCGACGCCGCCGAGCACGAAATGCGTCATGGAATCGTTGCTGACGTTGAAGTAGTCGATGTAGCCGAAGCGGTAGTTCGCGCTCAGGCTCAGGTTGGGCTGGAGCAGGTAGCCGAGTTCCAGACCCGTGTAGCTTTCGATGCGGTCCTGCGCGTCGGCGTAGAGGCTTTCATCGTAGGCGAAGGCGACGATGCTCTGGGAGACGGTGGCTGTCAGCCGCGGGGCGAACTGGTAGCTCAGCGCGAGACGATCCGTCGTGTAGAAGTAATCGCTGTCGCGGTTGGCATCGGTCGAACCGGGGATACCTGCGTTCGTGCCGGTCGTGCCTGTGAAGCCGCTCAGGTTGCTCGCGCCGTAATCACCCGCCGAGATGAAGGCGTTGTACGTGCTCACGTCGAGGAACGCGCGCGGGGTCAGCTTATAGGTCAAACGCCCGGACAAGCCGCCGTTGATGTCGTAGTCGCGCCCGTCGCGGTCGAAGTAGTAGGTAACGCCTACGTCCGCGCCAACGGTCAGCGTGAGGCGGGGGCTGGCGGCGGTGTAGCCGACTCCCAGCGAGAAGTTGACGAAGAAGCTGTCGTCCTGATCCACGTTCACTTCCCTGGTCTTGCCGGTGCCGACCACGAAGCCGGTAGCCGGATCAATCGCCGTGATGGGCACCAAGACGCTGTCGGGCCGACCCGACGCGTTGTCGTCGTAACCAAACCGGGTGTCGAGCGTGACGGTAAACTTCTGGCGGCCAAAGTTACCCTCGCCGAGGTTCACGTCTTTGCCAATGTCCTTGCCGCTGGTGGTATCCTTGACGTCGTAGCTGCCGGCGTGGGATGAGGTAACGGCGCAGGTGGCTTGACCCAAGAGCAGGCACGAGAGGGCAAACCAGGTCGTTCGATGATTGTTCATGATGTAAGGCTGAGGTGATTTCAGAAGGGTGCGGCTGGGAACTGGCGCGCGGTAGTTGGACTCAGGCGTTCGCAAGAATTGCTGCTCTCAGGAGCGCATCTCTGACGTTGAGGACGGCAGACTATCGAAAATTATGTTCTCAGGGCAACAAGAAATTTTACCGGATTTAATTCATTTCCGGCTCATCGACGCGGCGGGGCAGCGGAACAGCCTCGCCGGGCGACCCAACCGGAGGGGAAATTTCTTGTAAAATGGTCGACGCGAAGGCATTGCCTCCCAAGGCGGTCGCGCGCTCGAACGCCATCCGCGCCTGGGGGTAGCGGCCCACCTGCTGGAGATAAAAGCCATAGTAAGTGAGCGCCCAAGCGGAATTCGGGTCCCAGTAACGCGCTTGATCGAAAGTTTTTTCGGCAGCAGCAAAGTCGTTGAGCCGGGCATAAACCTCGCCCAACCGCGCCTGGAACATGCTGTCCTGCGGCGCGAGACGCGTCGCCTGCACGAATGCCTGTGCCGCAGCCTCGCGGAAAGAACGCGCAATCAGCGTGTCGGGGCCGTTGCCAGCGAGTCGCGCGCGCGCTTGGCCGAGGTAATTGTACAGGAACGGATTGGCGTGCTCGCGCTCCACGCCCTTGAGTGCCAAGCCCAGCGCCGCCGCATCGTGGCCGTCGCGTAGAGCCACGCGGGCCTGTTCGGCGTAGTATTCACCTGGCAGCCGGGGCAGTCCCCAGGCCAGCAGGACGACGCCCAGGCCAGGCAGCGCCAGCCGGGGCAACAGGTCGATCCCCCGGAAGCGTCCGCTATTTGTCTCGTTGCCGCCCGCGCCGTCGGTGCTGCGGCCCGGGTTGGCCAGCGTGCCGAACACGAACGCGAGCACGAGTGTATTGACAGGGATATGTAGGTTGAAATCCACCACCGAATGCGCGGCCAGACAGGTGACGGCAGCCAACGCGCCGATGTTCCACGCCACGGCGTTACTCCCCTCCCCGGCCCCCTGCCCGGCGGAGCGGCGGCAGAGCGCCGCGAACGTGCGGCCACCGGCCCGCAGGTGCGCGCCGAGGAAAAATAGCAGTCCCGCCGCGCCCACCAAGCCGTATTCCGCCAATAGGTGCAGGTAGTCGTTGTGGACGCGCTCGGGGTCGCGCTGGATCTGCGGATCGCGGAAACGTCGTCCATAGTAAAGGAACGTGCCCGACCCCGTGCCAACGGCGGGGCTTTCCTTGAACTCCTCCACGGCGGCGGGCCAGATGCGGAAACGGATGTCCTCCCGGTTGACGAGTTGTCGCGCGCGCTGCTCCAGCACCCGGCTATGCGAGAGCGCCACGCCCGCGCCCGCCGTCAGCAGCATGGCGAACACGATGACAGTGGCAATCGACCGGCCCAACCGCTCCGGCGCGGCAATCCGCACGCGCCAGAGGGTCAACAGCGTGAAAACCAGTAGGCCGCACCCCAGGCTCAGAAACCCGCCCCGGCTGCCGGTCAGCAGCATCCCCGCCAGGCAGCACAACGCCGCGTAACCGCACAAAATCTTGACCCCGGCCCGCGTGCGGCTCCAGACCACCACCGCCAAGCACAGGCAGATCACGATTTCCAGGAAACCGGCCAGATGGTCGGGACAGATGTAATAACCACTGGCCCGGCCCGCGTACTGGGCCGGTCGCAGCAGCCCGAAAACCGTCGTCTTGTCGTCCCCGGCAAACTGCCGCGCCCCGAGCACCAGGTTGCCGCCCGCGAGCAGCACCCAAACGCCGAGCACCCAGAGGCGGCGGCGGGGATCGGTGAAATAACACGCCGTCAGCAAGTAAACGATCAGCGCGGCGAGCACCATGAAGGCGTCGGCTCGCGCCAGGTACACCACTGGCGAAAAACAGGCCCGGACGACGATCCAGCCGCCGAACAGCGCCGCCGAAGAAAGGCACCAGCCATTCGGCGGCAGCTTGGAGCGGCGCAAATCCGCCAGCGAAAGGAGCGCGGCCACGGCAAGGATGCCGTAGGCTGGCAGTGCGAACACCTGACGGGTACCGCCGATGAGGAGTTGGATCGACGCGAAGGCAAGGCCGAGCAGGCAAGTGTAGAGGACGTTCAAGGGGCGGCAAACTGGTGCGGGCGGGAAAAAAGCAACGGCCCTTACGACGAAAGAATCATCGCAAGGGCCGTTGAGGGGAGATCAATGCTTGAGTCTGACCCGCGCTTACGAGTTGGCGGCGTTGGTCACCGGATTCTGCACGGGCGGCAACGCGATGGCACCGCTGGGAGGGCTGCCCGTGAAGCCGGGGCTGCCGGGGAACCCGGGGCCAAAGCCCACGCCGAAGCCACCGTAAAGGTCGTTCGGAGTATTGAAGCCGTCAGGCTGGTTGGGGTTCGGGTTGGAGAGCAGTGCTTTGAGGGAGTCCGCGCACTCGGGGTGCAGGGAAAGAGCCATCTCGACCACTTCGTTACTCTGGGCAGGCGCAGCGCTGACGGCGGCACCAACGATTTTCGTCAGATTTTCGCAGGAAAGCTGCCCCTGACCCTGCTTGGGCGTCCGGGCGAGCACGGCAACCTCGGTCAGGCTGGTCGCGAGGTCAGGACGCTGGGACACGGCAGAAGAAAGCGCCTGGGACGTTTGCGCGACATTAGCCTTAGCCAGCGTGACGCCGGCGGGCAGTTGCGAGCTGAGCAGCTTGGTGGACGACGCCATGCTGGCGGCGAAAGCCGAGTTAGCCCCGGTGAGCACGACCGCCAAGACGGCGGCGAGCACCCAAGGAAGACCACGGCGGAGTTGGATTTTTCGCATCACTGATTTTTGTGGGTAAGTTGGATTGGCTGGGTGACGGCGGACGAGCGGGCAGCGGGAATCGAACCCGCATGGCCAGCTTGGAAGGCTGGAACTTTACCACTAAGCTATGCCCGCATTCCTCGCATATTTGCAACTCTCCCCCTTTTTGCCAAGTTCTTTTTTAGGATATTTACCTCGGGTTTCCTCGATTGGGAGGCCGTGCGCTTCCCGCTAGACCCAGTAAGTTGATGCTCCTCAAGACCTTTCAACGATGAAATCCAGGATTCTAGCCACCGCCCTGTACCTCTGCGCCGTCCTCTCGGCGCACGCCGATTTGACGATCACCCAGACCGTTGAAGGCATGGGCGAGCAGACTCGCAACACCTCCCGTTTCAAGGGTGGTAAGACCCGGATCGACACGTCACCGGGCACGAGCGTCATCATGGACCTCAAGACGGGCGAAACCATCAGCCTGAACCATCCGCAGAAAACCTTTCTGAAGATTTCGGGCGACCTCGCCCGGGCCGCCATCGACGGCATCAAGCAGACCCAGGCCGAGCATCCCGACGCCCGTTCGGCGCTGACGGCCACCGGCAAGGAGGACACGATCAGCGGCTACGCGGCCAAGGAGTATACCTGCACGGTCGCCGGGGTGAAGGTGTCGTTGTGGCTGACCACGGCGCTGCCCGATTACCAAGCCGCACTCACGGAGATGAGCACAGAGTTAAGCCGGGGACCGCTGGCAGCGGTGATGCAAAACTACGGCTTCGACCTGCGGACGCTGCCAGGCTTTCCGGTCCGCACGGTCGTCGAGCTGCAACCCGGCCAGACCATGACGCGCACGGTAGTGGCGGTCAGCACCGCAGCCGTGCCCGACGCCGAATTCCAGGTGCCAGCAAACTATCAGGAAACCGCCGTCAAGTCCCTGACGCCGCCCGCCGCCACCAAACCGCTCGCCACGCCGTGAAACCAGAGGAACACACCACCAAATTGGCCGCCCCGCCGTGGTGGCGGCTGGTGCTGGCCTCGGCCTCGCCCCGGCGGCGCGACCTGCTCGCCGCGCACGGGTTCGCGGCGGTCGTGGCGCCCGTGCCGGTGGAGGAGTCGGAAGACCCAGCGTTGACCGTGCGCGAGCGGGTGTTGCTCAACGCCGTGCGCAAAAGCGTGGCGGGTCAGGGCGCGTGGCCGCCGGGGACGGTGGTGCTGGGGACGGACACGCTGGTTTCACTCGACGGTGAGGCGTTCGGCAAGCCGCGCGACCGCGTCGATGCCGCTGCGATGGTGGCGCGGCTCGCGGGCCGGACCCACCAGGTGTTCACCGGGGTCGCGCTACGGACGATCCCGCCGGTGCGCCACGTTTCGTTCGTGGAGGAAACGCGGGTGACGTTCAAGACATTGGACGCCGCCGAGATTGCGGCCTACCACGCATTGATCGACCCGCTGGACAAAGCCGGGGCCTACGCCGCGCAGGAACATCCCGAGCGCGTCATCGCCCGCGTGGACGGCTCGTGGAGCAACGTGATGGGTCTGCCGATGGAGCGGTTGACGGAAGTGTTGGCGCGGGAATTTGGCATCCGGCCAGGCGGGTAAACACCCCAGAGAGTTATCGACAACGCCCGTCCGGTCTGGCAAAATCTCCCTCGCGCGCCACCACTTACCCATGAACGATACGGAAACCTTCCAGCACTACCAAGTGCTCCGGCGCGAGGATGGCTCGCTCTGGGAACTTGGCCGGGGTGCGATGGGCGTGACGTACAAGGCCTTTGACGTGAACCTGCGCTGCCACGTCGCGCTCAAGGTCATCAACGCGCAGTACCTCGAAAGCGAGATGGCCCGGGCACGCTTCCTGCGCGAGGCGCGCGCCGCCGCCGGCTTGCGCCACCGCAACGTGGCCAGCGTCTATCACCTGGGCAACGACGCGGAATCGTTCTTCTATTCGATGGAGTACATCGACGGGCAGACCGTCGAGGACCTCGTCCAGAGCCGGGGTCCCCTGCCCGCCTACGACGCGCTCCAGATCGCCCGGCAGGTGGCGCGGGCGCTCGGCGCGGCAGCCAAGCAGGGCGTCGTCCACCGCGACATCAAGCCCGCCAACTTGATGGTCGTGTACGAGGACGAGGGCGACGACGAGGGTTTCGTCGTCAAGGTCATCGACTTCGGCCTGGCGCGCTCGGCGGTCGCCGCCGGGGACAACTCCGGCGCCATCACGATGGGCGGCTTCGTCGGCACGCCGCAGTACGCCAGCCCCGAGCAGATCGAGGAAAACGACCTGGACGTGCGCTCGGACATCTACAGCCTGGGCATCACGCTCTGGTACATGCTCGTCGGCCAGCCGCCATTCACGGGCACGGTTTTCCGCATCAGCTCGCAGCACCTCACCAAGGAGCCGCCCTGGGCCGACATCGAGGCATCCGTGCCCGAGCCTGTCCGCGCGCTCTTGGCCCGGATGCTGCAAAAGGACCCGGCGGCCCGTCCGCAGACGCCGACCAAGTTGCGCGCCGAGATCGAGGATTGCCTGCGCCAGTTGCCTTCCGCGCAGCCTTCGCAACTCGTGCTCGGCGTGCCGTCCGTGCCGGTGGACGACACGCGCATCCCCGAAGATCACGACGCCAGTTCGACGGTCGTCGAAGGCCCCGCGCCGACCGAGGGCCGTTTGTTTGCCGGGCGCTACCAACTCGGCGCGCTCGTGGGCGAGGGTGCGAGCGGCCAAATCTTCCGCGCCTACGACGGACGGCTCGACGGCAAGCTGGTCGCGGTCAAGGTCCTTCATCCCGACCTGAACCTGTCCGCGCAGGCGTTCTACCATTTGCAGGGCGACCTCGCCCGGCTGCGCGACGCCCCGCACCCGCACCTGATCGAAACGTTCGGCCTGGAGCGGGTCCAGGGCTACAAATATTCGGTGATGGAGTGGATCAACGGGTATCCACTCCAGGGATTGCTACGGAGCAAGGGCGCGCTGGGGTTGCGCGACGCCCTGCGGCTTTTGGGCCAAGCGGCGGACGCCGCAGCGCATTGCAGCGCGCACCGGTTGTACCGGCTGGAACTCAGTCCGCAGAAGATTTTGCTGCATTTCCCGACCCTCGACGAGCACGCCGAGGCACCCTCGCCCGCGTCGCTGGTCGCGCGGGATCTGGACGGCGGCCCGCGTTTCTCGCTCAAGATCGACGCCCTGGCCCCGGCCCGCGAGGCTGGCCGGTCGTCCGCGCGCCGCAGCGGGGGCGCTTCGCCGCGCGTGACTGAGCGCGACACGCTGACGAGTATCCGGGGATTGGTCGAGGGCAGCTATTTTCACGCGCTGGGGACTCTGCTCTACGAGTTGCTGGGTGCGACCCCACCGCCACCGGACAAACCGCAGGACAGCACGCCCGTTGACGCTTTGGGCACCGGCGGCAACGCGCTGCTGCGGCGCGCGCTCTCGACCAACCCGGGTTTCGGGAACGAACTCGAATTTTTCCAGGCGCTCCTCGGCGCGTGCGACGTTCGCGCGGCGGACCTCGGCTGGCTTCCTTCCAGCGCAGGTGGTACCGCTTCCACGCCCTCGACGGCCCGCGAAAGCGTTCGGCCATCGTCCGCTGAGGCTGTAACCTACGCACCGTTGACCGCACGCCCGGCGGAGGCCCGGGGACCGCAAACTCCGGCTCCGCTGGGTAAGCAGACGATTGTTCCTACCCGAGAGTCCTCTGCCCCGGTCGTCAAACCGCCGCCCGCACCGGTCCACGAACCGGCGGAAGGAGAGCGGACCGTCGCTTGTGACGAGGCCGCGACCCTGGTGCAGCCGCAGCGGATTTCGCCATTTCCACCCCCGGCTCAGGCGCGCGCGCCTTTAGTTCCCCTGCCACAGCCGCCGCCCGTCACGCCGCCCACGCCGCCGCCTGCTGCGCCCCCCGAGGTCGCGCCGCCGGTCGAACCTGTGCCGCAGTCTTGGCAGGAAGTGAACCCGTCGGAAGCGGCCACGTTCGCGCCGGTCGAGCCGAGCGTGCTCACGCCGCCGAAGGTTGCCCCGTCGGCACCGGTTGCCATTGTCCCACCAGTTACTGAAGCCGCCGTCCCGCCGGAACCTGAAGTTGCCGCGCCGCCGGTTGCCATGGTGCTACCCGCCGCCGAGGTTACGCCCGCCCCGGCCGTGGCAGCCCCTCGCCCTCCCGCCAGGTCGTTCCCGCCCGGGCCTGCGCTGGCGATTGCGGCGGCGCTTGTCGTAGTTGGACTCGTAGCGACGTTGACGGTCTTCAAATCCCGACCCTCCAACCGGATCACCGGAAAAACCTCTACGCCTCCACCCGCGAACGTCACCCCGGCGACTGTCTCCACGCCGACGCCGGGGGTCGTCCGCGCTCAGGTTACCTCCGCCCCTCCGCCCGTCGTGCCATCGCCGCCAACCGTCGCCCCGGTGCTCGAAAAACCCGTGACGGAAATTCGTGCGCTCGTGGTGGACAATCCTCCTGTCCCCCCGACCGCGACGCCCGCCGACCAGACGCCCGCCGTGCTGGAAGCGGTACCCACACCGCTCCCCGGGGACGTCACACCGCGTCCCGAACTTTCCGAACCGCCCGCGCGCCCCGTCGCCACCCCATCGCCGCCACCAAAGTTCACCCCGGCCCCAACCGCTCACCGCGACAACAAAACGGCTGGCACGTTGCCCACGCCAAAGCCGAACCGCGTCACGCCACCCCCGGTCAAGGCCAACCCACGGGAGAAACCGGTTCAGAAAGCCAAACCGACGCCCGCCAAGGGGGCCAGACCCACCCCGCGCGGCAACGACGACACGCCGGACTTCCTGCGTTGACCGCAGCAGGTAGGGGATAGTAGTCCCTCGCCGTCTTGGGTCTCGCCTCAGCGGGATGAGCGGCGTTCAGACCCAGCCGCAAAAATATGTCCTCAAAGGTTTCACGGACGGCGAGGGGCCGCCGTCGCTACCTGTCGCAATTTTAATTCATAGCCTCACCTTGACGTTGCGCACGAGCTAACCGTCGCGCATCGTGCATCTTATCATGCATCTCTTCCCCAATTTTCAACCTGCCTTGCTGTCCCGCCAGCCCACACTCGGAATCCGCTTCTTCATCGCTAGTCTGTGCTTCGCGGCCATCTTCCCTGCCGTGACCGTCTCTGCTGCTGGCGGCCTCATCGAAACCGTGAAAGTGCCCGGCGGTTACTCGGTCGGCAAGTACGAGGTGACCCAGGCCCAATACGAGTCCGTAATGGGCAAAAATCCCAGCATGTTCAAAGGAGCGCGCAAACCCGTGGAAAATGTCAGTTGGGAGGAAGCGATGAAATTCTGCAAGAAACTCACCGATGCCGAACACCAATCGGGCCGCCTCCCCGCCGGCCAGAGCTATTCGCTGCCGACCGAAAAACAGTGGGAAGCGTTCGCGGCGGGTACGTCGCTCGGCGACGCCGTCACCTCCGCGAACGGGCGGCGCACCTCGACCGAAGCGGTAGGGTCGTTGCGTCCCAACAAGTTCGGTCTGTACGACGTGCGCGGCAACGTGTGGGAATGGTGCCTGACGCCCGACGAACCCGACAGCGACGCGCGCGTCATCCGTGGCGGCGGATTTTCCAACGCCGAAAAAGAAAAACTGGAGCTTTCTTACCGTTTCGCGCTGACCCCGTTGTTCAAGGTGCCCGGTGTCGGTTTCCGAGTGGTGACAATCGGCAAATGAGTGTAACGGTAGTTACACTGAGCCCGCTTTTTTTGACCGGTGATACATCCGGTCAGGTTTGGCGGGACGAATTACGGGCTTAAACTCACCACAGGGCGAGTTCCAACCAATCCATCATGCTACTCAAGTTATCATCGCTTCACCCCATCGTTCGCACCGCTCGCACCGGCTCCCTGCTACTGGCTACCCTTGCCGGGGTCGCCAGCACTGCTCGGGCCGGGGTGGAGTACAAGTCCCCGGCCAAAGATGGTAAGGACAAAGAGGTCATTCAACAGGCCCCACCCGCCGAACCGAAGTTCTACGTCAGCGTCTCGGGCGGCGGTGAGTTCGACATTCACGCGACGAAGTTCATCAGCAACGGCAACGCCATTTTCAACGGCACACCTTACGTTGCAGGGTTCGCCGGGAACCTGTCCTCGGCCAAGATCCAGTCGCGCGACTTCACCTCCACGCATGATTTCGTCACCAACGCTCGGGCGGATGTGGGCTATCAAGTGTTGCCCTACCTGTCGTTGTTCGGCGGTTTTACCTACAGCCACGCTAATGGTCACGAGCGCCGGGTTGGTTTCGTGAACGACAACGTGGGCGTGATTTCCGGCGTCGCACAGAAGTATGACCTCTACGCTAGCGTCGGTGACTATCAGGCCTACGCGGGCCGTGGCGGCTTCAAATTGACGCTGCCGAGGACGATCCTCGACTTCATCCACGCCCCCAAGGCGATCACCCCGTACTTTACGGGTTCGGTGGGCGGAAAGTACGTCGAATCGCAGGAAGTGTCGTTTTACAGCGGCACGCGCCCCCGCTTCGTGGACACCGGCTACGGCACGCTGTACGGCAATTCCTGGGTGTTGACGGCGGAAGCGGCGTTCGGGTACGAGTTGAAGCTGACCCGCAACGCGAGCGTCGTGCTCGAAAGCGGCTACGGCTACGATTCCAAATTGGAGCGCGGTAACCTGCCCGGCGTCGCTGGCGTGAACGACGGCGGCAGCCGCCTTTACTCAACGGTGAGCCTCGGCGGCAAGGTCAAGTTTTGAGCGTGGATCGTTGACCACTGCGTCACAACGCAAATTCGAAAGGACGGCTCCCGAGCCGTCCTTTTTCGTTGAACTGACAGTCGAGTGTTAAGAAAGTCAGGCGGCTACGCCACAGTAAAATCCATGCTCGGGGTTGGCCATCACGGCCATTGATGCCACTACTGATACCAAATGTATCCTATGGTGCCGAGGCCCAGCAGCAGCGCTCCCACCCATTCCCAAAAGGTTTTCATCTCCCGCTCAATGGGTGATTCGCTCAGCAGCGGCGGGTTGCGCTTCGATTCAAGCCATCCGGTGAACACCGCTTCAAATAGTAGTTCGAAGAAGAACACGGCAGGAGCGTAATCTGCAAGTTGCTCCCGCACAAGCCGTCAACCGGTGCGCCGGGTTTGCCATGCCTGCACGATCTCGCCGATGGTTTCTTCCAGGCTCTTGGTGATGCCCCAGCCGGGGTAATGCGCCCGCAGCTTGCGCAGGTCGCTGTAGTAACAGAGGTGGTCCCCGGCGCGGTTCTCCTGGACGTAGGTGTAGCGCTGCGCCTGGCCGGTGAACCTCTCGGCCAGCCCGAACGCTTCCAGGATCGAGCACGAGTTGTCCTTGCCCCCGCCCAGGTTATACACCTCCCCGGCGCGGGGGGCTTCGCTGAACGCGTGCATGAAGCGCGCCACATCGAGCGAATGGATGTTGTCGCGCACCTGCTTGCCCTGGTAGCCGAACACCCGGTACTCCCGCCCCTCCAGGTTGCACTTGACCAAGTAGGACAGGAAGCCGTGCAACTCGACGCTGGAGTGGTTTGGCCCCGTCAGGCAGCCACCGCGCAGCGCACACGTCGGCAGCCCGAAGTAGCGCCCGTACTCCTGGACCATCACGTCGGCGGCCACCTTGGAGGCACCGAAGAGCGAGTGCTTGCTCTGGTCGATGGTAAAGGTCTCGGCGATGCCGTGCGCGTAGGCCGGGTCGGCGTAGTCCCAGCGGGTGGGCAGTTCGGTCAGCGCGATCCGGTTGGGCGCGTCGCCGTACACCTTGTTCGTGCTCATGTGGATAAACGGCGCTTCCGGGCAAGCTTGGCGCGCGGCTTCGAGCAGGTTGAGCGTGCCGACGGCGTTCGTGTCGAAGTCGTCGAAGGGAATGGCGGCGGCGCGGTCGTGGCTGGGCTGGGCGGCGGTGTGCACCAGCACGTCGGGGCGGACCTCCCGAACCAGCGCGAGTACGCCCGCCCGGTCACGGATGTCGGCCTCGTGGTGGACGAAGCCCTTGATCTCACCCGCCAGGCGCGCCTGGTTCCAGCGCGTGTCGCCCTGGGGGCCGAAGAAGACGGCGCGCTGGTTGTTGTCGATGCCGTGAATCCGGTAACCGGCCCGCGCGAAGTACCGCGCCACCTCCGAGCCGATCAGCCCCGAGCTACCCGTGACCAGGCACCGCCTGGGGGTCACAGGTCGAACCCCGCAGCCTGAGCGTCCTTGTAGAACATGACTACTGTGTCGAGCGAAAGGTCGTCCAGGTCCATCCCACCGAGCTTGATCGCCTTGGCCAAGATGTCGTGCGGCACGGTGACGATGTGGCAGCCGCAGGCCGCCGCCTGATAGATGTTGAGCACCTCACGCACGCTGGCCCAGAGCAGTTCCGCCTTAGGCTGGTTTTTGAGGATATCCAGTGACTCCTTCATCAGCGGGAGTGGGTCCACGCCGGTGTCGGCAATGCGCCCGGCAAACACGCTGACGACCGACGCAATTTCCGGGTTGAGCGCGGCGGCCACGCCTTCGACCTGCTGCTTGGTGAGCAGAGCCGTGACGTTGAGCTTGACCCCCTCTGCCGCGAGTTCCTTGATGAGCGGCAAAGCGCTCTCGCGCTTGGTGTTGGTAATGGGAATCTTGACGTAAACGTTCTCCTGCCAGTCGCGGATTTTGACCGCCTGACGGCGCATCTCGTCGAACTCGTCCGAGAACACCTCGAAGCTGATCGGCTTGGTCTTGACCACTTCGAGCAAGCCCTTGGCGAACGTCTCGTAGTCGGTGATGCCGACTTTTTTCATCAGCGTCGGGTTGGTGGTCAAACCCTGGATGAACGGCTTGCGGTAGAGGTCGAAGATGCCTTCGCGCTCGGCGCCATCGGCGAAGATTTTGACGGGCAGGGATTCCAGCAAAGATGTGCTCATGGGAAGAAGAAAGGATGCGTAGGAACACCATAACGGCACCCGCCACACCGCAACAAGCTGATTTTGTTTCTCAAGTAAGGACAGTTCTCCGAGCCAGTCATTAGATTTACAGCATTGCTGGATGCCGCAGGCAATTACAGATGGCTTGGAGAGCCATCCCTACCCTGCGTTCAGAATTACTTCCACCGCTTCGGCGAAGCTGCCCACGGTCCAATCGGGCCGTTGGCGCAAGGCTTCCCGGTAGCCCCGGTCGATGAACACCGTGCGGCACCCGGCGACTTGGCCACAGTCCACGTCACGCCAGCGGTCACCGATCATGTAGCTGTGCGCGAGGGAGATGCCCAGGGCCTCGGTGGCATCGAGGAGCATCCCCGGAGCCGGTTTGCGGCGGGGGGTGCTCCCGGCACTGCCGCCCGGGTCGTAACAGACTTCGATGCGGCTAATCTCCGGCAGCGCGGCTTGCATCGACGCGTGGATGGCTTCCACTTGCTCCTGGCTCTGGGTGCCCCGGCCCACGTCGGGTTGGTTGGTCGCCACCACGAGCAGGAAACCGGCGTCTTTGAGGCGTTTGCAACCGGTGGGCACGTCCTCGTAGATGTCAAACTCCTCCACCGTGTCCGGCGGGTACGGCAGGCCGTCGCGGACAACCGGCCGGTTGATGACACCGTCGCGGTCGAGAAAAACCGCGCGCGTCACTTCGTGCTTTCCCACTTGGTTTGCGCCACTTTGAGCTTGGGGTGAGACACAAACAGATGCCAGACAACGGCTTGGAACGCCTCGGCGTGGGGGGTGGTGTTCTCGGGGTTGACCGTGGCGATGATGATGGCCACGTCCGCCACCTGCGCCGTGTAGCCGCCGTCGCGCCCGACGATACCCACGACCGCGCTGCCGCGCTCCTTGGCTAACTGCAACGCGCGCACGAGGTTGGGACTGACGTTCTTCTCTAAGTTGCCGCCGCCGACCGAGAAAATCAGGAGGCCGTCTTTCTCGTTGAGGCGGCTGCCTTTAAGCCACTCCGCGAACACGCCTTCCCAGCCTTCGTCGTTGGTGCGGGCGGTCAGTTCGCTGACGTTATCCGTTGGCGCGTAGCACTCTAGACCGGCGATTTTGCGGAAATCGTTGACCGCGTGGCTGGCGTTGGCCGCGCTGCCCCCCACCCCTAGAATAAAAAGGCGGCCACCGCGTTCGCGGACCTTGACCAAGGTGTCCACCGCCTGTTCGCAAAGCGCTGGGTCCAACCTGGATACGACCTCGGCGGTTTCCTTGATGTGTTGCTCGGAATAATTGCTCATAAATCGGGAAAAATCGGGTTTTACGTCGCAGATAACGCAGACGTCGCAGGCGTCGCAGATTGCAGGAGTTGATCGAGTTCCGCCAGTCCTTCGTGCGAACCAATCTCATAAAAACGGTGCCGGACTTCGAACCCGGCCAGGTGACCGGTCCGGGAAAGGTCGCGGTAAACGTCCGCGAGGTCGAAGGACTGGTCGTCTGGGTAAGCGGTGAGGGTGGCGGCGCGCAGGATGCCGAGGCCGTAGTCGATATGCTGCATCGCGGGTTGGCGCTCCTTTTTGTCGTAGGTGCGGATGGTGCCGTCAGCAAAGACGACGTTGCTCGTGTCCCAACGGCCCTGGTTATGGAAAATCGTCATGAGGCCCGGTTGGCCGCTGGCTTCGAAGGCGGCGACGGCGGCGGCGTAGTCCATCGGCAGATAGCTATCGCCGTAGAGGATCACGAACTTTTCGCCCAGGAGCGGCAGGGCGCGTTTGAGCGCGCCGCCGGTGCCGAGGAGTTTGGGGCCGTCGAAGCTATAGCGGAGGTCGATGCCGTGCGCTTGACCGTCGCCGAACTGCTGTTCGATCATCTCGCCGAGGTGGCCGACGCAGAGGACGGCCCGGCGGAAGCCGTGCGAGTGGAGGAGGCGGAGCTGGTGCGCGAGGAAGGGTTCACCGGCGACTGTGACGAGGGTCTTGGGAATGGTTTCCGTGATGGGCCGCAGACGCGTGGCGAGGCCGCCCGCGAGGATGGCGACGGGCCAGTCGGCCAAGGCGGGAAAAGGTTGAACCACAGGGAGCACAGAGGACACAGCGATGGGTTGGGTAAAGGCGGCGCGGAGGTTAGATCACTGTCTTGGTGCCCTCGAAATCGAAACGGAAACGGACCTCTTTCATGCCGGTGGCGCGCAGGGCGTGGCGGAGCTTCGCCTTGTCGTGCGCGTAGAACATCAGGAAGCCGCCGCCGCCCGCGCCGATGAGCTTGCCGCCCAGCGCGCCGTTGGCCATCGCCAGGTCGTACCAGTCGTTGATTTGCGGATTGCTCATGCCCCCACTACGCTCTTTTTTGCGCTGCCAGTGCACGTCCATCAGACGCGCGAACTCTTCGAGATTGCCGCTTTCGAGGGCGGCCTGGCTCTGGTAGCCAAGGTCTTTGACGAATTGCAGGTTTTCGACCATACCCTTGTCGGCGGCCTTGCTCTTATCGTCCTGCTCCCTGAGGATTTTGGAGGCACTGCGTGAGTAACCCGTGAAGAAGAGGAGCAGGTTGTCTTCCAGGTTGAACATGGTTTCCTCGCTGACCTTGAGCGGCCAAGCCTCGACCTTGCCGCCGGGCAGGAATTTGAAACACGTCAGGCCGCCAAAGGCCGCGATGTACTGGTCCTGCTTGCCGATGGGTTCGCGCAGCACATCGAGTTCGATGTGACAAGCCTGCTCAGCGAGTTCGGCGGGGTGGATGAGACCTTTCTGGTGGGAGTGAAGCGCCTGGAGCAACGCCGTCGTGAAACTGCCGCTGCTGCCGAGGCCGGTGCCGGCGGGGATGTCGGCCAGGCTGCTGAGTTCGAGCGCGGAGGGCGAGACTCCAACCAGGCGCATGGCCTCGCGGATGATCGGGTGTTCGATCTCGTCGAGAGAGTTGACCCGTTCGAGCTTGGAATACTTGATGATGCCCTCGGTGACGAAAGTCTGGTGGAGCGTGATGTAAACGTACTTGTCGATGGCCGCCGCAACGAGGAAGCCGGTGTGCTCCTGGTAATAGCTGGGCAGGTCGGTGCCGCCGCCGCCGAGGGAGATACGCAGGGGTGAGCGGGTGATGATCATCGGGTAGTGGGAACGCGGAAGGGTAGAAGGCGGCGGGGGACTGGTGCCGACAATAGACGAAAGGCGCACGCTCGCAACCGGCGTGTCGGGCGGGGTTAATCTCGCACAAAGTTCGCCAAGTTCACCAAAGAGGGGGTAGGTTGGAAAGGATGGAAACGTTGGCGGCAAGGGCGGCGAAGTGTCGTCGCGTCAGGTTTCGTTGTTCCGCGTGGCGAAGGGCGGCGGGGTTGATTGGTCTCACGCAAAGCCGCAAGGCGCAAAGGTTAGGCAGAGGAAGAGTTACGGTTTGGGGGAGGGCGAGGCCACGGGATTGCCGGCGGGAGGGGTCGTCGGGGTGGGAGAAGCCGCCGGAGGCGAGTTGGGGGGCTTGGGAGTCGCGGAGACAGCAGGCTTTGGCGTGGCAGCCGGGGCGGGCGGGGCGGACGTGGGGGGAAGGGTGGGCGTAGGGGTGGCCGTGGGCGTCGACGCGGGCGTAGGAGTCGGAGGCGGCGGGATCAGGTTGGGCCAGTCGAAAAGGTCGAGCTTGCTGCCGCCAATTTCGTTGAGCAACGCCTGGCAACGCGCGCGGATCTTGCCCAAGTCCGGCGGTCCGGCGGGGATGTCCGCGCTGCCCGGGAAGACGAGGTACGTTATCTTGAGGTCGTTGACCGGGCTGTGGTCGGCGTTGGCGCGGGGGTCGATGGCCTGCGCGAGGCGCAGGCTCGCCTCGCCGGTGCGGTCGCCGGGGCCGATGTCGCCAAAGATCGCCGGGTAGAGCTTATCGTTGGCCAAGACCACGGCGTAATCGCCTAACTTCGGCTGGTAGGGGTGGCCGGTCTGGCGCGTCATGAAGCCCGGCAGAACGATGTAGGGGTCGGTGCGGGCGATGAGGCTGCTGTAGTGCTCCAGTTGGTAGACCTCGTTCCGCAGGGAGTCGAGGCTGGCCACGAGGCCCCGACGGGCGGGGCCGGGGGCGCGGGCCTCGGCCTCCAGGCGCGCGAGGCGGTCGCGGTAGTTGTTGAGCAACGGGTTGACGGCGGCGGTGCGGCGGGGCCAGCGGTAGCTCGTGAGCGGCTGGAAACTGGCGTCGGAGGTATCGATGTCGAGGAGACGGTCGGCGTCGGAGCCGTCGGTGTCCACGTCCATGTCGGATTGGATCAGGAGCGCACGGCGGCGGGTGTCGGGGTCCTGGAGTTCGAGGATGGTGTCGGTGTCATAGAACGTGTCGCGCGAGAGGAGCACGTCGAGCCGGGGCAGGTTCTGGCGCAGGAGTTCGGTTTTGTTCTGGTAGAGGCCGAAGTAAAATTTCGAGACGTCGGCCTTTTCGAGGAGGGCGGGCAGTTTCGGGAAGGTCGTGAGGAGGGCGGGCGCGCTACGGGTGAGTTCGTCGGCGGCGCGGGCGGCGGTGGGGACCTTGATCTGAAAGTGAAGGTCGAGCGCGTAGCTGGCGGGGGTTTCGCGCTCCAACGCGGCCTGACGGCCCGGTTCGGCGTCGAAGGTCGCGTGGAGTTGGATGCCGTTAAAGAGGCGGGCCGTGTTGAGAGATTTGGGCGGGATGACGGGGACCTTTGGGAGAGGCGTTGGCGCTTGGGTGGGAGTTGGCGAGGGGGTGGGCGGTTGGGGGGGTGGTGCGGGAGTGGGGGATAGGGAAGGCGGGAGGCGGATACCGGAAGGCGGAAGATAGGAGGTGAGCGCCGCGCGCCAAGAGGGCGGGAGGACCGAGCCCGCGAGCAGGCCAAGCACGAGGCCGAGCGCGAGGAGAAAAAGAGGCAGGCAGCCGCAGCCCCGGCGGGGTTCGCGTACAACGGCGGAGGAATCTAGAAACACCGGGAGGGTAAACGCGGGGCGGGTGGCGGTTGGGCGTGTCTGGTTTGGGCCGTTCGACCGTGAAAAGCGGCTGAATATCTCACGCAAAGCCGCAAAGCCGCAGAGGAGAATTCTAGGCGGCTGCGCCGCTTGGTCTTGCCATCGCGCCCGGAGGTCGCGGTCCACCTTTTTTCAGCGGACCGCAGCAAACAACAGCAAGATCGCGAGGATCGCGCCGAGCAGAGACAGCGGCGCGACGTAGGCCGCCGGGTTGAGCTTGCCACGGAGCAGAGCCGGAGTGAAACGGCCCAGCAAGGCGAGAGAGATAAGCAGGAGAAGGGCACCGCCGCCCCGTTCGTAGTGATGGAAGATCAGAAACGCGCCGAAGATCAGGAGCAAACCGGAAACGCCACCCGCCACCAGCGAGGCCGTGCTCTTGGCCTTCACGTAGCCCATGACGCCACCAACCAGCGTGAGGAGGCCGAACAGGGCGAAGTAGTAATGCGCCCAGAGAATTCGTTGCTGATGGGCGTCGGCGATGGTAGCCAGCAGCGGCAAGGAGGCGGTCGTCATCGGTGGGAAGGGTCAGGCCGTGTGGGTGGACAGACGCCGCTCATGCTCGGCACGCCCCGCCGCCTCGAACACCAGGCGAAGCACGAACAGAGGAATCAGCGCGAAGAACAGGGGGGCCATCATCATCCAGAAGCCGGGGACGATCCGCGCCCGGTCGTTGGCCACCGCGCGCAAAGCCACGCGGGCCACTTCCTGCACCGAAATCTTGACCCAGTCCGGCGCGTGCTTGCGCTCGGGGTCCCCTGCCCGCCCGGCGACGCTCTGGAACTCGGTGTCCACCGGGCCGGGGCAGAGGTGGGTCACGCCGATGCCCGTGCCGCGCAGTTCGGCACGCAGGGCCTCGCTGAAGCTGCTCACGTAAGCCTTGCTGGCCGCGTAGACGCCGAGGTTGGGCAGCGGCAGGAGGCTGGCCACGCTGCTGACGTTGAGAATTGCGCCGGGCCGATGGCGGCGCAGGAGCGGAATCAGACGATGGCAGAGGTACGTCAAGGCGACGACGTTGACCTCCAACATCCGCTCGATCTTGGCCCAATCGCTCGATTCAAAGGTGCCGCTGTCGCCAAAACCGGCGTTGTTGATGAGGAAATCGAGTTCGAGGGCCTCGTCCCGGAGGGCATCGCACAGGGCGGCGACCTCGACGCGTTGCGAGAGATCGACCGTGCGACAGTGGACGCGCAGCTCCGGATTGATGGCCAAGAGTTCGTCGCGCAGGGCTTCGAGCCGGTCCGTGCGGCGGGCGACGAGGACAAGCGTCCCGGCCAGGGGAGCGAGTTGCAGGGCCATCTCCCGGCCAATGCCGGCGGACGCACCCGTGATGAGCGCGGTACATTCGAGGAAATCTTTCATGGGAGCGTGGGGGCGTGGCGCACGGCGAACGCTGGCAATAGTAATTTGCCTTGTCCAATCGGCAACCCTAGAGTTGCGGGGAATTTTTTCGTCCGCAGGTCGTGCAGATTTTCGCAGATGGGAAGGACAAAAGGCGCATGAATCTTTTTGTGACCGGCACGGATACGGGGGTCGGCAAGACGTTTGTCACGGCGCGGCTAATCCGGGAATTGCGGACGGGCGGGCTGGACACCGTCGGGCTGAAGCCGATCTGCTGCGGCGGGCGCGAGGACGCCGAGATCTTGCGCGAGGCAGCGGATGGCACGCTGACGTTGAACGAAGTCAACCCGGTGTGGCTGCGGACGCCCGCCGCGCCGTACACGGCGGCGATGATCGAAAACCGGGCCGTCGACCTGGCGCTGGTCCGGGAGACGATCCGGGCAGTGCGGGCGCGGCACGGGTCGGTCCTAGTAGAGGGAGTGGGCGGGTGGCTGGTGCCGATCGAGCGTGGCTACACGGTAGCGGATCTGGCCGTGGAGGTGGGGTTGCCGGTGGCGGTGGTGGTGCGCAACCGGTTGGGGGCGCTCAACCACGCCGCGCTGACGCTGCATCACCTGCGCGGGACCGGGTTGGAGTGCGCCGGAATTATCTTGAACGATGCGGGCGTGGCCGCGGAGGGCGGGGAAGAGGCAGAAGGAATTGCCATGACGACGAATCCGGGGGTGTTGGAGGATTGGTTGGGGGTGAGAGTTTTGCGGCGGTACTAAGGGCATGCGGCAAGAGTGTCAGCATCAAACGTCAGTTGTATAAAAATCGAACATTAGTGTCAACCACGTGACGGAACTTGGAAGGTCGCAGGAGAGTTCTCAGAGGGGAAAGGGCGGTTGGCATTGGCCATGCTAAAAGACCGGCGAACTCAACGACTGCAACCGGACTCAACTACCCATGATGCTTCACAAGATTTTCCACATGAATCAGTCGCTCGAAGAAACCAAGCGTCGCTTGGCCAACGTGAGCAGTTACCGTCATCATCTGGATGGCGTGCAGCAGGCTGATTTTTCCGACGATGGTGCTTCGACCTGGAAGCTGGCGCTGCCGCTTGGTTTCCGGGCCGAGTTCACACTGCAGGAGGCCGAGGTTGATGCCAACACGGTGGCTTTCAAGTCGCTGGACGGCGACCTGGAAATCGCGGGCGTGGTGAGCTTTCACAAGGTCAAGAATAACCTGACCGAGATCGACCTGACCGTGAACTACGAGTCGAACTCGGTGTTGTTCAACGTGCTCGACCGGATGCTCAACGCCGGGGACCATTTTCTAGTCAACCAGTTACGCCGGGTGCGCGCGCATTTCGAGGGCATTGCCGCTCCGACCCGGGTGACCGCCGAGGTTTATCACGGGCAACTCAAGCCGGTTGCCGTGGCGGCGTAAGCGTGAAGTAGTAAAACGTTTTCTTGGTATTGGTTAAGGGAGGCAGCCCGGGTGGGCTGCCTCCGGTCTTTTTGGGGGTTGAGTGTTTGCGGGGGGAGGAGGACGGGGCGTGGCCTTGCGGGTACGGGAGTGTAACAGACTTTGCGGCAAAAATCGGTACCCTCGTCCGCAAATTACGCAGATGGGGAGTGGGCAGAAGAGGCAAATGCCCCCAGCCTTTGTTTTGTCTGCCTCATATGCAGACTTTTATCGGAGGTCTATCTTGCGGACGCCTCCTCATTCATCTGGCGCGTCGTTCCAAACAAATGGGCCGCTGCGCGGCGGTGTGTTGCCATGGTGCCCGGAGGTCACCATCCACCTACCAGAGTGCGCCTGCGGCGCGAGTCAGGGAAGGGCTCGGAGAGCCCTTCCCTACCTTTATGGTTTGGCGGCGGTCATGATCTCGGCGGTCACAGGCGGGACGGCGGCGGGAGCGGCAGATGATTTAGCCGCGACGGCTGCGGCGGTTGGTTTCGTCGCGGCTGGCGGGAGCGGGACCACCTTCCAGAACTTCAGCTGGAAACGCGGCCAGTCCGCGAGGATCTCGCGGGCACGGGTGCTATCCGTGGCTTCCAGGTGTTTGTAGGCCAAATCCTTGACCGTTTGCTCGTCCTCGGACGCGGTAAAACGCTCGACGCGGATGAGCTGCGGATTATAGAGCTTTTCGAAGGTGTCTTCGAGATCCAGAATGTAGGCGACGCCGCCCGTCATGCCCGCGCCGAAGTTGCGTCCGGTGCGGCCCAGCACGAGAACCGTGCCGTTGGTCATGTACTCGCAGCCGTGGTCGCCCAGACCCTCCACGACGGCGGTCGCGCCACTGTTGCGGACCGCGAAACGCTCCCCGGCCTTGCCGTGGGCGAAAAAGTGGCCGCCCGTCGCGCCGTAGAGGCAGGTGTTGCCCGCGATCATCGCGTCGCTGGCGACGAACCCGTGCAGGGCGCGCGGCTTGAGGATGATCGAGCCGCCGCTCATGCACTTGCCGACGTAGTCGTTGGCCTCGCCGGTGAGGACGACACGCAGGCCGGGGCTGAGGAAAGCGCAGAGGCTCTGGCCCGCGCTGCCGGTCAGGTTGATGGTCAACAGGTCGTCGGGCAGGCCGGCCTCGCCGTGTTGGTAGGCGATCTGGCCGCTGACCTTCGTGCAAACGGCGCGGTTGGTGTTGCGGACTTTGTAATTGAGGGTAAGCGGCTGGCCGCGGTTGATGGCCTCGTTGGCTTCCTGCAAAATCGTGTCGTCGAGCGGGCGGTCAGGTAATCCCTCGTTGCGCTCGCGCGTGTGGTAACGCGAAGCGGACGGATCGTCCTTGAGCACGTCGGCAAGGACGCGGCGCAGGTCAAGGGTGTTGGCCTTTGGGTGGTTGGTGGCCTTGCGCTGGCGCAAGAGATCGACGCGGCCAACGAGTTCGTTGACCGTGCGCACGCCGAGGCTAGCCATAATTTCCCGGACCTCCTGGGCGACGCCGTTGAAGAAGTTGACGATGTTCTCGGGCTTGCCCTTGAACTTGGCGCGGAGCTTTTCGTCCAGCGTGGCGACGCCGACCGGGCAGGTGTTAAGGTGACACTGGCGCACGTAAACGCAGCCGCTGGCGATGAGGGCGGCGGTGCCGAAGTTGAACTCCTCCGCGCCAAGGAGCGCGCCGAAGACGATGTCCAGGCCGTTGCGCATCCCGCCGTCGGTGCGCAGGGTGACACGGTCACGCAAGCCATTGAGCATGAGGATCTGGTGGGCTTCGGAGAGGCCGAGTTCCCAGGCGCTGCCCGCGTTCTTGATGCTGGAAAACGCCGCCGCGCCGGTGCCGCCCTCGTGGCCGCTGATGAGGATGATGTCGGCGTGGGCCTTGGCGACGCCCGCCGCGACCGTGCCGACCCCGGCTTCCGCGACGAGCTTGACGCAGACGCGGGCGCGCGGGTTGACCTGCTTGAGGTCGTAGATGAGCTGGGCGAGGTCCTCGATGCTGTAGATGTCGTGGTGCGGCGGGGGCGAGATGAGCGAGACGCCAGGGGTCGCCTTACGGAGTTTGGCGATGTAGACGCTGACCTTGTGGCCGGGAAGCTGGCCGCCCTCGCCCGGCTTGGCCCCCTGCGCCATCTTGATCTCGATCTCCTTGGCGCTGGCGAGGTAGGTCGCGTTGACGCCGAAACGGCCACTGGCGATTTGCTTGATCGCGCTGTTGGCGAAGTCGCCATTCGGGCGGACGTGGAAACGCGCGGGATCCTCCCCACCCTCGCCGCTGTTGCTCTTGCCGCCGATGCGGTTCATGGCGATGGCGAGGCATTCGTGCGCCTCGGGGCTGAGCGCGCCGAGGGACATGCCCGCCGTGGTGAAGCGGCGGCGGATGTCCTCGATGGGTTCGACCTCGTCGATAGGAATTGGCCCGCTAGAGGGTGGGACGAGTTCGAGCAGGTCGCGGATGGCGATGGGGGTCGCGTTGAGCGTGGTCTGGACGTACTTGTGGTAGTCTTCCGCCTTGTTCGTCTGGACGAACGTGTGGAAGTTTTTGATCATCGGCGGCGTGACCGCGTGGGCCTCACCGGTGGGGCGGAAACGGTAGAAACCGGGGTTGACGAGCGCGGCGGGCTTACGCTGGGTGCCTTCCGCGCCGGGCGCGCCGTAGGCGAGCGCGTGGCGGCGGAGGGTCTCGTCGGCGACCTCGCGGAAGCCGATGCCCTCGATCTGGGTCGAGGTGCCGGTGAAGCATTTCTCCACGAGCGAGGAGGCGAGGCCAATGCACTCGAAAATCTGCGCGCCGCGATAACTGGCGAGCACGCTGATACCCATCTTGGACATAATCTTGAGGATGCCGCTCTCCAGGCCGCTGCGATAATTTTTGATGGCCTGGGCGTAGGTCGGGCGGCCCTCGGCGGGCATCTTCTCGATGATTTCGCGGCAGGTGGCGAAGGCGAGGTAAGGCACGACGCTGCTCGCGCCATAGCCGATGAGACAGGCCATGTGGTGCACGTCGCGGGCCTCGCCGGTCTCGCAGATGATGCTGACGCGCATGCGCTTGCCGGTGCGCGTGAGGTGGTGATGGACCGCGCCCATCGCCAGGAGCATCGGGACCGGGGCGTGGGCGTAGTCCACGGCGCGGTCGCTCAGGACGACGAGACAGCAGCCGTCGTCTACGGCCCGTTCGACCTCCGCGCAGAGGCGGGTGACGGCGTTTTCGAGGCCGGCGTTGCCCTCGGCGAGCGGCCAGACGGCGTCCACCGTGGCGAGCTTGGCCTCGGGGGCCGGGTGGGCGCGGAGGGCTTCTAGTTCGTGCTCGAAGAGGATGGGGCCTTCCGCCGAGATGAGGCGGGCGTGCTCGGGCGTCTCGCCGAGAAGGTTGCGCCGCCAACCCATGATGGTGTTGAGCGACATGACCAGTTTTTCGCGCAACGGGTCGATGGGCGGGTTCGTGACCTGCGCGAAAAGCTGGCAGAAGTAGGTGTAGAGCAGCCGGGGCTGGAGCGAGAGGACCGCGAGGGCCGTGTCGTCGCCCATGGAGCCGAAGGGTTCCGCGCCGTCCTTGAGCATCGGCTTGAGGATCACGTCGAGTTCCTCGCTGGAGTAGCCGAAGGCGACCTGACGCTCGGTGAGGGTGAGCGGGTCGGTTTCCTCGGTAGGCTCGGGGATGGCGTCCTTGGGGACGAGGGCGGCGAGGCGGATGAGGTTCTCGTCGAGCCACCGCTGGTAGGGTTTTTGGGCGGCGAGTTCGTTCTTGATGTCGGCGTCGCGCAGGAGACGGCGGTTGACGGTGTCTACGGCGATCATCTCGCCGGGGCCGAGGCGGCCTTTTTCGATGACCCGGGCGTCGTCGAGTTCGATGGTGCCGACCTCGGAGCCGAGGGAGAAGATGCCGTCGTCCGTGAGCTTGTAGCGGGCGGGGCGCAGGCCGTTGCGGTCCAGGCACGCGCCGACCTTGAGGCCGTCGCTGAAGACGAGCGCGGCGGGGCCGTCCCAGGGTTCGTTGAAACAGGCGTGGTATTCGTAGAACGCGGCGAGCGCGGGCGAGACGCCGGGGTTGCCGCGCCAAGCGCTCGGGACGAGCATGGTCATGGCGTGGAGGATGTCGCGCCCGCTCATGACGAGGGCTTCCAGGGCGTTGTCGAGGCTGGCGCTGTCCGAGCCGCCGGGCTGGATGATGGGCTTGAGCAGGTCGATGTCGTCGCCCCAGTATTCGGCGGTGAGTTCGGCCTCGCGGGCGCGCATCCAGTTGCGGTTACCCTTGACCGTGTTGATTTCGCCGTTGTGGCCCAACATGCGGAAGGGCTGGCCGAGGGGCCAGGTCGGGAAAGTGTTGGTGCTGTAACGCTGGTGGAAGATGCAGAGCGCGCTGTCGTAGTCCGGGTTGGCGAGGTCGCGGTAGAACTTGTCCAGCGAGGCGGAGATGAGCAGACCCTTGTAGATGATGACCCGGCTGGAGAAAGAGCTGATGTAAAAATTCTTGATCCGGTCCTCGGCGGCAAGTTTTTCGATCTCGTTGCGAGCGAGGAAGAGGCGGCGCTCGAACTCGTCGGGACCCATGCCCTCGGGCTTGGCGATGAGCGCCTGCTCGATGCGCGGCATGGTGGCCTGGGCCTTGTCGCCGAGGACGCGCACGTTGATGGGCACCTCGGGCCGCCAGCCGAAGAGGAACAGGCCGCGCGAGGCGAGCACCTCTTCCGTGATGGCCTTGGCGCGGGCCTGGGCGTAGGCGTTGTCGTGCGGCAGGAAGAAAAAGCCGACGCCGAGGTCCTCGTCGTGGTAGAGGTGGTGGCCGAGACGGGCGACCTCCGGGCGGAAGATCTTGTAAGGAATCTGGGTGAGCAGGCCTGCGCCGTCGCCGGTCTTGGCGTCGGCGTCGAGCGCGCCGCGGTGGCCGAGGTTGCAGAGCGACTGAATGCCGTAGGCGACGACGCGGTTGGAGCGTTCGCCGCCGATGTCAGCGATGAAGCCGACGCCGCAGGCGTCGTGCTCGTGGGCCGGGTCGTAGAGGGACGCCGTGCGGCGCGCCGCTTCCTGCATAGAATCGTTCATTGATTTTAGGATGCCCTGGAGGGAAACCCCCGTTCCCCTGCCGGCGGTGGGAGCATATAAACTTTCGCGCCGGGCAACACAAGAGCGAAATCAGGCGTGGTGAGTAGGCGGCAAACAACCGTGCATCAGCATCAGAAGAAGCCAAGCCTGCGCAGCAACGTATCGAGCGTCAGCCCGTGAACATCCATGAAACACTGGGCCGCTGTTTCCCACTCGGTCGCCCGGCGCGGAAACCCGCCCGCGCTTTCTTATACCCTGCCGGGGCTTGCAGCAATGGAATGATCGCTATTTAGTATCAGACGCATGAACACGATCACCGCCGTTCTGGAACCTGACTCCGATGGCACGTTGCGCTTGCCGCTACCGGAAGAGTTGCGTCACGGCAAAGTGCGGGTGGTGGCAACTTTGGAAAGCGAGCCAGAGCGCCCTACGCTCCCGAGTCCGGAAACCGGCCTCGCCGCGCTCCAGCGTCTGCGGGCGCGAGGCACGTTCCGCGAGATCACCGATCCGGTGGCTTGGCAGCGGGAAATTCGCCACGAACGAGCATTGCCCGGCCGTGAGGAATGAACCTGCTCGACAGCAACGTGGTGATCGCCGGGGCAGCACGCGAAGCGGCGGCGCTAGATGCGACGGTTTTTGCGCAACCGTACGCGACATCCATCATCACGCGGATCGAAGTGCTCGGCTTCTCGCGACTCGCGCCCGAGGATGAAGCAGATCTAATCGTGTTTCTGGCGAGTGGCCGGGAACTCGCGCTGACCGGAGCGGTCGTTGACATCGCGGTGCGACTACGGCAGGCCCGGCGTATGAGCCTCGGCGACGCGATCATTGCCGCGACCGCGTTGGCGCATGATTTGCCTTTGTTTACCCACAATTTGGACGATTTCCGCCACATCGCAGGCCTCCGGGCGAGCAATCCTTTCGTGGCTGGTTCCTAAACGGCTTGAGTGTCCTTCAATCCATTTCCATCGTCGAAATTTCTGTCAGTGGCCCGACGATCTGCAGAACGTTTTCAATTCGAATTGAGCACGCTCGACAAAAGGCGTAGTGCTGGCGGCGCGTGTCATGTTTCCCCTCGTTCTCAAAGGATTTCTACTGGGTTGGTCAGTGGGCTGGCCGCCGGGGCCGATCAATGCCGAGATGATCCGACGCGGGCTGGAGCGCGGGTTTTTGCCCGCGTGGACCGTCGGATTGGGGGCGTGCACCGGGGACTTTTTGTGGGCGGTGGCGGTGTCGCTTGGCGCAGGCGTGCTGGTGAACGTGCCGGGCGTGCGGCCCACGCTGGGGGTGGTGAGCGTGGGGTTGCTGTTGTTCCTGGCGTGGACGTTCGGCAAGGGGGCGGTGGTGGCGTGGGTCGTGAGCCGGACGCTGGGCGCGCATGCACGCGTGCTGCCGGTGCGGCGGTTCGATTCCACGCGAGGCGGGTACGTGTTGGGATTGACCACGGCGCTGTTGAGTCCTTGGAACATCGCGTTCTGGCTAGGCGTAATCGGTTCGCAGACGGGCGGCGCTGCGCTGGGGTTGGCGGGGTCGCTGACCATGGCGGCGGCAGTCGTAGCCGGGGCGGCGACGTGGGGGTTGGTGCTGTGTTCTGCCGTGCAGATGGGCGCGCGGTTCGCCACGCCCGCGTGGCAGATTGTGACGCAGGGGGTGACAGCGTTGTTGATGCTGTGGTTCGCCGTACAGACGATGGTGAGGCTGGTGCAGTGAAGGCGGAAGGTGAAAGGTTGTGGGTTGTGAGTTGTGGGTTGTGCGACGCTGGATGCTGGGGGGATGGAGACTATGAATGAAATTCAAACAGAGGGACGGGCGGTGGCGCTGCCGGGGAAATTGCCGTTCACGTTCCGAGCGCGGGCGCGGAGCTTTGTTTACGCATTCTGGGGGATCGGGGCGCTGTTGCGGCGAGAACACAATGCGTGGATTCACCTCGTAGCGGCGGCGGCGGCGGCGGGGTTGGGTTGGGCGCTGGGGATCAGCGGGGTAGAATGGTGTCTGGTGGCGTTTGCCGTGGGCAGCGTGCTGGCGGCAGAAGCGTTCAACACCGCCCTCGAAGCGCTGGCCGATGCCGTGCATCCGAAAAACCACCCTGGCGTGGGTCGTTCAAAGGATCTGGCCGCGGGCGGGGTACTGCTGGTCAGCTTGGCGGCGGCAGCGGTTGGGTTGATCGTGTTCGGGCCGAAACTGTGGGCGTGGGTCAGCCGTTAAGATAGGCGCGCCAGAAGAAATAAGCGGTGGTGAAGACACCAGTGGCCAGGACGAATTTTCTGATCCAGCCCACCGGCAACCGCCGGGCCAGCCACGCGCCGCCGTAGCCGCCCGCCAGACCGCCCGCCATCATCCAGAGCGCTTCCGGCCAATGGACGACCCCGCGCAGGATGAACAACGCGATGGCTGCGCCGTTGAAGGCGGCGGTCAGGAGGGTTTTGAGAGCGTTCATCGCGTGGATGTTCGTCATGCCCAAGAGAGACAGCATCGCCAGAAGCATGATCCCCGCCCCCGCGCCGTAGTAACCGCCGTAGACTGCCAGCGCGAACTGGAGCGCGCCCGCGCGCCAGAGCGAACGGCGATCGGTCCCCTCGCCCAGCGTGAGCTTCAGTTGGGCCGCCGCGCTGGAGCCGAAGGCGAAGAGCAACGTGGCGAAAAGGGTCAGCCACGGCAGGAGGAAATCGAAGGCCAGCGTAGGCGTCAGGAGTAGGATGAACGCCCCGATGACGCCGCCGAACAGGCTGACCACCGCCAGGAACGCCGCGAGGGCCGGGCGATGGGTCAGTTCGCGTCGGTACGCGCCGAAGCTGGCCAAAGTGCCCGGCCAGAGGGCGACGGCGCTGGTTGCGTTGGCAGGGATGGCGGGTACGCCGCAACGCACCAGGATCGGCAAAGTCAGGAAGCTGCCACCCCCGGCCACGGCGTTGATTGCTCCTGCCAGCAAACCAGCCCCAGCGATAAGCGCCGCGTGGCCGGGGGTCATGCGGCGACGCCGGAGCGAGGCGGGAACAAGGAGCGGGGCATCGTGGAGTGATTGGGTCGCGCTATATAACAGAGGGAGGAGGGCTGCTCAACCGGGTTGACGCGGCTGAGATCAGGGACAGCCTTGGCTCTTCCTCCCTACTCGGAGAGTTCGTAAACGGGTAGTGGGACGTTTTGCCGCTGTCTGGAGAGCAGCGGGCTCCGTGGCCGCAGGCCACGGTAAGCGGGCCGCCTACCCTACGATTCCAAATGGTACCAGCGCCCGTAAACAGCGGAGCTTGCTTGCGGCGGCGGGTCCTTGGTAAGGTCCCTGCCCCGACATGCCAACCCACTACCAAGGATCGCCCGCCGAAGTCCGCGCGCTTGATGCGTTCATCAAACTAGTGCGCGCGGGCGGGTCGGTGCTGGCCTGCACCAACCGCGGCATCGGCGCGGGCGGCCTGACCGTGGGTCAGTTCGGCGTACTAGAGAGCCTGTTGCACCTCGGACCGCTGCACCAGTGCGACCTCGCGCGCAAGCATTTGCAAAGCGGCGGCAACATTACCATGATCGTCGACAACCTGGAGAAAGCCGGGTTGGTGCGGCGCGAGCGGCTGGCGGAGGACCGGCGCTACGTGCGGGTCCACCTCACTACCGCCGGACGCGCGCGGATCGAGGCGGCGTTTCCCGAGCACGTCCAAGTGATCGCCGAAAAAATGGCCGTGCTGACGCCCGCCGAACAAGTGGAGCTGGGCCGGTTGTGCCGCAAGCTGGGACTGGGCGCGGGAGTCGAACCCGCGGAGGTCAGTCAGGCGGCGGAAGTGCTCGCCGGAAGGAGCTTGTGAGAGCAAAACGGCGCGCTGAAGCGATTTTGAATAAGAAATCAAGAATCCAGGGAGAGCCAGAGCTCAAAATCCAAACTGGAACAGCGTGCGTTTCCACCTTTGCTTGAGATCGAATGATATGAAACAAATCTTCGGAAATTTTGTCGCGGGCCGGGCCGCCTTCGGGCTGCTGGTTTTTCGCCTGCTGTTCGGTATCGGCATCGCCTTGCACGGCTACCAGAAGGTGATCTCGCCGGGCGGGCCGTTCGGATGGGCCGACGAAGGGTTGCGGTTTCACATCCCGCCGTTGTTCCAAGCGTGCGCAACTCTGGCTGAGTTGGGCGGCGGCATCGGCGTGATGCTCGGCCTATTGACGCCGGTGGCGGCGGGGGGAATCGTCATCACCATGAGCGTGGCCATCCTCAAATTTCACTGGGCGGTGCGCGGTGCGCATTACGTCGCAATAACGCCCGGTTTCGACTACGAGGCGGCGGGACATTACTTTATCCTCGCTTTGGGACTGCTGTTCACCGGCCCAGGCACGATCTCGCTCGACATGCTGATCTTCGGCCGTCGGTTCAATGACCCGACTTACATGCCCTGACGCGCTGCCGCCATGTTAGCCGCGAACCTGATCGGTGGGCTGATCTTCAGCGGGATCGGTTTTATCGCGTTCGTCTTCGGCAAAAAGCAGGGTCGTCCAAAGACGCTAATCCTTGGTTTGCTGCTGATGGCCTACCCTTATTTTCTAACGGATACCGTGGTTCTGTATGTGGTGGGTATCGCGTTAACGCTTTGCCTGTTCGCGTTCAAAGATTGAAAGCAAACTACGAACAGGCCCAACGAAGAATTACTTACTATCTACCTAACACTGGGTTAGGGCAGATAGAACTTCGTGCCGGGGCCGGAACCCTGACGTTTGAGGATTTTACCATTGTCCTTGATAAACTTGCGCACGCGCAAAGCATCCTGATTAAGCTTTTCAGCCAACTGTTTGGCGTTCATGCCTTCCTTGCCGTGTTGCGCCATGACCTTGAGCAATTGCGGCTGCAACGCTTCGTCGGTGATGGATGGACGACGGGTGCGGCGGGTGCGGTGCTCCGGGGCAGCGGGCCGACCGGTCAAGTTGGATAACTCTTCTTCCAAAGCGGCGACGGCGCGGCGGGCTTCGAGCAATTTTTGTTTTACTTCATCAATCGCCTCTTGCTTGAGTTGCACGATTTGCTTTTGAAGTTCTTCGATTCTGTTTAGTGCGGTAGGTTTAGTGGCCATAAGCGCGCGACAGTAGGGCACGCCCGCTAACTCGTCAAACGAGATAGTGAGATTATTTTTACAGCCTAAACGCTTTTGGCGTCAGTCCTCGCGCAAAGCCACCATTGGATCGACGCGCGTGGCACGTTGGGCGGGCAGCAAACACGCCAAAAGAGCCGCTGCGCCGAGCACCAGCGAAACCAAGCCCAAGGTGGCCGGATCGTTGCCAACGATGCCGTACAACACGCTGGCCAGCAACCGCCCAGCAACCAACGCCGCAAGCAGGCCGACGGCCAGCCCGATGCCGACCAGGACGACGCCCTGACGCATAATCAGACCGAGGACCGCCTGACGTTGTGCGCCGAGCGCGAGGCGGATGCCCAGTTCACGCGTGCGCTGCGTCACGTTGAGGGCCATGACGCCGTAGAGGCCAATGCTGGCCAAGGCCAAGGCCACCACCGCAAACACGGCGAGCAACACCATCGTCAGCCGCCGGGGCGCGAGGCTGCGGGCGATGTTGGCTTCCATTGTAGTCACCTTGGCGATGGGCACGTCGCCAGCGAGCGAGAGCACGGCCCGGCGCACGCTTTCGGCCATCCGCAGCGGGTCGCCCGAGGCCACGCGGACGAGGAGATCCGTGGGAGCAAATTGACCCTGATTAGAGCAAAGATACATCTGGTTAGAGCTGAGAGAATGGTCAGTATCCGCGGGCGGTTCGTTGCGGGTGTGGCCGACCACGCCAACAACGGTCAGCGGAGGTAATTTGGTACCTGGGGCGGTGTCCTCGTCGTCGATCCGTTTGCCCACTGGATCCTGGCCGAGGAAATAATCGCGGGCGAGGACCTCGTCGATGATGACCGCGCGTCCGCCCTCCCCGCGCACGTCCTGCGGCCCGAAGTCGCGGCCCTTCAAGATCGGGATGCCAAGCGTCTGAAAGTACCCTGGCGTAGCGTAGGTCAGCTCGGCGTCGGGCACTTTGCCTGGTTCATCGGGCGGCGTGCCGGTGAGATGAAAGCTCTGCGCCCAGCCGCTTTCGTCGAACGGCAGGTTGATCGCCATGCCCGCCGCCACGACGCCGGGCATCGTCCTAACCCTAGCCAGCAGATCGTTGACGAACTGGTCTTTTTTCGCCTTGTCATACTTGGCAGTCGGCAAAGAGACGGAGAGCAGCAGCAACCTCTCGGGCTGGAAACCCAGCGGCTCGTTCTGCGAGCGGTAAAAGCTTTTGAGCGTCAACCCGGCACCTGCCAGCAACACCACCGCCAAGGCCACCTGCGCGACACCAGGAGCGCCCGGACCCGTCGTTGGGCCGCGCCGCCGGTGCTGCCCCGGCTGCTGCCCTCCTGGAGCGAGCGGGTCATGACATCCGCCGCCGACATGCGCCAAGCGGGCCAGACCCCCACCAGCAAGCCGGTGCCGAGCGCGACCAACGCGCTGAACCCGAGCACGCCGTAATCGAGCCGGACCTCGCGGAAACGCGCCACGCCCGGAGGGGCGAGCTGGACGATCAGGTCAATTGCCCAAAGCGCGAGCAAGACCGCCAGGAAGCCGCCCAGGACGCTGAGCAGCACGCCCTCCGTCAACATCTGGCGCACCAGGCGCCAGCGGCTCGCGCCGAGCGCGGCGCGGACGGCCAGCTCGCGGGTGCGGCCCATCGCGCGGGCGAGTTGGAGATTGGCGACGTTGGCGCAGGCGATCAACAAAACGCAGACCACCGCCACGACCAGCAGGTACAGACTGCTACGGTAGGTACCGACCCGCGCCTCCAACAGGGTACGCGCGTCGGAGCGGTAACCCGTGTTCGTGTCGGGGTAGCGGCGTTCTATCTCGTGCGAGAGGTTGTCGAGGTCCTGCGTGGCCCGGGCGAGCGTCACGCCGGGCCGGAGGCGGCCCAGGGCCGCAAAGCCGGGATGGTTGCCACGCTGGAGCACGTCGTGGTTCCGCCGCGTATCGGCCAGCGGCACGAACATCTCGGTCTGGCGCGGCACGTCGAGGCCGGGCGGCGTGACGCCGATCACCTTCCGGCTGATACCGTCCACCAATATGCTCCGGCCAATCGCCGCCGGGTCCGCAGCGAAACGCCGCCGCCACAGGGTGTCGCTGATGAGCGCCACCGGCTCGGCCCCGGGCACGTCGTCCGCTGCGAGGAAATCCCGGCCCAAGACCGGGTGCAGCGCGAGCACGGCGAGAAAGTTGGCGCTGACCTCGGCGGCTTCCACGCGCTCGGGGACATTGCCGCCGCCGGCCTGGAAGGAGACGTTGAAGCTGCGGGCGCGCTCCAGAGCGAGGTCCGTGAACGAACGCTGTCCGGCCTGCCAGTCGAGGTAATCAGGGTACGAGAGCGAGAGGTTGCGCTGGCCTTCCTGGCTCTGGCGGAGGTAGATCAAGTTGTCTGGATTTGGATAAGGCAAGGGCCGCAGGAGTACGGCGTTGATGACGCTGAAAACGGCGATGTTCGCACCGATGCCAAGGGCAAGCACGAGGGCCGCCGCGCAGGTAAAGAGGGGTTGCCGCAGCAGCGAGCGGCAGCCAAAGCGGAGGTCCTGGGAGAAGATGTTCATGGCGAGGTGGAAAGACGGTTCAGATGGGCAGACCGGTGGCCGCCAGCCATTCGAGGAAAACCATGGTTTCGCAACGCGGCGGCAGGGAGACGGCTTGGCGGATGGGGCGCGGGGTCGGTTGCTTGCGCACCGTCCGTGCCCTGGGCCGAAGGGAAAGTTTCACTGTCAACGTGGCGGAGCGTTTCATGCCGTTCATTCCTCACGCAAGGCCACCAGTGGGTCTACCAGCGTTGCCCGCCGGGCGGGCAGCCAGCAGGCCAGCAAAGCCGCGCCGCCCAGCGCCGCCGACACCGCGCCGAGGGTGGCCGCGTCGCTGCCTTGCACGCCGTAGAGCACGCTGGAGAGCAGCCGCCCGGCGGCCCACGCGCCCGCCACCCCTATGGCCAGGCCGATGCCCACGAGCGACACCCCCTGCCGCAGCACCAACCCCAACACCGCCGCGCGCGGCGCACCCAGGGCCAGCCGGATCCCCAGTTCGCGCGTGCGCTGGCTGACGCTCAGCGCCATGACGCCGTATAACCCCAACGTGGCCAAGAGCAGCGCCAGACCCGCAAAGACCGCCAGCAGCCCCATCGTCAGGCGTTGCGACATCAGGCTGGCCGCCACGTTTTCTTCCATCGTGGAAATCGAGGCGATGGGCACCTCGGAATCGAGCGCGAGCACGGCTTGGCGGATCGGTTCGACGAGCCGTTTGGGGTCGCCGGAGGCCGCACGGACCATCAAAAAACAGTTGGACGTGGCTTGGGCATTTTGCGTCGCGCAGACGTGCATCTGGACGATGCGTTCGAGGTACGAATTGTCTTCGGGCACGTCATTGCGCGTGCGCGGCACCACGCCGATGACCGTCAGCGGCGGCGCGTCTTTTTCGAGGGTCTGGTTATCGTCGATCTGCTGCCCGATGGGGTCCTTGTCGGGGAAGAATTTGCGAACAAAGGACTCATCAATGATCACCGTCTTCGCCTGTTTGAAGGCGTCGCGAGCATCGAAATCGCGTCCCTTCAGTAAGGGCATGCCGAGGACCTTGAAATAATCGGGCGAAACGTAATTCATCTCCGCCGAAGGCTCCTTACCGGGCGGCCACGGCGGCGTGCCCGTGAGGTGAACCGTGCTGTCCCATTCGTTGTTGTCGAAAGGCACGTTGACGCCTGTGGCCGCCGCCGCGACGCCGGGCAGCGCTCGCACCTGCGCCAGCAACCGGGTGTAGAAATCGGGCACTTTTTCGGCCTTGTACTTCGCGTCGGGTAACGCGACGGCCATCGTCAGGACCTGCCCGGGCCGGAAGCCCAGCGGCGCGGAACTCATCCGCCAGAAGCTGCGCATTGCCAGCCCCGCCCCGGCAAGCAGGACCACCGTCATGGCCACCTGCATGACGACCAGCAACGACCGGGCGCGCACCCGCGCGAGGCCGCCCGTGCCGCCGCGCGCGTTGCCCTCGTGGAGCGCGGTCGCCATCGTGGCCACGCCGGAGACCTGCCACGCGGGCCACACGCCCACCAGCAGGCCCGTGCCCAGGGCCGCCGCCGCCGCGTAGGCCAGGGCCAGCCAGTCCAGGCGCACCTCTTGGAAACGAGGTACGTCCTTGGGCGCGAAGGCGACGATGAGGTCCATCGCCCACATTGCCAGGAGCAGACCGGCAAGCCCGCCGAGCACGGCCAGCAGAACGCTTTCCGTCAACAGTTGCGCGATCAGGCGTCGGCGGCCCGCGCCCAGGGCGGCGCGCACGGCCAGTTCCTTCGTGCGGCCGTTGGCGCGGGCGAGTTGCAGGTTGGCGACGTTGGCGCAGGCGATGAGCAGCACGCAGCCCACCGCGCCGAGCAACACATAGAGGCCGCCGCGATAGTCGCCGACCAGCGCTTCGAGCAACCGCCGGACGGCGATGCTGCGCCCCGTGTTCGAATCCGGGTAGCGGCGCGACAATTCGCGGGCGATCCCGTCGAAGTCCGCCGTGGCCGCTTGCAACGTGACACCGGGGCGCAGCCGACCGAGCACGCTGAAGCCGGGGTGATTGTCACGGTTCAAGATGCTCGGACTTTTGCGCAGGTCACCCAGCGGGGTCAGGATCTCGGTCTGGCGCGGGTAGCCGAAAATCTTCGGGAGCACGCCGACCACCGTGTATGGCTCGGAATCCAGCATGACGCGCTGACCGATCACCGTGCGGTCGGCACTGTAAACCCGGTGCCAGAGCGAGTCGCTGATGATCGCCACCTTGGTCGGCCCGCCGGGCGTGTCCTCAGCCTCCGTAAAATCACGGCCCAACACGGGCGGACAGCCCAAGATCGAGAGGTAATTCGTCGAAACCTGGGCAGAGTTGATCCGCTCGGGGGCAAGGGTGCCCGTGCCGGAGGGAAACGACAAATTGTAGGTGCCGCGTGTGACGATGCCGAGGTCGGTACAGGATTTTTGCGCGGCGCGCCAATCTAGGTAGTTGGGCAGGCTGCACGAGCCGTAGTCGAACAGTGGCATCTTCTCGCGCAATAACAGCAACCGATCCGAATCCGGGTAAGGCAATGGACGAAGCAGGACGGCGTTGATGACGCTGAACACGGCGGTGTTCGCGCCGATGCCCAGCCCGAGCACGAGGACGGCCACGGCGGTGAACAGAGGCTGCCGGTAAAGGGTGCGCAACGCGTAGCGGAGGTCTTGCAGCAGGATGCTCATGGTTGAAAGGGACGTAGTCGGAAACAAGGAGCGCGGAAATGGCCTCGCACAAAGTTCACAAAACGATGAAGAGGAATGGAGGAGCGGGACGGCGGCGAAGGGATGTGCACGGAAAATTATTCGTCGCGCAAAGCCGTCAGCGGGTCGATGAGCATGGCCCGCCGGGCGGGCAGGTAGCTGGCGAGCAGCGCCGCCGCGCCGAGCAGCAGGGCGACCGCCGCCAGCGTGGCGGGATCGGTGGGCTTGACGCCGTAGAGCAGCGTGGTCAAAAACCGACCCAATCCCGTCGAAGCCGCCAGCCCGATGGCAAGGCCGACAGCAATCAGGCGCATCCCCTGCCCCAGCACGAGGCGCAAGATATCCTCGCGTTGCGCGCCGAGCGAGAGGCGGATGCCGAGTTCGCGCGTACGCTGGCTGACGCTGTAGGCCACGGTGCCGTAGATGCCCAGGACGGCCAGTAGGAGCGCCATCGCCGCGAAGCCGCCGAAGAGGACGAGGTACAGCCGCGCCGGGGCGACGCTGCCGGACACCGCCTGCGCCAGCGTGGAAATTTTACCGATGGGCTGATCGGGGTCCACCTGCCAGACGGCGGCCTGGACGCTCTTGGTCAGGCTCTCGACGTTGAGCCTGTCCGCCGAACGGACGTAGAGCGTGCAGTAGGTCTGCGGCCGTTGGAGGTAGCAGGTGTAGAGCTGCGGCGGGGCCTCTTTTTCGAGACCGTTGCGGCGCACGTCGCCCGCCACGCCGACGATTTCCAACGGGGCCGGGTCGCGGGAACCGACCAACGAAATCTTGCGTCCCAGGGCAGCACCGTCGGGGAAGAAACGCCGGACGAACGCGGCATTGACGATGACCACCGGCGGCGCGGTTGCCTGATCGCGGTCGTCGAAGGCGCGGCCTTGCAGGACGGGGACGCCGAGGGTCGCAAAATAGGCCGGATTGACGGCGTCGTAGGCGGCGGTCTGGCGCAGGGTGTCGGGCGCATCCTTCGACTGGCCGGGCAGCAGAAAACGCATGTCGATCAGCCAGTTGAAAGGCTCGGTGGTGGAAAGGGCGCTGCCCGTGACACCGGGGACCGCCGCCGTCGCGTCGAGCAAACGCCGAAGGTATTCGCGGCGATGGTCGGCGTCCTTGTAGCGAGTTTCCGGCACCGACACGTTGAGCATGAGCGTGTGGTCGGTGCGAAAACCCGCTGAAGTGCGCAACGTGGCCAGGAAGCTGCGCGTCATCAGCCCCGCGCCGACCAGCAGCACCAGCGCCAACGCGATCTCCGCCACGACCAGCGTCGAGCGCAGCCGTGAGCCGCCCCGCCCCTCCGACGCGCCGCGACCGCTGGTGTTTAACGACCCGGCGGGGTTCTGCCGGGAAGCGATCCACGCGGGCAGCAGGCCGGTGATGACGCCGGTCAACGCGACCAGGCCGAGCGAAAACCCGGACACGGGTAAGCTCAAGCTGATTTCGTCCTGAAAAGGAGACGACCCCGCCGGGAGCAACGCTACCACGGCGTCCACCCCCCAGGCCGCCGCCAGAACGCCCAGGCAGCCGCCGAGCAAGGACAGGACGAGGCTTTCCGCCAAACACAGCCGCAGGATGCGCGCGCGGCTCGCGCCGAGCGCCAAACGCACGCCGACCTCCCGGCGGCGGGCACCGGCGCGGACGAGTTGCAGGTTTGCCACGTTGGCGCAGGTCACGAGCAACACGCAGCCCACCGCGCCGAACAACAACCAGAGCGCGTGCGTGGTCCCCCCGTCCATGACGACCGAACGCATGGGATGCATCTCCAGGTGCCAGCCCTGGAAGTTCGCCGGATCGGTCTGCGCCAGATTGGCGGAAAGCGTGGCCAGCAGCGCGTTGACCGCCGAAACGCGCGCCGCGTCGCCCGGCAGCCGCCCGATGGTCACAAATCGCTGCGGATTGGACGCGCTCATCTGCGGGCCGTCCTCCGCCGTGGGAATCCAGAGGTCGCAGCCGGTGCTGGAATCCTTGAACCCGTGCGGCATGACTCCGATGACGGTGCGCGGTTGGTCAGCCAAGGTGACCGTCCGGCCCACGATGTCCTCCGCCGCGCCGAACTGCGCGCGCCAGACGGCGTCGCTCAGCACCACGGTGGGCGGACTGGATGCCAGACAATCCGTCGGCTCGAAGATGCGTCCCAACCGTGCAGGAACGCCAAAAACACGCAGGTAGTCGACGGTGGCTTGGCCAACCAGCAATTGGGCCGGCGTAGGCACTCCGGTCAGGTTGGTGTAGTCGTAGTTGAAGCCGCCCAGAGCGGAAAAATCCGCTTTTGGGTCTGCGCGCAATTGCTTGAGCGTGGGAGCGGGTAAACCGCCCATCGCCTGCCCCTCTCCGTACATGGGGTTGCCTAAGCCGACGTGGATCAGTTCCGATGGGTGCGGGTACGGCAGCGGGCGCAGCAGCAGCGTGTAAACAACGCTAAAGATCACCGTACACGCGCCGATGCCCAGCGCCAACGACCCCGCCGCCGTGCAGGTGAACAGCGGGCTGCGGCGCAGGGAGCGCCAGCCGGTGAGAAGATCGTTGAGCATGGGAAGGAATTCTTAAGCGGTCAGCGCGACGCGGGCCTCGCGGTGCTGCTCGTCCACGACGCGGCCGTCGAAGAGGTGCACCGTGCGGTCGGCGCAACGGGCGAAACGTTCGTCGTGCGTGACCATGCAGATCGTCGCCCCGGCGGCGTGCAGCTCATCGAGCAGGGTCATGACCGCCTCGCCGTTGCGCGAATCGAGGTTGCCCGTCGGCTCGTCGGCGAGCAGGACGCTCGGGTGCCCGGCCAACGCACGAGCCACGGCGACGCGCTGCTGCTGACCGCCGGAAAGCTGGTTGGGCAGGTGGCGGGCGCGGTGACCCATGCCAACACGCTCCAAAGCCTCGGTGGCGCGCTTCTTGCGCTCGGCGTTGGAAAGTTCGGAGCGGTACGTCAGCGGCAGTTCCACATTCTCGGACACGGTCAAATCGCCGATCAGGTTGAAGCTCTGAAAGATGAAGCCGATCTCGCGATTGCGGATGCGGGCGCGTTCGCCGAACGACAGATTGGCCACCTGGTGCCCGTTGAGGCGGTACATTCCCTCCGACGGCGAGTCGAGCAACCCGAGGATGGACAAAAGCGTGCTCTTGCCGCAACCGCTCGGCCCGGCGATGGCAAGGTATTCGCCCGCGCGCACGTCGAGATAAATTCCTGCCAGCGCGTGCGTCTCAACCTCGTCGGTGAGGAACACTTTTTTGACGCCGTCCAGGTGGATCAGCGAGGAAGCGGCTGCGGCGGCGGCGGGAGAAGGCTCGGCAGTAGAGTTCATGTTGGCAACGGGCTGGGACGGAAGTGGGTTATCAGTGGAGGCGGACGTGGTCATATTGGTCGTAAGCGCTGGTGTCGGAGAGGATGATCTTGTCGCCGGGATTGAGTCCTTCGCGGACCTCCACCAAGTTGATGGAGCCACGCCCCAGGGTGGCCCGGACGCGGGTAGCCTCGTCGCCGTCGGGCGACAGGCGGAACACACTGACGGTGCTTTCCTCGCGCCCGAACGCCGGGCGGCCCACGACAACGGCGTCGGCCAGGCGTTCGAGTTCGACGGTGCCCTCGACGCTCAGATCGGGCCGCGCGCCCTTGGGCAGCGGCGCGCCGTTGAAGGTCACGTCCACGAGCACCGTGCCCTCCTGCACGGCGGGATCGACGCGCGAAACCTTGCCCTCGGCCACGCCGTTGCGCGTGTCCACGCTGGCGGCCTGCCCGGGCAACACGTCGCGCGCCTGGGTCTCAGGAATCTTGACCTGCGCCTTGAGCCGCGTCGGGTCGGCCACCCGCGCGAGATTGGTCCCGGCGGTAATGCGCTGGCCCACCTGCACGGGCACCTGTTGGAGCACGCCCGCCATGCCCGCACGGACCTGGAGCGCATCGAGTTGTGAATGCTTCAACGCGGCCTGTGCCTTGGCCTGGTCCAGTTCGCCCTGCGCGACTGCCAACTGTGGCTCAACAGACTGCCGGGTAAAATCCACGCGCTGCCGTTCGATCTCGCAACACGCGACCAATTCCTTCGCCGAAATTTGCGATTTGGTAAGTTCCAACTGGGCGATGAGTCCCTGTTTAGCGAGTTTCTCGTTGACCTCGACCTGCGCGACGGCGGTGTCGCGCTCGCCCTGCGCCTTGGCGAAGGCGGATTGGCGTTCAAGTGACAAGCCTTCGAGTTGCGCGCGCAGGTTGACGAGCTTAGCCTGCGCGCCGGTCGCGGCGGCGTCGGCGTCGAGCGCCGTCTGCTGCAATTCCGGGTTGCTCAGCACGAGCAATACGCTGTCTGGTTGGACGGTCGCACCCGGGAAGATGACGATCCGCTCGACCCGCGCGTCGGTGCCCGCGGCGATCCAACGGATTTCTTCCGGCACCAGCGTGCCCAGGCCGCGTACCTGGCGGAGCATCGGGCCGCGCCGCACGGTGTCGGTCCAGACCGTCGAGCGGTCCAGGGTCGGCAGGGCGGGCTTCAGGCGGGATGCCGCGTAGGTGCCGCCCGCGACGACCGCCAACGCCAACGCCCCGAAGAACCAGCGCCGGTGGCGGCGGCGGCGGGCGTGTTGCGGCGCGCGCACCACGTCCATACCGCCGGTGCTGGGGGTAAAATCGAAACCGCCCCGATTCTGGGAGGCGAACGGCGGCTGCGGGATGTTCATGCGGCGGAGATGGGTCAGGTTGGCGGGAAAGGGCGATCAGCGAGCAATCAGCGAATCGAAACACCGAGGCTGACGGTAGGCATCGCAGGGCGACTGAGGATTTTGCCGACCGACAGTTCGTAGCGGGCGGAAACGTTCAGCTTCGGTCCACCGTTGATCTTCAGGCCGCCGAGCACGAGCGAGGCGATCAGGCAGAGCATCAAAAACATGCGCAGGGCGGCATCGGTGAAATCCGTGTCGTCCTTGCTGAGCGACCACAAGCTCGGCGTGACCCGCGCCACGGTCCTTTTGGTCAGGGGTCGATCAACGAAGATGCAACGGGAGTTGGCGACAGTTTGTTTCATGATTTGCTCCTATTTGCAAGGCGCGTGCCACAGCAGAAACATTTTTATATCCTGTTTGCTTCGTTCAACTTAAAGAAATCATTCTTTTCCGGCCTCGCCTCTGTTCATCCCTGCGTCGGGACGGCGAAATCCCGAGTTTGGGACGCCCAACCTCCCCTCACGCCACCGCCACCGGCAGGCGCAACGTCGCCCGGCAGCCGCGTACCCCGTCGGTGCGATTTTCCAGCGCCAAGGTGCCGCCGTGCGCCTCGGCGATCTGGCGGCTGAGCACGAGCCCGATGCCGCTGCCCTGCGCCTTTGTCGTGAAAAACGGCACGAACAGGTTGGCCGTGCCGCTCAGGCCCAACCCTTCGTCGTCCACGTGGATCACGGCATCTGCCCCTTCGAGCGTCCAACTGACCCACACGCCGCCGCCGGTTTCCAACGCGGCGTCGACGGCGTTGCGGATCAGGTTGATGAGCGCCTGCTCGATCTGGTCGCAGTCGATGGCGGCTTGCAGGTCGTCGTCCTCGTGCGCGGGAACCTGCACGGCCAACCGGGTTTCCAGCGCCGCCGTCCGGCGCACGACGGCGCCGAGGTGACACGCCTGCCGGTTGGGCGCGGGCAGCCGTGCCAGCCGGGAATACGCGGTCATGAAACGCGCCAACGCCTCCGCGCGGCCCGCGATGATGTTCAGTCCGTCGCGCGTGTCGTCCTGCCAGTCGTCCGCGCGTTCGTCCGCCGGTCGCGTAAGCAGCGATTGCAGACTGCCCGCGATGGAGGAGATCGGTGCGAGCGAGTTGTTGATCTCGTGGCCCAGTACGCGGATGAGCCGCTGCCACGCGGCGCGCTCTTCCTCGCGCAGGTGCTGGCTCACGTCGGCCAGCACGAGGAGCTGGTGCGGCATCCCGCCCTCGCGGAACGTCGAGCGGTGCAGGCTCCAGCGTGCGCCTTTGCGCCCGGGAAAATCGGCGGTCAGCGTGCGATGGTTCTCGCCGGTCAACGCGTCTAGCAGTTGTAATTCGTCCGCCGAACGCCCGACCAACTCGGACTCGGGTCGTCCGAGCAATTCCGCCCCGGCGCGGCTGACGAGCCGCAGACGGTTGGCGGCGTCGAACGTGAAGACGGCCACCTCGATGGAGCCGACCACGGCGCGCAGCAGCGCGGTGGCCTCCTGGGCGGTGCGGCGGCGGTCCACCAGCGTCTCGCCGAGCGCGTTGATCTCGCGCATGACCTCGCCGAGCACGTCGTCACGCCGCGCCCGCCGCGAGCGCAGCGAATAATCGCCCTCGCGCAACGCCGTCAGCAGGTTCGTAAGCGTTTGCATGGGATAGATGACGTGCTCGCGCACCGCCGCCACGCACCCGAGCCAGACGCCGACGATCAGCACGCCGAACGTCCATTGGACCTTTGGCGACCAGCCGTCTGCCTGGTCGGCACGCGGCGCATCCGCCAGCGCCGCCGCGCCCATCGTGCCCTGCCCTCTCGGCGAGCTGGTCCATAGTAGTACCAGACACACGAGCACGGCGGGCAGTCCCGCCGCCAGCGTGAAAAGCTGGATGCGCCGGTCGTGTGAGATGGCTGTCTTCCGCCCCGTTGGTGGCACCGGATTGACCGGTGCGTGGATCAATCCCGGCAGCCCCGGCGCTAACCGGACGGGGCGGGCTGGCTCCAGCGCATCTGCGTGGCGGTTACCGGGGTCGGGTTCCATGCCTTGTCAACGGCGGGGGATGCGCGGCGGATCGGCCCGCTCACAGCCCATATTGCTGCAACCGGCGGTAGAAGGCGCTCCGGCTTAGGCCCAGGGCCTCCGCCGCCGCCGTGGCCTTGCCGCCGTGGCGCGCCATCGCCTTCTGGATTAAGAATTTTTCCACTTCCTCCAGGCTCATTTCCTCCAACGTCGGAGCGGCCGTTCCGCCCGCCGCCCTCGCCTCCTGGGCCAGCGCAAAGTCAGTGGCGCGGATATTTTCGCGCGCCGCCAGCAGCACGGCGCGCTCGATGGCGTGATCCAGTTCGCGCACGTTACCCGGCCAGGGATGATAGAGCAGCGAGGCCGTCGCTCCCTCGTCGAAACCGGCGATGCGTTTGCGGTATCGCGCAAGGTGTTTCTGCAAAAAATGGGCCGCCAGCGCGGGGATATCCTCGGGCCGCTCGCGCAACGGCGGCAGGCGCAGCGTCACGGTGTTGAGCCGGTAGAGAAGATCCTGCCGGAACCGCCCCGCCGCGACCTCGGCGTGCAGGTCGGCATTCGTGGCCGAGAGCAGGCGCACGTCCGCGCGCTGCGTGCGTGAACTGCCCACGCGCTCAAACTCGCCCGTCTCCAGCAGACGCAGCAACTTGGCCTGTTGCGCCAGCGGCACGTTGGCGATTTCGTCGAGAAACAGCGTGCCGCCGTCCGCCAGTTCGAAGCGCCCGATCCGGTCAGTCTTCGCGTCGGTAAACGCGCCCCGGACGTGTCCGAAGAGTTCGCTTTCGAACACGTTTTCACTCAACCCGCCCATGTTGACGCTGATCAGCGGCTTCGCTGCCCGCCCACTGGCGGCGTGCAGCGCGCGGGCCACCACCCCCTTGCCCGTGCCGTTCTCACCCGTGATGAGCACCGGCGCGTCCGACGGCCCGACGCTGACAATCGTCTCCAACACCGGGCGCATCGCCGCGCTGCGGGCGACAAACTCGCCGCCCAACCCGTTTCCGACCAATTTTCCCTCGGCGTCATCGCGCAGGAAACTGTTTTCCGCCTCCAGGCGCGCGTTGCGCCGCCGGATGCCGCTGAGTTCGAGCTGCGTGCGCGCCGTCGCCAGCACGCGCGCATTCTCCCAAGGCTTCTGGATAAAATCTCTCGCTCCACGCCGCATTGCCTCCACGGCGAGATCGACCGTGGCCCAGGCCGTCATGACGACCACGGGCGGCGCGCCTTCGAGCGCCAGCAGGCGGCTGAGCAGGTCGAGCCCTTCCTGCCCGCTGGTCGTGTCGCGGGTGTAGTTCAGGTCGATAAACGCCAGCCCGAATTCCTCGGCCTGCGCGGCGGCGAGCGTTTCCGCCGGGGAAGACGCCAACACCGGCGAGTATCCCTCGCCCTTGAGCAACAGGCGCAAGGCATCGCGGATGGCGGGCAAGTCGTCGACCACCAAGATGCGGCGGTTCGTCATCGGGGCGGTGGAAGGAGGCATCCCGGCATCGTGGCCGCAACTGCTTCGCAAGACAAGTCTCGCGTCTGCGCTCGCGGTGTCAGGTGGTCGGGTAACCGCTGCTCCGATAGATCTTCTCCACGACTTCCAACGCCCGCCGCGCCTCGCGCAACCCCGGCTCCGGTGTGCGGCCCATCCGGATGTCTGCCAGAAACGCCGCCATTTCCAGCCGCCACGAATCATCGCCGCGCGGGTATTCCCAGGCCGTCGTCTCTGGCGGTCCCATTTCGGGTAACATCTTGTAATAAGTCAACCGCTCGACCCCGTAGCTCCCGCCGAGGCCGTCGATCTGGAGCTTGCCTGTCCGCCCGTAGATCTCGAACGAAAACAGGTTCTTCCATTCGGAGCAACTGACGTGCAGCCACGCGGTTGCGCCGTCGGCGTTGCGCAGGTTCAGGAACGCGTTGTCGTCCACGGCCATGTCCCAGAAGTACGTCGCCGCGTGTCCCTCCACCGAAGAAAATTCTCCCAGGAACCACCCGGCGAGGTCGATCAGATGCACGCCCTGGTCGATCAACTCGCCCCCTCCGGACAATTTTGGATCGGCGCGCCACTCCCGGTCGTACCCGGCGCGTCCGCCGTGCCCGTAGCGCGCCCGGAGGAACATCAGCGGCCCGACCGCCCCGGCATCGACCAGTTCGCGCGCCTTGGCGAGCGCCGGGTGAAACCGGTGGTTATACCCCACACGCACCAGCGCGCCGCTCCGGCCCGCCGCCTCCGCCAACCCGTCAATCTCGCCGATGCTGATCCCGGCGGGTTTCTCCACGATGATGTGCTTGCCCGCGCTGGCCGCCGCCTGCGCAATCTCCGCCAGCGACCCGTTAAGCGTCGCCACGATCACCGCGCCAACGGCGGGATCGTTGACGGCGTCCCCATAGCTCGCGGTGGCCCGCGCCCCCTCCCCGGCAGTCCGCGCGAGGGCTTCGGCGCGGGACAAATCGAGGTCACAGGCCACGGCAAGTTGGCCCGGCGCGAGGCTGGCCAACCGTTTGCGCCCGATGAGTCCGCAGCCGACGATGGCGAAGCGAGGAGAAGTCATGGCATTTAACCTATCTCCCCGGTCAAGTACCGCCTAACTTCCCGAGGCCGACGCGTCTAGATGACAACCCTTGTCATCCTGAGGGAGCGCGTCCGCGCCGGAGCGCAACGGAGACAACATTTGTCTGGATGCGTTCGTCCCGGGATTTTGCCTTTTTAACTTCCGCCATTTATCTTTCGTCCTTCTTCCGCCTTCGGCTTTCATCCTTCAATCCTTCCCATCTGCCCGAGACACCCATCTTCTGCCTGTGTGGCGACACGGCGCGCAATCCTGGTCGTTCGGGCATCCAGACGGTGGTGCGTAGTCTTCTGGCGGCGTTCGGCGCACTGAAAGTCCCGGCGCTTCCCATCGTCTGGCGATACCCCCGCCATTCGTGGGCCTACACGCTCAAACGCCGCTGGTCGTCTTGGCAAGGAAGGCAATTGCCGCCTCCACCGGACGGCGGCCCGGCGGCCTCGCCTCCACATTTCCATTCCTTGCCGCCCGACTGGTCGCTGGGCTTGGGGGCTGAGCCTTTACGCGTTGTAGCGCCAAAACTCCGGGAATTGGCGCTTTACCCCGGTTCGTGGCTGCCCCTTTTGACGGGCGGCAGCGTCGCTCGCGTGCCGCTGTCCCGCCATCCCCGCCACCGCCGGGCACCCCGGGGAACTTGGGTGCTCTTACCCGAACTTGTGTACGGCGGCACGCGCGCCGAGGAACTAGTGGACTACGTGCACCGGCAGGGCTGGCGTTTGGCGGCGATCCTGTACGACGCCATCCCCATCGAACATCCCAAATTGGTGCCGCCCGAGTTGCCCGGCAAACACGGCGCCTACCTGCGTGCGCTCAGTCGCGCCGATCTTCTTTTGCCCATCTCCGATGCCACCGCGCAGAGTTGGCACGCGTTTGCGGCGCGCGAGGGGCTGCCCAGCCCACCGGTGGTGACCTGCGCGCTGGCCTGTGACCTGCCGGGCGTCCCGCGCGTGCGCC
>CAXTBX010000024.1:0-42564 GCA_964242205.1 uncultured Chthoniobacterales bacterium
GACCACGACGCGTTTGCCCTTCACCGCGCCCTTGATGAGGTTGAGCTTGATGCGCACGTTGAAGTCGCGGATCAACTGGCTCGGCGCGAGGAAGGTGCGCCCGATGTAGTGGTTGCGGACGAAGGCGTGTTCGAAGGGGATGCTCAATTCCTCGGCGTAACCGAGGGCGGCGTAGTTGCCGCTGTCGGGCACGGGCACGACGAGGTCGGCCTCGACCGGATGGAGCCGGGCGAGCTCGCGGCCCATGTTGGTGCGGGCGGCGGCGACATTCACGTCGTCGATGAGGCTGTCGGGCCGCGCGAAGTACACGTACTCGAACATGCAGAACGCCTTCTTTTCCTGGCGGAAGGGCCACTCGCTGCGGATGCCGGTGTCGTCGATGATGACGACCTCGCCGGGTTCGATCTCGCGGATGAACTCGGCGTGGACGAGGTCGAAAGCGCACGTCTCGGAGGCCAGCACGTAGGCGTCGTCGAGCTTGCCGAGGACCAGCGGGCGGAAACCGAACGGGTCGCGCACGCCGATGATCTCGTGCTCGCTCAGGATCACCAGCGAGAACGCGCCGCGCGCCCGGGTCAGCGCCGAGAGCGCGCTGCCGTTGTGGTCCGTCGGCTGCGCGAGCAGGTGCAGCATGATCTCGCTGTCGTTGGTCGTCTGGAAGATGGAGCCGCGCTTTTCGAGTTCGTCGCGCAGCACGTCGGCGTTGATGAGATTGCCGTTATGGGCGAGGCCGATCTGGCCGCGCGCGCCATGGCCGATCATGGGTTGGGCGTTGACGAGGTTGCTGGAGCCGGTGGTGCTATAGCGCGTGTGGCCGATGGCGCGGGTGCCGGTCAGGCGCTCGATATCGGCGGACTGGAAGACCTGGCCGACGAGGCCCATCGCCTTGTGCAGGTTGAACAGGTCCCCGTTGCCCTTGGCACTCACGATCCCCGCGCTTTCCTGGCCGCGATGCTGGAGGGCGAAGAGACCGTAATAGGTCAGCGCGGCAGCGTTCGGGTGGTTGAAGATGGCGAACACGCCGCACTCGTGGTGCGGGTAGGGTTGGGTAGGATGAGCCACGGGAGGGGAAGATTCAAGATTCAAGAACCCAAGGAAGATTCAAGGCTCAAGGTTCAAGAGTCAGGGGTTAAGGCCCGTCGATGGGGCGGGGGCAGCGGTCATTGAAAAAGATCGTCCACCGGCATCGTCCAACCGGGTACGGCTGGCTCGGCCTCCGCCAAAACACCGCGACGATAGAGGGCGGCGGGTTCGCCCGGTTCGCCATCCCGATAGACGCGCACTACGTCGGGATCAAGCAGGTCCACGTCCCAGACGACCAAAGTGCCAGCGGCAAAGTAGTCGGCGCGCTTGGCAGCCATCGCGCGCTCGGCAGCGGGGCCGTAGTCGCCTTCGCTGCGGACTTCCACGGCGAAGGTGGGCGCTTCGGGGAAAAATTTCATGCCGGGATCGGGCCCTAGGTAGAACGCAACATCTGGACTGAACGATTTGCGACGCGGCAAGTTGACCAAAAACCCTTTGCCATCGCCCACCGCGCGTCCCTCGCGCAGTCGCTTGGCGTGGCGATGTAAAGAAACAAAAATTTCGTCGCCAGCATGTCCTGGCGTGGAGCCTGTCATGGGTAGGATAACGATTTTATCGTCAATGATCTCGGCTTTGCCCTCGACGCGGGCAAGCTCATCGACCAAAGAAAGCTCCGTGGAGATCATACGCCGAAACCAGTATGACAGAGGATGCCGGGGATTGCGAGGTTGGAATTATCCGCGGATCTAGCAGATGGGAGGGGAGAAGACGATGGGGCGGTGATGGTGGAAATTCAGACCGTGGCCGGATCAGCGTGAGTGGGACCAGAGCCGTTCATGAGATCGGCCAAACTATCGGCCCAAGCGTGACGAAGGTCTGCCAGCGGCCAAGCGTAGCGGGTGGCGTCGATCTCGAAGGTAAGTTCGGGACCGCCGACCGTGCCGAGGTATCGGGCGGGAAGGCCGTGGGTGGCGAGGAGTGCCTGTGCGGCGGCGATGTTGGCCGGAGTGAGGGAGATGATGGCCCGGGATTGACTTTCGTTGAAGAGGACAGTGTCAAAACGGAGGGCCGGGGCGTCGATTTTGACGGTTGCACCCAGTTGTGCGGCCCCGGAGATGCAGGATTCGGCCACGGTGACGGCGAGGCCGCCCTCGGAGCAGTCGTGCGCGCTGCGAAGCAAGCCCGCGCGGCCCAGGGCACGCAAGGCGTCGTGGAGCGATTTTTCGCGGTCGATGTTCAGGCGGGGAGGCAGCCCTTCCTTACGGCCGTGCACCACGGCGAGGTATTGCGAGCCGCCGAGTTCATCGCCGAGGTCGCCTAGCAGAAAAATCGCGTCGCCCGCTTGCTTGAAATGCTGGGTGACGATGTGTGCTTCGTCTTCGATCAGGCCGACCATGCCGACGGTGGGCGTGGGGTCGATGGAACCGTTCGGATTTTCGTTGTAGAGGCTGACGTTGCCGCCGGTGACGGGGGTGTCGAATGCGCGGCACATCTCGGCCAAGCCCTCGACGCACTCGCGGAGCTGCCAGAAGTTTTCGGGCCGATGGGGGTTGCCGAAATTGAGGTTGTCGGTAACGGCGAGGGGGACGGCACCGGTGCAAGCGAGATTGCGGGCGGCCTCGGCGACCGCGATGCGCGCACCCTCGCGCGGGTCGAGGCGGCAGTAGAGCGCGTTGCAATCGCTGGTCGCGGCGAGGATTTTGTCCGCCTCGCGGACATAGAATACCGCCGCGTCGGAACCGGGCGCGACCATCGTGCCCGTGCGGACCATGTGGTCGTACTGCCGCCAGACCCAGCGTTTGCTGGCGATGGTCGGATGGGCCAGGAGACGCAAGAGGCTGGTTTGCGGATCGGCCTCGGGGACGGTAGCAAGGTCGAGCGGCGGTTCGGGCGGGCGAGGTTTAGCCTCACGCTGGTATAAGGGCGCTTCGTCGGCCAAGGCGCGGGCGGGGATAGAGACGGCAGTGTGGTCGCCGACCCGGACGTGCATCAAGCCGTCGTCGTTGACCGTGCCGATGCGCGCGCAGGGAAGGTCCCACTTGTCGAAGATGGCTTGCACCTCGGCCTCGCGGCCCGCCTTGACGATGATCAACATGCGCTCCTGCGACTCGCTGAGCAGGATCTCGTAGGGGGTCATCCCGGTTTCGCGTTGCGGGACGAGGTTGAGGTCGATGGAGACACCGCTACCGCCGCGGCTAGCAGTCTCGCACGTCGAGCAGGTCAGCCCGGCAGCACCCATGTCCTGAATGCCCGCCACGGCGTCCGTTTGGAGGAGTTCCAGGCAGGCTTCGAGGAGAAGTTTTTCCTTGAAGGGGTCGCCGACCTGGACAGCAGGGCGGTCCTCCTTGGATTCCTCGGTCAGGTCGCGCGAGGCGAAAGCCGCACCCGCGAGGCCGTCGCGCCCGGTTTCCGCGCCGACGTAGAAGACAGGGTTACCGACGCCCTTGGCTGCGCCCCGCGCGATCTGTTCGTGGCGCAGGACGCCGAGGCAAAAAACGTTGACCAAGGGATTGCCCTGGTAACTTTCATCAAAGTAGATTTCGCCGCCGACCGTCGGGATGCCGATGCAGTTGCCGTAGTGCGCGATGCCTTCGACGACGCCGGTGAACAGGCGGCGGTTGGCGCGGGCGGCGTCGGTGTCACCTTGGATCGGGCCAAAGCGGAGGGAGTTGAGCGAAAAGACGGGCCGCGCGCCCATCGTGAAGATGTCCCGGATGATGCCGCCGACCCCGGTGGCCGCGCCCTGGAAAGGTTCGATGGCGCTGGGATGGTTGTGGCTCTCCATTTTGAAGGCGACGCCCCAACCGTCGCCCACGTCGATGACGCCCGCGTTTTCCTCGCCCGCCTTGACGAGCACGCGCGGGCCATCAGTCGGGAATTTGCGGAGTTCGAGGCGGCTGTTCTTGTAGGAGCAGTGCTCGCTCCACATGACCGAGAAAACGCCGAGTTCGGTGAAGTTCGGCGCGCGGCCCAAGATGGTTTCGATCCGGGTGTATTCCTCGGGCGTGAGGCCGTGCTTGGCGATGACTTCGGGGGTGATGGCCGGTTCAGCGGGAGCCGCGTTGGTCATGGGAACAATGGTTTCAAACGCCGACCACGTCGCCGCCCTGCCGGATGTTGAGAATGGCGTCGGGTGAGATGCGGTTGATCTCCCCGCCGGGCGTTAGGCTTGGGATAGGCTTCGCGGCGGGTGCTTTTGGTTTGGCCGGAAAAGAGGGGCTGAGAAAATGGATCATTGAAGCGAAGATATGCTTGCCGTCCTCGCTGCCCAGCCGGCGATGGCAGGCGCGGTCGGGATGGGGCATGAGGCCGAAGACGTTGCGGGCACGGTTGCAGATTCCGGCGATATCGGAGCGCGAACCATTGGGGTTGGCAGCGACCGCCGGAGCACCGGTTTTTGCGTCCACGTAGCGGACGAGCACTTGGCGGTGGGTTTCGAGGTCGCGCAGGGTGTCGTCGTCGGCGTAATAGCAGCCCTCGCCGTGCGCGACCGGCAGGCGGAGCACCGTGCCGGTCGGGCATTGGTTGGTGAAGGGGCTGTCGCTAGTTTCAACCCGTAGCGCTACCTCCTCACAGACGAAACGCAGGGAGCGGTTGCGGATTAGTGCGCCAGGCAGCAGCCCGGCCTCGCAGAGGATTTGGAAGCCGTTGCAAATGCCGATGACAAGCTTGCCCACCTCGGCCTCGCGCTGGACAGCCTGCATCACGGGCGAGAAACGCGCGATGGCCCCGGTGCGCAGATAATCGCCATAGGAGAAACCGCCCGGGACGACGATAGCGTCGAAACCATCGAGCGACTCAGTTTTGTGCCAGACATATTCGGTGTCCTGGCCCATGTCGTCGCGCAGGGCGTGGAAACAATCCTGGTCGCAGTTGGAGCCGGGGAAGCGGAGGACGGCAAATTTCATGGGCACGCGGCGGGTCTGGAAATGTTATTCGCCCAGTTCCAGGTGATAGTCTTCGATCACCGGATTGGAAAGCAGGTCGCGGCAGAGTGTATGGAGCTTCTTCTCTAGTTCGGCGTGGTCGTCCGAACCGGCGACCTCGATTTCGAGAAATTTGCCGACGCGCACGCTGGTGGCCGCCGGGAGGCCGAGGTGATGAATCGCGTCGCGCACGGCGACTCCCTGGGGGTCAAGGACGGCTTGCTTGGGCATCACGGTCACGCGGGCTTTCATGAGGGATAGGGAAATGGAAGTCGGAACGGGTTCAGCATGGCCGCAAGCGATGGGACGCGCAAGTTGGCGGACAGAGAGGACGCGAAATCTTTGGCTGGCACGCGGGGACGGGATCGCTATAGTCGCCAATGTATGTTGAATTTTCGGCGCAAGGAGGTCTTGAACGCGGTGGCGATGGCCATGGTTTGCGGGCTAGGTTTCGCGGGGAACATCGGGGCAGCCCCCGAGGCGGCCCACTCGAAAAAGAGCAAGAAACCGGTGACCGAACCCACGGCGGCCCCGGTGGCGGGGACTCCGGCGAGCACGGTGCCAGCGGCGGACTCGACTCCTGACGCCGCCACGCCCGCACCGAACGCCGCTACCGAAGTGCTGCCCTTGACGAGCGAGCAGATGGCTGCCGCGTTGTCTTTAGATACCATCACCGTCCCGACGCCCGGCGAGCTTTTCGCCGCGCTCAACAAGCAGTGTAAGCCCAACTGGACCGGCGAGTTCCGGGGGCCGATCACCACCGCCTACAGCGACCGTGCGCAGGCCGCGTTAAACCTCGGCGGGCTGATCGCTGACGGCTACATCGCCGTGGAGGCCATGGACAAGCAGCAGGTCAAGAACCTCGGGCGTGACATCCTGGCTCTCTCGAAAAATCTGGGCATCAGCAAGGGAATCCTGGACCGGGGCGAGAGCATCAAGCGGTTCTCCGACGACAGCGACTGGAACGCGTTGAAAGAGGAACTGGAAGCGATGCAAAACGAGGTCAAACAGGAGATGGAAGCGTTGCAGGACGACGAGTTGATCACGCTATTGAGCCTGGGGGCCTGGATTCGTGGCACTTACGTGGTCAGCGACGTGGTGCTCAAGAATTTCAGCCAGAATACTTCGTGCATCCTGCGGCAGCCCGCGCTGATCGGCTACCTGCGGTCGCGGCTGGACAAGCTGTCGCCGCGCTTGAAGGATTCGCCGTTCATGAAGTCGGTCGGCGGCGGGGTGGAGAGCCTGGGCAAGCTCGTGTCTTTCCCACTTGGTGAGACTGCCTCGAAAGACGATGTGCAGAAGTTGCACGATCAGGCGGGCGACCTTTTGAACGTCATCGCTAAAAAGGAAAATTAAACGCCAACCGCAGATTTTTTGTGCCAGCGACCATGAAATTTTCATCGTTTTCCGTCTTCTCCATCCGGTTACTGGCGGCGTTGTCCGTGCTGGCCGTCGGAACCGCGCGCGTCCCCGCCGCCACCGCTGAATCGGACGGCCAAGTGGCCGCACGCGAGACTGCGCTCGAACTGGCGGGTGGCTTCACCAACGACGGCTACAAAATCCGCGATGGTCATTGGGCCGGGCAACTGAAGGCGGATGCCGCGCAAATCTTGACCGTCAATCTCTACGCCGGGAATCAGTATTATTTCTCACTCGGCGCGACGGCCAAGGCGCAGAAGGTATCGGTGGTCGTATACGACGAAACCGGCAAGCAGGTCGAGGAGGAGCAATTTTTCAGTGACAAGTCGCGGGCGGCGGCGGGGGTTTCACCGGTGGCCAGCGGACCTTATTATGTCAGTGTGAAGGTGGTGGAAGGGGAATCGAGCGATTTTTGTCTGCTTTATTCTTACAAGTAACAACCGGGCAGCAGTTTTTTAGCGCGAGCAGGGCAAACACGGATATTTTTTGACCTCCGTACATTATGGCATTGGAATCGACTTTATCCCAGACGACGCAGAGGTTTGAGGGCCCGCGCGTGCGGCAGTTTTCGGTGTTTTTGAAGAACAAGGTGGGGGCGCTGTTGGAAGTCGTTCGCCTGCTGAACATGTACACGGTGGACGTGGTTGGGCTGAGCGTGCAGGACTCGACGGATTCGTCCATTGTGCGGCTGATCGTGAGCGATCCCGAGATGGTCGAGGGGCTGTTCAAAGAGAACGAGATCGCGTTCGGCGTATGCGAGATGGTGGTCGTCGAGATGACGGAAGTGGCGACCGACCTAGCCAAGATGCTGGCCTCGTTGCTGGCGGCGGAGGTAAACATCTTTTTCAGTTATCCGCTGCTGACGCGGCCCAATCGCAAGGCGGCGCTGGCGCTCCACGTCGAGGATCACGAGTGCGCGGCGTCCGTCCTCGCGGGGGACGGGTTTGCGCTGCTGAGTCAGGCGGATATTTCGCGCTGACCCCGGCGCAGGGCGGTTCGGAGCCATGGACGACGAGGAACCCGCCGTCCCTGCTTTATTTCGCGGCGCGGGCGCGGAGTTTGCGGTGCTGGTAATTGAGCCACGGAGAGATGGCAGCACCCACCGCAGCCGAGGCTAGCAGCGCTTTGACGGAACTACGCGAGACCTTGAGGCGCTCGCTTGTTTCCAGCGGGGAAGTCTGCGCGAGCAGGCCGAGCGTTTCCAGCCCGATAAACACCGGCAGGGCACAGGCGTAACGCAGTTTGTAAGGCTTAAGCGCCAAGACGTATTCCCACGCGGCGTCGAGGTGGTCCAACGCTTTCCGCCGAAGCTGATCGACCAGCGGTCGCGCCTTGGCGGGCGAGTCAAGCAAGTCGGAGACTTCCAGGCCGTGTGACGCCAAGAGATCGGCGGGGAGGTAGCAGCGACCATTGGAGATGTCCTCGGGCAGATCGCGCAGGATGTTGACCAGTTGGAGGCCCTGTCCGAAGCGCTTGCCAAGAGCCAGCATTTCCGTTTCGCTCCGTTTGGACCAACCTTGGACCAGGTGGCGTTGGCAAAGACGCGTCCAGAGTTCGCCCACGCAACCCGCCACGAAGTAGGTGTACTCGTCCAATTCGGCGGCGGTAGCGAGCGGCTTGGGTGATGCGGCGGTTCCCTCCGAGAAGCGGAGAAGATCGAGTTCCTGGCCGCGACCAATGCGCGCCAAGGTGCGACGCAGGTCCCAACGATCAACGATGCTCTGCGCTTCGAGCCAGTTCAAAGTGCGGTCCAAGACCTTGAGCAATTCACGCTCGCCGTCGTGAGTCTGTACCTTGACCAGATCCCGCTGGAGCGGGCGGAGCACTTCGGCGTCTGGTCCGTACTTGATCATGTCCAGCAGCGCACGCAGATGTTCCAGACGAGTGCCGGAGACGACTCCCGGCGTGTCAGCCACCGTGTCGAGGGACCGGGCGAGCAGATAACCGAGCGTGATCGGCTCGCGCAGCGGATCGGGCAGGAGTTTGATCGTCAGGGAAAAGGAACGCGATACCGAAGCGAAAAGATCGCCGCCCAGGTCTTTCAGGGCGTTGCCAGCCGGTTCCACGGCGGTTGCGGCCGGGGCAGGGGCCGGGCGTTTTTCGTCGTCGCGGGGGCCGGAGCGGCGTCCGTCCCGACGATCACCACCGCGACCGGAACGCTCGCGGTCGCGCGAGCGCGGGCGGTCGCCACCGGAAGAGCGGTCACGACCGGGACCCGGGCGGTCGCCGGAGCGTCCTTCAGAACGGGGGCGGCGCGGCGGGCGCGAGGGATCACGTTTGGCGGATGAATCGCCGTGGCCGGACGGTTGGTTGGAATCTTCGATCTCCATGAGCAAGATGGGGACTATCGCTCAACGATCCAAGGAACGCAGGTCGATTTTTGCAGGGTCGGCGTTGCCAAGGTTCACCTCCGCCGCCGTTTTGACGTGGTTGGCGATCTCGCCCAGGGCCGGGAGCTTGGCCTGGACACGCCAGCCTTCGAGCAGGCGCAGGACTACCGCGTCCAGCGCCACGGCGTCGCGGCTGGCGTAGAGTGTGCCGTAGTTACGGGCGTAGAGAGGCGAAAAGTAAGGGCCGCCCGCGATCTGAGCCACGAGGCCGTCGGTGATGTTAAGGACGATCTTGCCGCCAAGGCGCGGGTCGCTGTAAAGCTCGGGGATGGCCGTGCCGCCGTACTGGGGCGGGGCCACCAACCGCCGCCAATTGTCCACGTTAGGGATGGTAACGTTGTAAAGCGCGCCCGCGAGACCGCAGAAGTAGTTGTCACCGAAGATTGGCACGTTGACGATCTTGGTGACCCGGCGGGAGAGGACGTTGCTGTAATGGCTGACGCTGCTCAAGTTCTGATCGGCGAGCGCCTTGGCATTCTTGCTGCGCGCGTCAGGCGTGGGCGTGACGGCGGGGTGGCGGGCGAGCGGATCGGAGTCAAATTCGTCGGGCCGCAGCATGAGGTCGGCTGCCACGGGGTTACCCTTAAATTCGAGATCGCCCCAGATGAGCTTGCCGAGTTGTGGGGCGGTGTAACTCTCCTTCTGGTCGTAGCCAAGCCGGGGTTCGATGCCGGTGACGGCGCAGGGCAAGGTGGAGCGTCCTTTGTAGTCGAGGTAACCGGCAGTACGGAGGTCGTCCGCGTCGCGGTCCCAGACAACGATGTTGCTGACGGGTACGCCCGCGTCGCGCAGGCCGTCGATGATGGCCTCGACGACGGCGCGGTGCGTGGAGCCGAGGTCGCCGCCGGTGGCGCTGATCTTAATGCCGACCACGTCCCTGGGATCGACGAGGCTGCGCCAGGCTGCGGCGACGTTGTCCTTGCCCGTGACGGCGAGCACGAGACGGTCCACCATCGCATGCGCGCGTTCGGAGTTGACCACGAAATGCGAGACCGAAGCGAGGTCGCGCACCACGTACACGACGGAGCGGTCCGGGGCGTGCGGCTGCTGCAACGCGGGGGCCAGGGCTGGCGATTGGGCGGGGTTTGGCTCGGACGATTGAGCCAGCACGGCAGAGACGGCGCAGGCAACCGGGAGCACGCCGAGTAGCAGGCGGCGAAGGACGGCGTTCACTTTTACGGGCACATGGAGTATGTATAGGCGAAGCTGTGTCCGCAAAAGGGGAAAATCGAATCGCCGCGCCGGAGCGAACGCCAAACGACGACGAGGACGTGGTGCGCCACCTGTACGTCCACATTCCGTTTTGCCCGAAGGTCTGCCCGTACTGCTCGTTTTACAAAGAGACGAGCGACCGGAACAAAACGCAGCGGTTCCTGGACGCCGTCCTGCTGGAATTGGACGCGCAACAAGCCGCCCTACCGCCGCTCCGGCCCCGGACGATCTTCTTCGGTGGAGGGACGCCCAGCGCGCTCTCGACGCCGCAGTTGGAGTATCTGCTGGGCGGGCTGCGGAAGCGGCTGGACCTGCGCGAGCTGGAGGAATGGACGCTGGAGATGAACCCGGCCACGGTGTCGCTGGAGAAAGCGCAGGCGCTACGGGCTCTGGGGGTGAACCGGATCAGCATGGGCGTACAATCGTGGGAGCCGCAGTTGCTTGCCGTGCTGGGCCGGGTGCACAGCGCCGAACAAGCGCGGCGGTCCTACGAGATTTTGCGGGCGGCGGGATTCGAGAACGTGAACCTCGACCTGATCTTCGGGGTGCCGACGCAGACGCCGGAGATGTGGCGGCAGACGCTGGCGGAAACCGTCGCGCTGGGGCCGGAACACATCTCAGCCTACAATCTGACCTACGAGGAGGACACGGAGTTTTTCCGGCGGTTCGTGAACGGTGAGGTGCGGCAGGACGACGACGCCGACGCGGATTTATTTGAGCTGACAGCGGATTTTCTGGCCGGGGCGGGGTACGCGGCTTACGAGATTTCCAACTTTGGCAAGGCGGGACGCGAGTGTGCGCATAATCTCGCTTACTGGGAGGGGCGCGATTATCTCGGGTTGGGGCCGAGCGCGTTTTCGACCGTAGGCGAGCGGCGTTGGGCAAACGTGCGGGATACCGCCGCTTACAACGAGCGCGTCCATCGCGGCGTAGTGGCCGCAGATTTCTACGAGGCCGTGCCGCCGACGATGCGGCGGGCGGAGTCCATCGCGTTTGGGCTGCGGACGGACCGGGGGGTGGCGGTAGGGCTGTTGGCCGCGTGGCCGGAGCAGGTGGCGGAGTTTGCCGAACTCGGGTTAATCCGGGTGACAAGCGGGGAGCGTGTGGTGTTGACGAGGCGAGGAAGGCTGCTGGCGGATGCGGTCGCCGAGGCGTTTATCTAAAGGACGGGGGGGAGCGCTACTTGGAGGGAGCGAAGAAGCCGGGCACTTCCAGCAAGAGACGTCCCTTTGCAAAGGGCAGGAGAAACATGTCGTCGTCCGCGCGTTCGAGAGCAGGGCCGTTGAAAACTCGAACGCGCGTCGCGTGCGGCGGCAGTTGGAGGCGTTCGCCCGCGAAACCGGAGCGTTCTTCAATGATGTCTAGTTCCAACGACTTGCGCACGGGAACGTAGTGCAAAAGCGTCAAAATCAGGTCGTCTTGCCGACGACGTGGAAAAACCTGGATCGTCTTGGGCAAGCCGTCTCCGTAGGGCGGCTGGCCGATGAGATTATTCATCGCCACGTGCCACGAGTCGCGCATCGGCGCGTTGCCCGACTGCCGGAATTCGCGGAAAATCGGGTCCGCGAAATAGTAAAACCTTTCCCCGGCGATGACGGCGGGGGAAACGTCCGGTTCCATGACGGGCGGGACGTGCAGATGCGAGGAAAAGTCCTGCGTGGTCCGGCGAAAATACGGAAGCACACGCTCGACCATGACGCGAGTGCCCGGACCGGCCTGGACCTGGACGCCCGGGAGGTAACACACGCGGTCGCCGCGACCGACGGCCGCTTGCATCTCCGGCGCGGCGCGCCAGTAGGTCGGGTAAAGCTCCACGTCGCGGCCTTCGTCCTCTAAGGTGAAGGGCAGGAAATCGAGCGCCCAGTTGCCCGCCGGATCGTAGCCGGACCGATGCGAAAGCAAGAGCGAGCCGCCCTGCTCGTAGTACGCGCGTAGTTTCTCCGCCAGAAGCGGCGTGATGACGACCGAGTCGGGCAGCTGGATCAGGGGGTAGGCGTCGAGGTCGGCGCGCTCGTCGAGCATTGCCACGTCGCGGTGCATCTCGGCGGCCATGAGCATCGCGCCCTCGTCGCTCGCGGCGGCCTGCCGGTGGTCCAATCCCGGGTAAGCCGCGCACAGGTTTCCGAAGTTGGGGAGCGGGGTGGAATCCGCGTAGAAGGGTTCGGCGGCCTGGACCTGCGCGTACACCTGCTTGATGTTCGCGTAGGCATCGGGATCAAGCTCGCCGCGCGGATGGAGCTGATCACCAACGGAGTTGCCGCCCCCGAGCGCCTGCGCGCGAAAGCACTCGAACTCCAGCGCCGGGAGGGGCTTGAGTCCGCCGAAATCACCCCACGACTTCAGGAAGCGTCCCGTCATGCCCAGCCAGGGCTTGCCCCAGTGAGAGATCGCGCGGGCCACGCGGGGGAAATGCTGGTAACCCCAGTGACCGGTCGGGAGCGACTCGATCTCGGCGTGGGTCATCAGCGGGTAGCGGATGCGAGGGCCGACCGAGCTGTCCACCGTCACGTCGGACGCGGCGTTGTAGAAGACGCTGGCCGCGTCGTGCGTCAGGCCACGCAACAGGGGGCTGAACCGGCGGGCGAAGGCGTCCTGCGCCGCCGACACGAAGCGTTCCGGGCCGCCGGGAACGTCGAGCGACAGGCCACGCTCCTGCCGGAAACGCGCGCTGGGTTCGCTCCAGCAAGCGTCGGGGTGGTAGGTGAGAATATCGAGGAAGAAGCCGTCGATGGCGTCGCCGTAACGGGCGCAAATTTCCCGGAGGTGGGCCTCGACGTAATCGAGGTAGGCGGGGTGGAGAAAGTTGAGGAAGCTCCATGGTCCGTGGCCATGGGACAGGGCGGGGCTGCCGTCGGCGAGAAGCTGCCGCCACTCGGGGTGTCGGTGGGCGGCGTCCTCGTCCCAGCCGATGCTGGTGTAGATCGGGGTGCGGATGCCGTGGCGGTGCAAGGCTTCGAGCTGTTCGCCGAGGAGGTCACGCCCGGCGAGGGCGGGGTGGGCCGTGCCGGATTGCGCCGGAAAGTAACACATACCGTGGTGGCACTTGGCGAAGACCGTGACGCTGGTGATGTGCGCGTCGACGAAGGTCCGGGCGAAGGCCTCGGCCTCAAACGCGGCAGCGAGGTCAGGGATCAGCGGCGAATTGTGATAGTCCAAGTGCACCTGCCGTTGCTGGCGGGCGAGAAGATCGGCAGTCACGGACGACATGTTCACGGACATGAAAAAGGAGGACGGTGCCAGTTGTCAACGTCCGAGCGCAAATGTTACGGGTGAAAGATGCACTTGAGCGAAGAACAGGTTCGCTGGTTTCGGCTGCGGCGGTCGGGGTTGATCGAGCCGTTTGCCTCGGCGAAGGTGGCGGCGGCGGCGTTGGCAGGCGTTCAGGCGCAGATTTTGACAGCGTCGATGCTGGCGCTCTGGAACCGCACTGCCGAAGGGGCAAGGACGGAAGGCGAGGTGGCCGGGTGCCTGTTCGGGGCGCGCTCGCTGGTGCGGCTATGGGGGCAGCGGCACACGCTGCACCTGTACGACACGCGGGACTGGCCGCTAATCAACGCCGCGCACGCCAGCCGCCGGACGTGGTGGGAGCGTGAGGCAGGGCGTGATCCGGCGGTCGAGATCGAAGAATTCCGCGCGGGGGTCGCGCGGGCGGCGGAACTGTTGCGAGAGCGCGGCACGCTCAGCCGCAAGGATTTGCGGGCATCGGGCATCCAGATGCCAGAAGCATTGTTTTCGCCGTGGGGCGGGGTGTTCGCGGAACTGGTGCGGATCGGGGAAGCCTGCCATGCGCGGTGGGACGGCGGCGAGGCGCGCTACGCGCACCGCACGCATTGGCTGTCGGCGCTGGAGTGGTCGCCGCCGGACGCGGAGGCGGCCAACTTGGAACTTGCGCGGCGGTATTTCCGCTGCTACGGCCCGGCGAGCGCGGACGATATGGCGTACTGGCGTGGAGCAAGCATCGGCGCGGCGCGGCGCTGGGTTGGCGCGCTGGCGGATGAACTGAGCACGGTGTCAACGGAGACGTTGGGTGGGTCGCGTGAGATGCTCGTGTTAAAGGAAGATCTGGCGGCGGTTTTGGAGACGCCGCCGGACCGGGAAGCGTGGCCGGTGCAGATGCTGGGAAGGTTTGATCCGCTGCTGCTGGCTCACCGCGAAAAGGATTGGGTCGTGCCTACCGCTGTCTACGACCGCGTGTGGCGACCGGCGGGGCACATCGAGGGGGTGGTGCTCGGACACGGTCGCGCCGTGGCATCGTGGCGATACGTGCGCGTCGGCACCGGCAGGTTGGAGGTGAGGGTGTTCCCGTTCCGTCCGCCGCTGCCCCTGCGCGTGAGCAAGGCCGTGCGGCATCGGGCGAAAGAGGTGGCCGGGTTTTTCGGATTGAAGCTGTCGGCGGTCAGGATCGAGCGGTCAGCGGCGGCGCGGCCTTGAGGCGGATACCGCCAAGGGAGGCGGCAGGACGGCGTCCGGCAAACGTATTGATAGGGCATGGTCAAGTCTGCGACTCCCTTGGAACCTTTTGACATGGCGGTGGATTTGCCGACGGATTTCCTGGCGGCCAGCCGTCAAAAGTTTGCGCGTTTCGTGGAGGAAGCGAAGGGGAAGGGGACGATTTTCGTGCTTTGTCACAGTGACGCCGACGGCTTGACGACGGGCGCGATCCTGACGCTAGCGTTGCGCAGGGCGGGGGCGACGGTGGAGACGCTGGCCACTGGGAAGGGCGGCAGCGCTTGGTCTGACGAAACCGCCGCACTGCTGGCCGAGCGTCGCCCCGCCGCGTTGATCGTAGGCGATCTGGGGGTGCGCGCGGAACCGGTTTGGACCGGGGGTCCGACCTTTTTCGTGGATCACCACCGTCCGTCAGGATTGCCGTCGGATGCGGAGGCGCGAGTGGTCACGGGTTACGGGCTGGAGCCGACGCCGACCTCGGCGCTGCTGGCGCTGGCCTGCGTGGGTGGGCTGGAGAACGTGGAAGTCGGCGATCTGGACTGGATCGCGGCGATGGGCGTGCTCGGAGACCTGGGCGACAAGGCTCCGTTTTCCATCGTCAGCCGGGCAAAAAAGAAGTACGGCGCGGGCGTGCTGCGCGACGCGACCACGCTGGTCAACGCGCCGCGACGCTCGGCAAGCGGCGATGCGTCGGCGGCGTTGCGGCTGATGCTGACGGCCAAGCACCCCAAGGAAATCGTCTCGGGCGAGAGCGAGGACGCCGCGTCGCTGCGCCGCGACAAAGAGGAGGTCGCGGCGGCCTACGCGGAAGCCAAGAAGGCCGCGCCGAAGTTCGCGGGGCCCGCCGCCGCGATTCGCATCCATACGTCGTGTCAAATTCATCCGTTGGTCGCGCAAATCTGGCGGACGCGGCTGCCGAAGCTGATCGTGATGGGAGTAAACACCGGCTATCGTCCGGGTTGGGTGCACTTCAGCGCGCGGTGTGGCAAAGGGACGAACCTGCTCGATTTTTTCCGCGAGCATCGGCCCGCCGGGGCGGATTCGCGCTCGTATGGCCAAGGACATGACCAGGCGGGCGGCGGCGCGTTGCCGGTGCCGGTGTGGAACGAATTTGTCCGCGAACTCGGCTTCGGGCCGGAGATGCTTGTCGAGGAGCCGCAGACTTGAAACCCATGAAGAATACCAACGGCGGCAACGCCAACGCGCCTGCGCTTTCACGATTCGGTTTCGCCGTGCTGGTCTTGGGTCAGCCCGGTTTGAAAAGCAACGACACTCGCCGGTGGCAGAAAAATCCGCACCTGCTGAAGTCTATCGAATATCTGGACGGCATTTTTTCGTACCTCGAAAAGCACGAGATTACGATGTATCGCATGTCATCCGACGTGGCACCGTACGTGACCCACCCGGACATGCCTCAGTTTCACAGTCAAGTGTCCGAGGCGAAGACAGAGCTGACCACGCTCGGGCAGCGTGCTACAAAGATGGGTCTTCGATTGTCGTTTCATCCTTCGCAGTACACAATTCTCAACAGCCCTGACCCGGAGTTGAACCGCAAGAGTGTGTTGGACATCGAAAGCCAAGCCAGCATCCTCGACACGATGGGCGCGGGGCCGGAGGGTTGCGTGGTGGTACACGTCGGCGGGGTGTACGGCGACAAACCGGCGGCGATGGACCGATGGGTCAAGACTTATCAAGGGTTGCCGGAAGCCTCCAAGCGGCGGCTGGTGCTGGAAAACGACGACATCTCTTACAGTGCCGCCGAAGTGCTCGAATTGCACAGCCGCACGGGCGTCGCGTGCGTGTTCGATTCGCACCACTTTTGTTGCAACAATCCGGAGGGACTGAGCCTCGACACCACCGCCGCCAAATTTCTAAAGACCTGGGTCGGGCGTGGCAGACCGAAAACGCACGTCTCATCCCCCCGCACGCAAATGCGCGAGCTGAAGCGCCGCAACAAACAGACGAAGAAACTCGAAACGGTGGCCGTGCCGCCGCTGTGGACGGGGCACGCCGACTACATTGATCCGTTTTCTTTCATCGACCTGATGCGGCGAATGCCCGCGCAGGCGGAGTTCGACGTGATGTTGGAAGCGAAGGTCAAGGACCTCGCATTACGGCGGCTGCGGAATGATTTGTTGAGGTATGCGCCGGACGTAGCGCAACGGTTCGGTCTGGCGACGGACGGACCGGTTCCGAAAGAGGAAGAAATCATCCTGAGCGAGCCACCGGTCAAGGAAGCCGTAGAGTTGCCGTAACGAGAAAAGCCGACCTTGCGGATCGGCTTTTTTTGGATTGGAACTGAAATCAGGCGTTCGCGGCGCTAGATTCGTCGAGGTGAGCCGCGATAACCGGGGCAGACGCGCCGGAGTGATTCTTCACGCGTAGATGTTGGCGGTCAACCAGATCCTTTAGCTGCCGCTCCATTGCCTTAAACGCTTCGTTGACGACCTTGGTCAGCGGCTCGTGCATCTCGTGTTTGACCGGTTTTTCGTGCACCACCAGTTCGTGACCAGGAGGCACGGTAAGGTCGATCCGCACATGAAACGGGTTGCCGGAGTGTTGCGCGTGGTTAGGCTGCTCGATGATCACGTTGCAGCGGGTGATGTGGTCGCAAAACTTGTCGAGACGGGAGGCCTTGTCGCGCACGAAATCGTCGATTTCATTGCTCTTTTCAACGCCGCGGTACGTGATTTCGATGGGGAGTTGCATCAGGAAATGTCGGACGATTCCGCGAGGTTGCAACGTTTAGATGAGGGCTGGCGACGGGTAATGTCTCGTCACATCCAGCGGGTGAGCGCTGAAAAGAAAGTACGGTTTCGCGCGACACAGCGGTAGCAAAACTCGGCGATAGGGGCAAAGCCGGGTGCGCGCTCGTACAACCACAGCCCAAAGCGGGCGAAAACGCCGGGATGCGCGCCCAAATTGAGCGAACGAAACACTGCCGCCGCGCCGCCGGAGACCCGTCCGTCCGGGGCGATCAACTTGACCTCGCTTTCAAAACTCGCGCGGGGAATTTCGGGAAAACTGGTGGCAGCTTCCTGCAACGGAGCATAAGCGACCGCATCGCCGGTCGTCCGCTGCCAACGCTTGATCCAGCGCATGCAAAAATTGCAGTCGCCGTCGTACACCAGCAGCGGTTTTGGCGGCGCGTGGGCAACGATGGTCAGGCCGGGATGCATGGTGATGCTTCAGACCTCCGGCAGACGGAATGTTTCGCCCACGTCATACAGCGCAAGGCGGGCAGGATGTCGGGCCAGCGCGCGCTGCAAGCGAGACACAGGCTCATCCATCGGCTCGCGGCTCAATTTAAATGTTTTATGATGTATGGGCAGGATATAGCGCGCCCCTGCTAGATCGGCCATTTCCACGGCCTGCTCGGGCGTGCAATGGCTGTTGATCCACGGGTCGTAGGCGCCGATGGGCATGATTGCCAGATCAAACGCGCCCTCGTGGCGCCAGCCGCCTCGTCCGCGCAAACGGCTGAACGCGGAGGTGAAAGACGTGTCGCCCGCGAAGAGGATCGCCACGCCGTTGCGGCGGAGGATGTAGCCGTTGTAGCCGCGATGATCGTCTGAGCGCATCCGCGCACCCCAGTGACGGACCTCAAAGGCCTCTATTTCCAGCTCGCCGTGGTCTATCGTCGGTGCCACCGGCGAGCGGCTGAACTTCAGGCGGGTTTGTTCGCCCCAAGAAAGTTCCGTGACGTGGCCGCCGAGGCGCGTTCGTTGCAATAGATCGGCGGTGGCCGACGCGGTGACGACCAGCGGGCGGCGGTCGAAGCGCCGCAGGGTAGAGAGGTCGAAATGATCCATGTGCGCGTGGCTGAGCAGAATCAAGTCGATGGGCGGCAATTCGGCGAAACGCAGGGCCGGGGCGACGTAGCGCTTAGGTCCCAGTACCAACGGGCCAATGGGGATGCCCGCCCGCGCGCCGAGGATCGGGTCGGTGAGGATGTTGACGCCGTAAAAATTGATCAGGACCGTGGAGTGACCCAGCCACGAAGCGGTCACCTGATCGTCCCGCCAGGACGCGGGAACCGGGCGGTGGGGTGCGGGCAGGACGGGGCGACGGTAGTCGTTGAGAATCGTCTTCAGGTAGCGCAGCTCAGGCCGAGAGATGGCCGGGAGCCGCAACCGGGACAGGGAGAGCGCCATGATTGTCCGCAATATACTGCATCCGGCGGCAGGGGCAAAGTGGCGTCGAGAGCGCAGCTCACCACGTCAGACATGCGCGTCGTCGATCAGGTCATTCCAATGCGCAAAGACGGCGGCCATGACGATGTGCCCAACCAGTGTGAACGCCGTGAGCATGTTGAACAGATCGAAGGCGAGGATCAATACCGCGGTGATCACGCCCTGCATGATCATCGCCGTGAATTGGCTCAGCAGCCCAGCGGCAAGGGCGGCGTACACCAGGCACGCCGACAAAAAGCAGAGCGCCAACACTCCCATCTCGGACACCATCCCCGGGAGCACGGCCAGAAAGGTGATTGTGGCCGCGTAGCAGAGGAGCGCGAAAACGTGCTGGCCCCGCCGCCGGGTATGGCGTTGGACGGCGAGACGCCTTTGGGCGTGCTCGGGATGAGTCGGGTCCGCTGCCGGGGTGGAGCGGACGCTTGTGAGCAAAGCGTTGCACCAGAGACAGGCCGGGAAACGCTCCTCGTTGGCAAACGCGCACTCGGGGCATATCTTCATGGCGTTCGATGTGAAGCAAAACGCGTGCGCAGAGGCCGGATCCTCGCGCCAACCGGATCTGACCATGCTCGACAACCTGCACCCTTGGGACCTCACGCCCGAAACCGCGGTGGAACTGCAAAGGCAGTTGCGCAGTCAGGTGCGGTTGCAGGCACCAGCGTCGCCGGTCCGCACGGTGGCCGGGGCCGATATTTCGTTCAACAAATTTGAGGAAACGATCTACGTCGGCATCGTCGTGGTGCGTCTGTCGGATCTGGCCACGGTCGAGCAAATAGGAGTCGTCAGTACGACAACGTTTCCATATGTGCCGGGGTTGCTGTCGTTTCGGGAGGCACCGGCGGTTTTGGAAGCCTGGAAACTACTGCGTGACCAACCGGATGCCGTGATGTTTGACGGACAAGGGATCGCGCATCCGCGACGCTTGGGAATCGCGTCGCACACAGGTCTGTGGCTGGAGTTACCGACGTTTGGATGCGCGAAAAGCGTGTTGGTTGGTCGCTACGAAGAACCAAGGCCGGAGCGCGGGGCGCGTTCACCGATGCTCGACCGGGGCGAGATCGTCGGCGCGGCGTTGCGAACGAAGGATCGCGTCAACCCGATCTACGTTTCCCCGGGGCACCTGATGGACTTGGACACAGCGGTTGGATTGACGCTTCGCTGCGACGGCGGCTATCGTCAGCCCGAACCGACGCGAAGGGCACATCTGCTGGTCAATGCGCTGCGGCGCGGGGAAATTCAGCCAGGGCGGCGGGGCTTCCAAGACGAGGAATTGACATTCGCGCTGGAGTAAGGCGGCTGAGCACTGTCAAGTTACAGGTGCCACGGACGGCGTGGGCCGCCATCTCTACCTGTGGCTCAATCTTTCTCCAACGCTGCGGCAAGCACATCATCTACGGTTTCGGCCAGCGTGAACTTTAGTTTCTCCTTCGCTTCCGTCGGCACGTCCGCGAGGTCTTTCTCGTTCATTTTCGGCACGATGACTTCCGACACCCCGGCGCGCAGGGCGGCCAAACTTTTTTCCTTCAAGCCGCCGATGGGTAGAACCAAACCTCGCAAGGTGATCTCGCCAGTCATGGCCACGTCGCTGCGGACACGGCGGTTGGCGAAGAGAGAAGCCAAGGCCGTGAACATCGCACAACCCGCGCTGGGGCCATCCTTGGGGATGGCTCCGCTCGGGACATGGACGTGCAGATCGTTCTCGTTGAACACTTCGGGCTTGATCCCGAGCGATTCGGCGCGGGTCCGCACGAGGCTGAGCGCCGCCTGCATGGACTCCTTCATCACGTTGCCAATCTGACCTGTCAGCAACGTACCGCCCTTGCCGGGATACTTGGTGGCTTCGATGAAAAGGATCTCGCCGCCGTTCGGCGTGTAGGCGAGTCCGGTAACGATGCCGGGCGCGCTGATTTTCAGCCGTTCCTCACGGACGGCGCGGTCGCCTGCCCCGAGGATGCCGCGTGCAAAATCCGGCGTGATGACTATGTCGGTGTGAGCCAGGGGGTTGCGAGCAACCTCGGCGGCCACGGATCGGCAGACCGCGCCCAGGCGGCGTTCCAAGTCGCGCACGCCTGCCTCGTGGGTGTATTCGTCGATGACGACCCGCAAAGCGCTTTCCTCGAAGCGGCATTGTTCGGGCTTGAGGCCGTTCTCTTCCAACTGGCGGCGGACGAGGTAATTTTGCGCGATATGGAGCTTTTCGCTCGGCGTGTAGCCGGGCAAGCCGATGATCTCCATGCGGTCGCGCAGGGGTGGGGGAACGCCTTCGATGTAGTTCGCCGTGGCGATAAAGATGACCTGACTCAGGTCGAAAGGCACATCGAGATAACGGTCAACAAAGGTGTTGTTCTGGCGCGGGTCGAGCACTTCGAGCAGTGCGCTGGCGGGATCGCCCCGCATGTCGCCGCCCAGCTTGTCCACTTCGTCGAGCATGAGAACGGGGTTGCGGGTGCCGAGGCGGCGAAGCTCTTGGATAATACGCCCGGGCATGGAGCCGATGTAGGTGCGGCGATGGCCGCGTATCTCCGCCTCGTCGCGGATGCCGCCCAGGCTGATGCGCGCGAATTTTCGCCCGAGGGCGTCGGCGATGGACTGGCCCAGGCTCGTCTTGCCGACACCCGGCGGGCCGAGGAAACAGATGATGGGCCCGCGCCCGGTGGGATTAAGTTTGCGGACGGCGAGGTATTCGATCAGGCGACGCTTGATTTTGCTCAGGCCGTAGTGGTCGCGGTCGAGCACCTGCTGGGCATGGTCGAGGTCGGTATTATCATCGCTGAGCTTGCTCCAAGGCAAATCCGCCAGCATTTCGACGTAAGAAACGATGACGCTGTATTCCGGGCTGGCGCTGGGGATGTGAATGAGCCGCCGAAGCTCCTTTTCCGCCGCCACCAAAATGTTTTCGGGGGCTTGCGCCTCTTTTAGACGCTGGCGCAGCTGCTCGACCTGATCCTCCGCGCCAGGTTCCTCTTCGCCGAGTTCGCGCTGGATCGCGCTGATCTGTTCGCGCAAGTAAGCGCGGCGCTGGGTGTTGGAAAACTGCGATTCCACGTCTTTGCGGAGCTTCTGCTGCAGTTCGGCGATTTCCGTCTGGCGTGTGATCGCCTCCTGCACTAACCGCATCCGCCGGGCGACGCTCGTCTCCTCCAAAAGCTCCTGTTTGCGAGCCACGTCCAACCCGAGATTGCCCGCGAGGAGGTCGGTCATGTGGCCGGGGTCCTCGATGTTCAGGAGGACGGTGCGCGCTTGTTCGGGAATCTCCGGCGAGAGTTCCAATAGGTTGATGGCGGATTCGCGCAGGTTCTTGAAGGCCGCTTCCGCCTCCTTGTCCGCCGCGTCCACGGGCGCGGAGTCCAGAACCTGAACTTCCGCGCGCAGGTAAGGTTCGGTTTGGAGGACCGAGCCGAACCGGAACCGTTGGAGCGCCTGCACCAGCAGCACCACGGTGTTCTCTGGCTGCCGCATGAGTTTGAGCACCTGACAAGCTACCCCGACGGGATAAAGGTCCTCCGCGCCAGGTTTTTCGGTGTCCTCGTGCCGCTGGGTGACCAAGCCGATCACCTTGTTTTGCGGCAGGTTGTCGTCGACTAACTTGAGCGCCGCAGGCCTACCCAGTGTCAGCGGTACGACGGTACCGGGAAACACCACCACCCCGCGAATGGGCAGGATGGCGAGCGTGGCGGGGATCGGCGGCTGGCCAGCGCCGCCGGATTTCTCGGTCATGGCAATGACCGGCGGGGTCGCGGTGGCTTGGAGAGTAGGCGCGTCCTGCCCGTCGGAGGCAGGCTCGTCGGCTTTGGTCATCATCGGAACAGGGAAAATCAGTGGTGATGCAGGGGCAGGTAGATCCAGAGCATCCCGTTACGCTGCTCGGCGCGCACCCGGTTGCGGTCCACGCCCGGCGGCAAGGCGATTTCGCGCTCGAACGGGCCGTGATCGATCTCCATCGCCAGGACCTGCATGGCCGGATTGTGCGTATCGTCGGGCTCGGGGAGCAGGCGGCTGCCACGCAAAACGAGCGAGCCGGGGGCGATTTCCAGTTCAATGTCCCCGGCGTCAACCCCGGCCAGATCGACGCAGATACGCATGCATTTGTCGCAGCGGTAGGCGTTGATGGGCGGCTGCCAACGATGGACCGGGCGAAAGCCGTTGAAATCAACCTTCGTCAACTCGTAGACCACGTGGCCAAGTTGGCCTTGCAGCCGCTGGAGGCGAATCGTACGAGCACTCTTAGGCATGGACTAATCTCGCCCGAAGTCACCGATCCGCAACTTGCGGCGGCCTGCCCGCGAGGATTTGTCGGTAGAGCGCGAGGTATTCATCGGTCATGCGCTCGACGCTGAAGCGCCGCGCTACCGAGTCGCGGACGGCGCGGCGGTCAAGGCTTTGCAGGTGGGGCAGCGCGGTCACGTCTTCGGCCAACGAGGTGGTCAAAAAGCCGTTGATGCCCGGCTGCACGATCTCGCGCATCGAACCGCGCGGGCGGGCGAGCACCGGCGTGCCGCAGGCCATCGCTTCAACCACGCTCAGTCCAAACGGCTCATCGAAATTGATGAGGTGCAACAGGGCCGACGCCCCCGCGAGCAATTCCTGGCGCCGTGCCGGACCCGCCGGGCCAACGTAACGGACGCGGTCGCCGTCGAGGCGGGGTTTCACACGCGTTTCGTAGTAGTCCTGATCTTGGACGATTCCCGCGATGACCAACCGCTGACCGGCGGCCTCGACCAGGTCGAGCGCTTCGACTACGCCCTTGTCGGGGTGAATTCGCCCGAAGAACAGTAGGTACTCGCCGTCTTCCGATGGCGCGAAACGCGGCTCAAATTGATCCATCGGGATGCCGTGGTGGATCGTCGCCGCGTAACGTAAGTCCGGGTGGCGGTCGGCGTCGCTGATGGCGACAAAATGGCAAGTGTCCTCGTATTTTTTATAAACCGGCACGATACGCGAGGAACTGAAACCATGGATCGTGGTAACGACCGGCACATCGACCAACCGGCTGTAGCTAAGCGGCAAAAAATCGAACTGGTTGTGAACGAGGTCAAAATTGCCCGCCCTGGCGCGCTCGAACACCTCCGAGACGTGCAGACACTCCCAAACCTTCGCATCGATGGTGCGGTCTTCCTCGTAACCACGTGGGCAGACGCCGACCAGCTTGCCAGCCGTCTCCGAATCGCCCGTGGCGAAGAGCGTCACGTCCACGCCACGCCGGACCAGGCCTTCCGTCAAGAGCGAGGTTACCAGCTCCCACGGCCCGTAGGCGCGGGGCGGTGTGCGCCAGGCGATAGGCGCGAGCATCGCCACGCGCAATGGTCGGTCAGGGTCGGTCGCGCTCACGCCGGAGGAGGCCCTTGCATCTTGCGAGCGAGACGGCGAAAAGTGAGTTGCGCCTGCTGGGTGGCTTCGCCCTCCGCGGGGCGGCGGCGGACGTAGGTGCCGTCTGGTTGCAGCACCCGCGTCTTGACGTTGTCTGACAAGAACGCGGGCAGGATCTCATCGGTGATGCGCGCCTTGAGCAGTTCGTCCTCCACCGGAAAACCGACCTCCACGCGGCGGTCGAAGTTGCGAGGCATCCAGTCAGCGCTGCTCAGGTACACGAGGGGCGTCTTGCCATGCGTGAACGAGTAAATGCGGCTGTGTTCGAGGAAGCGTCCGATGATCGAGATCACCTGGATGTTGTCGCTGAGCCCCGGCAGCCCGGGGCGCAACGCACAAACGCCGCGGACGATCAGGTCGATCTTGACCCCAGCCTGCGACGCTTCGTAGAGCGCCACGATGATCTCTTCGTCCACCAGTGCGTTGACCTTGGCGATGATGCGCCCCGGTTGACCGGCGCGGGCAAAATCCCGTTCGATGCCGATGAGCTCCAACACACGTTTGCGCAACTCGAACGGCGCGATCATCAGCTTGCGGCCACCGGCGTATTCGCTCAGGCCGGTAAGGTTGTTGAAGACGACGGCGACCTCCGAGGTCAGTTCCGGCGCGGTTGTCAGCAGGCTCAGGTCGGTGTAAAAGCGCGCGGTCGTGGCGTTGTAGTTCCCGGTGCCGAGATGCGTGTAGAGACGGATACGGTCCTCGTCCCGGCGGACGATCATCATCATCTTGCAGTGGGTTTTCAGGCCAACCAAGCCGTACACGACATGGACGCCCGCCTCCTCCATCTGCCGTGCCCAGCGGATGTTGTTGGCCTCGTCGAAGCGTGCTTTCAGTTCGACTAGCACTGTCACCTGCTTGCCCTTTTCGGCGGCGCGGAGCAGGGCGCGCACGATGGCAGAGCCAACACCGGTGCGATAGAGCGTCATTTTGATGGCCAACACCTGCGGGTCCGCCACCGCGCGTTCGAGCAGGTCGACCACGCTCTGAAAACTCTCGTAGGGATGGTGCAGCAACACGTCCTGACGCCGCATCACCTCGAAAATATCCACTCCTGGGGGGAGCGCCTTCGACGTGGCGGGCTGAAACGGACGGTCGCGCAGACGCGGGAAGGCGTCGGTCGAATACAGTGGTTCCAGATGCAGGAAGTTGATCGGCCCCGGCAGCCGGTACAGATCGTTTTCGGTGAGCTTAAACGTTTCCAGCAAAAATTTCTCTGTCTCGGGTGGTGTGCCGTCCTGCACCTCCAGGCGCACGGGATTGCCCTTACTGAGGCGGCGCAACTCTTCCTCGATGGTCTGGAGCAGGTTTTCGGCTTCTTCCTCGTCGATGTAGAGGTCGGTGTTGCGCGTCATGCGGAAGGCGTGCGCGTCGTGGACATCCAGACCGGGAAATAGCCGGTGGAGGTAGTGCTTGACGAGGTCTTGCAGGAAGAAATAGTGCAGTCCCTGGCCAAGTTCCCGCGCGGAATCTTCCGGGATTTGCAGCATCCGCGCCAGGACGCGCGGAATCTGGACGATTGCGTAGGAGAGTTCGGTCTCGTTGGGACGGTTGAGCCGGACGATGAGGTTATGGCTCTTATTGGCCAACTGCGGAAACGGGTGGCTCGGATCGACCGCCAGCGGCGTCAGGACGGGGAAAAGCTCCTCGCTGAACAGCCGGTCCGCCCAAACGAGCGCAGGCGTGGGCAGTTCGTCAACGTTGTGGATGAAGATATTTTCCTTGTTGAGTGCGGGTAGCAGCGACTCGTTCCAACACTTGTACTGGGTAGCCACGAGTTCGCGGGCGCGCTTGCTGGCGGCGGCATAAACCTCCGGCGCGCTGAGGTGATCGGGGCCGACGAGGCCGCTTTTACTGTCGATCTGCTGCTTGAGGCCCGCGATGCGAACCTCGAAAAACTCGTCCAGGTTCGTGCCGACGATGGACAGGAAGCGCACGCGCTCCAAAAGCGGCTGGTTGTGGTCGAGGGATTCTTCGAGCACGCGCCCGTTGAATTCCAGCCAACTCAGTTCGCGGTTGAGGAAATATTCGGGTTTGTCGAGTTCCGGATGTTCGGCGGCTTCGGTCATGGTACAGACGGTTTCAGGTCAAGGTGTCACGAACCATGCCGCAGGGAAAGGGGCGGGGTGCGTGTGACGGAAATGTCACGTCCCGGGGTGCTGCCGGAAAATTGCAGTTTATGGGGCGTTGCTGGAGTCACGGCCCGCGCTTCGTATGGGGCAGTAGGGACGGCGCCAAGGCATCAGGTCAATTCCGATCCCCAACCTCCACCACCCGGCGTTTCGAGGCGGAGACGGTCGCCAGGCTCGACCTCAAACGTCCCGGCGGGTGGGATTTTGGTGTAAATACTTTCGCCCGAGCGACGGAACAAGTTGTGGCCCGGTTGGCCGCTACCGCCACCTGCTGCGCCGTAAGCTGCGGTCGTGCGGCGATTCGTGAGGAGGGAAACGGAGAGGGGCGCGAGGAATTTGAGCTCGCGCACCATGCCGTCGCCGCCGGGCCACCTGCCCACGCCACCGCTGCCGCGCCGGACCGACCATTCGCGCACTCGGACCGGATAACGGGTTTCCAGAATCTCGGGGTCCGTCAGGCGGGTGTTGGTCATGTGCACATGGATCGCACTCGCACCGGCAAAACCGGGTCCCGCGCCGGAACCGCCCCCGATGGTTTCGTAGTAGCCGAAGGCTTCACTGCCGCCGCGACCGAACAGCAGGTTGTTCATCGTTCCCTGGCTCGCCGCGACGAGGCCCAGCGCGCCAAAGATCACGTCCACGAGCCGCTGGCTGGTTTCCACGTTGCCACCGCCGACGGCTGGACAGCGGCGGGGATCGGAATGACCGACCGGGCTAAGCAGGGTGCCGGGCGGGGTGACGATTTCAACCGCAGCGAGCAGTCCGGCGTTGAGTGGAACGGGTTCGCCCAACAGGCAACGCAAACAGTAGATCACCGCGCTGGCGACGATGGCCGGATTGGCGTTGAGGTTGCCGGGATGGACGGGACCGCTGCCCGTGAAATCGAACCGTGCCGAGCCGTCAGCGCGGATGACCAGCGACAGGGCGAGGGGTGTGCCGTCGTCGAGGGAGTCGCGGAAAAAAGCTGAGAAAGGTACAGAGCGATCTGGCATGGGACCGGCAGCTACTCTCGAAGACGATAGGCCGGTTGGGTGCTCAACGAACCGCTGCAAGGCGGCACGCATCCGGTTTTCAGCGGCGCGTTGGAGGTGCCCGGTATATGCGGCGACGACGGGATGGCCCTGTTGAGTGCTCAGCTTCTGCAAGAGCAGGACGCCGGTTTGATTGGCGGCGATTTGGGCATGGATGTCGGCGAGATTTTCTGCCGGGGAGCGGCTGGGGTACGGGCCGCTGTTCAGCAAAGCGCGCAGGGCGGCGTCGCTGTCGGTGGGGCGGGCGGTGTCGTAACGGAACGCGCGGATGAGGACGCCCTCCTCCGCGAGCGTCGTAGCGCCGGGCGGGAGCGAACCCGGCGTGATCCCGCCGATCTCGGCATGGTGCGCGCGGGAGGCCGTGAAGAAAGCGGGGGGCGTCTGGCCGCCGGTGAAGACCGGGGTGACCACCGTCACATCGGGCAGGTGACTGCCGCCGCGAAACGGATCGTTGGTAATGTGAATTTCACCAGGACGGAGGTCGGATACGTCGGCGCGCAGGCACCGCACGCACTCCTGCATTGCACCGAGGTGGACCGGGATGTGCGCCGCGTTGGCCACCAGTGCACCGGTGGCGTCAAAGATCGCGCACGAGAAGTCCAGCCGCTCCTTGACGTTGGTGGACAACGCGGTGCGCTGCAGCGCGGCGCCCATTTCCTCGGCAATGGATGCAAAGCGATGGTGAAAAAGCTCCAGCTCCACCGGGTCGCCGAGTTCCGCAGTGCCAGACAAATTGCGCGGTTCGCCTGAATTTCCGACGAAATGCAGGCGCAACTCGCCGTGTGCGTTGACGTGGGCCGACCAACCCGGCTCCACCACGACGGTGGCAATCGGCTCGACGATGATGGCCGGACCGTTGAGCCGCGCGCCGGAAGCCAGGGTGGCCCGGTCGTGCACGGCGGTCAGTTCCCAACCAGTGGCGGGGTGCCACGCACGGACGCTGGAAGTCGTTGCGGACTGGGCGCCTTGCCCGGTCTTCATCTCACCCGGAGGAGGGGCGGGGATGGTGGCCAATTCGACGCGCGCAGCGTAAGGTTCGATGGCGCGGTCCGGGAAGGCGAAATTGAACAAGCGCCGGTGCTCGCGGACAAAAGCGGCAGCGAAATCTCCATCGGGAGGCTCGACGATGGACAATCGCGTCTCCTGTCCGAGATAGCGCATTTCGAGCATGCGGCGGGGCGGCGCGAGGTAGTCGGCGGGAATCTTCTCGACGGCGAAACGGGTGCGCAGTCCAGCCTCCAATTCGACGAGAACGGCGACGGAATCGTCGCCGGGTAAAAGGGCGCGCTCGGCGAAGTGCGTGGTTGCGGCCAGTCCGATGCCGACGGCGCTGAAGACCCCGGCGTACGGGCTGCAGAAAATCGTTTCTATGCCGAGTTCCCGCGCGATGGCACAGGCGTGCTGGCCGCCCGCGCCACCGAAGGCGACCAGCGTGTGACGCCGCGGATCTGCGCCGCTGGCCGCCGCGAGTTTCTTGATCGGCGCAACCATTGCGCCGTTGGCAATCCGCAGATAACCGGCAGCGAGTTCGTCGCGCGTGTACCGGCGACCGGTAGCCCCGGCAATTTGGACGATCAACTCGTCAAGACGCTTCACGACGGCCTCATGGTCGAGCCGGTAGGGAAAAGACGGGATGCGCCGCAGGTGAACATTGATGTCCGTGACAGTCAGCGGCCCACCGCGACCATAGCAGGCCGGGCCAGGATTCGCCCCGGCGGAACGTGGCCCGACGGTGGGCTTCGCGCCGTCGAAGCCGCAGATTGACCCACCCCCGGCGGCCACGGTCTCGATCTCCAGCGCGCTCGATTGCAGGCGCATCCGGCGCACTCCCGCCGCGCCACCCGCGCCGGTTTCGTACCGCCGGGCGAAGGCCACGCCGTCCCAGCGGCTTACATCCGTGCTCGTACCGCCCATGTCGAAGGCGAACGCCGGGGCGAGGCCCGCGCGTTCGGTCAATCGCGCCGTGCCGACCACGCCCCCCGCCGGACCGCTGAGAATGGCGTCCTTGCCGCTGAAGGATTCGAGTTCGACCAGACCGCCCGCGCTCGTCATGAAACGCAACTCGGCCCCGGGCAGTTGCGCGGCCAGCCGCTGGCAATAACCGCGCAGGACCGGTGTCAGGTAAGCGTCCAACACCGTCGTGTCGCCCCGGTAAGTAAATTTCGGCAAGGGGCTGACCTGATGAGACAATGAGACGTGCGAAAAACCCAGTTCGGCGGCGAGGAGTCCAATGGCAACCTCGTGCACCGGATTGCGATAAGCATGCAGCAGGCAAACAGCGAGCGATTCGATGCCCGCCGCACGCACCGCCGCCAGCGCGGCGCGGGCAGCGGCGGCATCGAGCGCGCGGCACACCGAACCATCGGCAGCGAGGCGCTCGTTGACCTCCACCACGCTTTCGTAAAGTTCCGGCGGCTGTTCGACTCTTAACTCGAATAAGTGCGGGCGGTCTTGGCTGCCAATGCGCAGGCCGTCTGCGAATCCGACGGTAGTGACCAAAGCGGTCCGCGCGCCGCAGCGTTCCAGCAGCGCGTTGGTGGCGCGGGTCGTGCCGAGCCGGACTTGCACCGGGCCGATGGTTTGATCCAAACGCAGACCGAGCAGCCACCGGATGCCAGCAACCGGCGCTTCCTCGGGCGAGACAAGCTCGCTGTGCGCAGGTGGGGTGTGTCCAACCGGAAACGGCGGGTCGAGCGCGAGGATTTGCCGCGTCGGATCGAAGTCGGTGACGATCCGGTTAGCACCGTCCTCACCAAGTAAGCCGCACAAAAACCGATATCCGATGAAGTAGCCCGGTGGCGCCTGACCTAGAAACCCGTTCCAACGAAAAGTGTCGGCTGAATTGTGTGCAACGGTGGTCGGATATCGTCCGGTGCTGAGCAATTTATGCGTGTGAATTTCACCGTTGGGTGCACGACCGATGCAATCGGTAAAGGTTCCACCTACATCGATCCAAAATTGCCAATCTGCCATCGCCAGCAGTGTAACGGTGGGATGCCGAGAGGCGAGGGCAAAGGGAAACGAAATTGCGTGCCGATAAGGCGCGACGGTGGTGGTCACGCGATTTAGCGTGGTCGTTGCACTGATCCACGCCACCAACGGAATAACCTTTATGAGCCTGCTGCACCCCTTCAGAGAACGTCCCGATGGCCGCAAGGTCCGCTATGCCGTGGTCGGCGCGGGCTGGATCGCCCAAGAAGATTTTATGCCCGGCGTGGATCACACCGGGAATTCCGTCATCACGGCGCTCGTCACCGGTGATTCCGAAAAGGCCCGGGAACTGGCAAAGAAATATAAGATCGAGCACACCACCGATTACGACGGGTACGACACGTTGTTGGGCTCGGGGAACATCGACGCCATCTACCTTGCCACGCCGAATTCGAAACACACCGATCTCGTGGTAAGGGCCTTGGAAACTAGCATCCATGTCCTCTGCGAAAAACCGATGGCGGAGACGGTCGCGGATTGCCAGCGCATGATCGACGCCAGCGAAAAAAGCGGTGCAAAGCTCATGATTGCCTATCGGCTGCACTTCGAGGAGGCAACCATCGAAGCGCTGGAAACCGTGCGCAGCGGAAAACTCGGCGAACCTCGCATTTTCAGCAGCGTCTTCACGCAGCAGGTATCGGCGGAGAATTCACGCACCGCCAAGGACAATTGGGCGGGCTCGCTGCCGGACATGGGACCGTACCCCATCAACGCGGTGCGGCAAATTTTTCAGGACGAACCGCTGGAGGTGTTTGCGTTTCGCGCGAGCAAGCCGGAGCCGCGCTTCGCTGAAATCGAGGAAATGATCACGGCCATCTTGAAATTTCCGGGCGAACGACTTGGGACGTTCACGATTTCCTACGGTGCGAACCCGATGGGGCAGTACCGGGTGGTCGGGACGGAGGGCGATTTGGAAGTTACGCCGGGTTACACCTGGCAGAAAGACCTGACCCACAAACTGACGGTGGGAGAGAAGGGATCCGCCAAAACCTACGGGCGCAGCGACCACTTCGGCGGCGAGACGAAGTATTTTTCGGATTGCATCCTCGACGACACCCACCCGGAACCGGACGGCGAGGAAGGGCTGGCGGACGTGCGCGTGATCAAGGCCATCGAGGAATCGCTCGCCAGCGGCAGGCCGGTGACGCTGCCGCCATTCGTGCGCAAGCAGCGGCCCACGCGGGCGCAGATCGTCAAATTAAAGCCGGTGAAACCGGGCGAAATGGTGAATGCCGCGCCACCCGAGGGGTAGGGGCGACGCCACACGAGGCGGTTGCTCGAAGCACCAAGCAGCACGCGCCCGAGCACGGAACACTTGGAGGTAGCCCGGTCATCCTGTATCGGTGTGGCCAAGCGTGCGTGCGAAACATCGTCATGATTGGCTCGGGGCGGCAGCGGCAGCGTTGGCGGTCGTCCTGTTCTGCCTGTACCTGTTGCGCGGTAACCCGGGCGTGTTTTTCAACGACGATTACCAGATTTCCATCCTGCCGGTGTTCGCGGACGTGGCGCGCTCTTGGAACGAGGGAGACTGGCCGTTGCTCAGCCCGTATTCATGGGCGTGCGGCAACCTGGCGGGAGAATATCAATACGGGACGTTTTCGTTGTTCGTAAACGCCGCCGTGGTGGTCATCTGGAAGTTTCCGCTGACGTTTGCCCAGCAGGCGGCAGCGCTTTCCGTGACGCATCTCGCGGTCCTCGCGGCGGGATCGTACCTGCTGGCCCGGGCGCGACGGTTGGACGCACCGCTGGCGCTCGGCGTGGCGGTGATTGCGTCGCTCAACGGTTGGGAGATGGGCTGGGGCGCAACGGACTGGTTCGGCGCGCTGGCGGCGCACGCGTGGCTGCCTTGGTGCTGGTGGGCGTTTGAGGTGGCATCTTGGCCAGCCCGACCGGGTGGCGGCGTGGCCGAGCGCTGGCGAATCCTGCTGCCGGTGCCATTCGTCTACCTGCTGCTGACGGGAGGGTTTCCCTACACGGTGATTATGTTGGGGTTGATCACGGTCTGGATGGCTGCGCGGGGTTGGTGGCGGCGCGCCGACCGGTCGCGCACCCTCCGGGCTTTAGTCATCAGTTGGGGATTCGGATTGCTGCTTTCTGCCCCAGCGTGGCTTTCGCTCCTGGAGGCGATGCATGGCTCGGGCCGGTCGCAGCAAGGAGTCGGGGCGGGCAACCTCGCCTGGACGGTGCCGTTGGCGTCGCTCCCGGGGCTGATCCTGCCGAACTGGACGACCCAATGGCCGGATTTCGCCAACCGTCCCTGCACCCACGGCGCGCTGGAACTCGCGGGCGGTTTCGTGCCCGTGGTGGGATTGCTCGCGGGACTGGCGTGCGAGCGAGGCAGGCTGTGGCGTGCGTTGCGGTGGGACCTGATTTTACTCGGGACGGTCTTGTTGCTGTGCCTGTTGCCCAGCCCGGGACTGTTTCGTTGGAGTTTCCGGTGGCTGCCCCTTTTGCATCTGGCGTTGGCGCTGACGGGTGCGCGTAGCCTGCAAATCCTCGTGGGTGGTGCTCGGCGCAACGCGCTCCTGCGCAATCCCGGCGTCTGGGCGCTGGGGGTCGTTGGTCTGGTGTGGCTGGCGATGCGGATCGCGCACACAACCAATCCCGACCCCCTGACGGCGGCCCTGGCCCCGGGCACCCTGGTGGTCGCGGCGGGATGGGCGGGCTGGCACGCTCTGCCTGGGCGGAAGGTTTGGAAGCAATGGGCTGCCGCCGTGGCGGTTGTGGGAGCGATGCTGGTGACCTACGCGTTCGCGCGCACGAACACCGGCTTGCCCATCTATCCCGCCGAACGAAACCTCACAACTTTAGCGCCTCTATCGCCCGACCGGCTCTACCTAAGCCTCTACCGCGAGCCGGACCAGTTTTACCGCGCGTGGCAAGTGCCGCCGGGTTTCGGGGCGGTCGTCCGCATGGGCAGCATGGGGATGTTTGCCGGGGTACGCATGGTAAACGGCTACAGTCCGATCATGTCTGCCGGGGTGGGCAGGGAGTTCGGGCTGGAAACACACGGCAACGTGCCCGAGGCGAGCGGCGCACGGTTGCTGGCGCAGGAGGCAGGTGCCGACGGCCTGCTCGCCAGGCTGGGAGTGGATGCCATCATTGTCACACACGACTACCAGACGCCAGCGCGACCGCCCGCCGACACTTGGGAAATGACCAGAACGTTCGACGAGGGCGACCTCTACGAGCGTCGTGGCGGGCCGTCGGCGACGGTGCGCGCGTGGACCTCGCCTGAGCCGGGCGGCGGCGAGATTTACGCGCCGGTGGACATCCGGGCGATCCAGAACGGTCGGCTGCGGGTGGAAGTCGTCGTTTCCGCGCCGCCGGAGAAGACCAAAGCCCTCGTCGCCTTTAGTCGCCCGTTTTATCCCGGTTACATGGCGTCCTTGGACGGAACCCCGCTGCCGGTTTGTGCGTTCCGAGGCTTACTGCCGACCGTCGAGATCCCCGCCGGACGGAGCGGGCGGCTCGTGCTGGAATACCGGCCACGCGCCCTATTTTATGGGGAGATCTGCGTCGGGCTGGCGGTGTTGGGCCTGCTGGCGATGGCCGGGCGGCTCTGGCTCAAAGGGGATTGAACCCCAGCCGCTCGACCTTGCCCGATTCGGTATCAACCGACGCTTCCAGCAGCCACTTGCCGTCGCCGACGTGGACCCAGTAACGGTATTCGGTCTGGTCGCCGACTTCCGCACGGCTGACGAGTTCAAAAGCTCCGAAAGGCGGCAGGTTGGCGAAGCGTTCTTTTTGCGTGGCGAGTCCGGTTTCGTTGTAAGCGTTGCCGCCCTCCTCCGTGAAAGCGTCTTCCTGTAGTTCGCCGCGGCGGAATCCCAGCAGAATCTCGCGCAGGGATTTGGTGATCGTCGGGTCGCGGTCCTCAATGGGGCGGTCGGCGGGCGGCTTCAGGTCGGGCCGGATCAACCCGGCGACCCCGTGCGCGATCTGCCAGGGGTCAGCCTGGCCCAGGTTCGCCAGTACGATCACCGACACCCGCGTGCGCGGAAACCGCAGGATGTGCGCGGCAAAGCCCTGCAAGTGGCCGCTGTGCTCGTAGTAGGGCGCGTTGTTTTGCTCGCGGATGAACCACCCGAACCCGTAGGGGAACGTCTTGCCGCTGTTGAGCACGACCGGCGTGAAGATGGCTTTCCAAAGGTCCGGCGGCACCAGCGCGCCGGACTGGATGCCCGCCTCCCATTTTGCCAGATCGACCACGCTGGAAATCATGCCCCCGTCGCCGGTGCCGCCGAGCGACGGCGATACCCACTCCTGATTCCGCAGCCGACCGTCCTCCAACTGATAGCCGCTTGCGCGATAGGGCACGATGTCCGCGCCCGTGATGAGCCGCGTGCTGCCCATGTGCAGGCGGCCAAAAATGCGTTCGCGCAGAAAATCTCCAAATTCCCTGCCGCTCAGACGGTGGACCAGGATGCCCAACATGACGTAGCCAGTGTTGCTGTAACTCCAACGCACGCCGGGTTGAAACTTCAGGGGCAGTTCCGCCGCCATTTTGAGAAGCTCGTCCTCAGTATAGTCGCGCCGGAGATCGAGCGGATGGCCCGCGTCGTCGTAGTCGGGAATGCCACTGGTATGGGTAAGCAGATGACGAACCGTGATCTTGGACCACGCTTTCGGCACATCCGTGAGGTGTCGGCCAAGCAGGTCATCAAGCGAGAGCTTCCCATCCTGCGCGAGCAACAACACGGCCATCGCGGTGAACTGCTTGGTGAGCGACGCCACCTCATACACACTCTCCGCCAGGGCAGGGGAGTGTAGTTCGACGTTCGCCTCGCCGTAACCTTTGGTGAAGATCAGTTCGTTGTCCACCGTGACTGCTAGCGAGAGGCCGGGGATGCGCTGCTCATCCATCTGCTGCTTGACCAGCGCGTCGATGGCGGGCTGGGAGGGATCAGTCGCGGGCTCGTCGTCATCCTGCGCGGCCAGCGATCCACATAGCCAGAAGCTCCCGAGGGCGAGAAGGATGAAGCGCAGACGGGCAGACTTGAGCATGCACAAAGCGAGTTTGGTGACGCACGATGCCCCGTCTTGCTTGCCACGGCAACTTTCGAGACCCGTCCCAGAACAATGATCAGCCATTGTCCACCCGTTTTCGAGGTGTCATATTCTCGCTACATGGACAACATTGAGGAACGGACAGTGCGCATCCTAACCGAGGTTACGGAAACACAAGGGCGACCTTTGCCCCCCGACACTGATTTGTACGACCGGGGCTTGCTGGATTCCATGACGACCGTGCAACTCATCGCTTCGCTTTCGGATGAGTTCGGCGTGGAGATATCGCCTGCGGAGTTTGACCGGGAAGCCTGGGCGACGCCGGGCGGCATTGTGGCGGACATGCGCCGCCGCCTGCAAGCGTGAACGCCGCTGCGAAATCGCTTGCGGCAGGCAGGCACGTCCGCCTGGCCGGGCTGGCCATCCTGACGGCGGTAGCCGGGCTGGCTGCGCTGCACTGTTACATGGCGATGGTCATCCGTCAGCGCACCGCCGAGTTCGACGTTTATCCGTTCCCGGAAAAATTGATTGGCCTGGCGTTGCAGCGCCGGGTGTTCGCCGACCCCGGTCTGTTGCCCGTTTATGGGAGTTCCGAGCTGACCCAACCGCAGGCCAACCGCGCCGACGAATACTTCGCGGCTCGACCGACTGGCTTTGGGGCGTTCCTGGTCGGCAATCCCGGCGAGACGTGCCTCATCATCGCCACCAAGTTGGCGGCTTTGGGCAACGAGACGCACGGCAAGCGGGCCGTGGTCTTCTTGTCCCCGGGCTGGTTTCTGGAGCCGGAACTGGATCACAAAGGATTCGGGGTGAATTTTTCACCGCTGCACGGCAACGTGTTCGCTTTTGAATCTGCGCTCAGCACGCCGCTCAAGACAGACCTCTCCCGGCGGTTGTTGGATTACCCCGAAACCGTCGGGCAAAGCATCCCGCTGGACCTTGTTCTGCAGCGGTTCTCTGACCCTGGTTTAAGCAACCGTTGCTTGGCGGCGGCGTTGTGGCCGGTGGGAAGGCTGCAAGCCGTCATCCAGCGTGAGATCGAATATCTACGGCTGTGGGAATGGTGGAGCAGGCCCCACCCAAAACGTCCGAGGGGCGAGCGCAACCCAGCCGTCGAAGATTGGGCTGAACGGGTCAAGAAGGTGGGTCAGGAGTACGCGCGCCGACCTTTGCTCACCACCTATAGCACCGGGCCACGCACCCCTTACGACGAGGCGCGCGAGCGATTCTTCAAAGATCCTGCCCGTCCCGCAGCCAGCGCAGACGAAGCTTTCGCGCGAGCCTGCGGCGCGTCGAAAGAGTGGGTCGATCTTGATTTGCTCCTGCGCGTGGCGACTGAAAAGGGCATCCGTTTGCTGGTCGTCTGTCAGCCGCTCAACGCAAAGTTCGCGCAGCGGCAAGGATTGTCCGAGCGCTCGCAAGCCTTTTTTTACACGCGTCTCCGCCGGGCGTGCGTGCCGTACCGTGTGCACCTCACAACCTTCCCCGAGGCGGAAGGCGACCCACAATTCTACCAGGATTCCGTCCATCCCAGCGGCAAAGGCTGGATGGTTTACAACGCAACCCTCGATGCGTTTTACCATGAAACCACCGGCGCGGATCAAACGGCGATCCACTGACGGCGCCGGGCGCTGACCTGGATGGCACTCAAAACGCGCTCGTTGGCGAGTCCATCGGCGAAGGTCGGCTGCTCGTTTTTCCCGGCGACGACCGCCTGGACGAAGTCGGCGAACGTGTGCACAAAGGTGTGTTCGTAGCCCAGAATGTGCCCCGCCGGCCACCACGCTCCTATGAAGGGGTGCACGTCGTCGGTTACGAGGATGTCGCGGAACCCCCGCGCGTCGGTGGGGTCGTCCGTGCGGTAAAACTTCAGGCGGTTCATGTCCTCGAAGTCGAACGACAGGCTGCCTCGGCTGCCGTTGATCTCGAAAGTGATGTGATTTTTACGACCGGCGGCGAAGCGGGTGGCTTCGAGGTTAGCGAGCGCCCCGTTCTCAAAATGGCCGATCCAGCTGACGGCATCATCGACGGTAACTTCGCCCGTTTGCGACGTATCCCGCTCGGACAAGCCCGCCCCCGTATCGCAACCGAGCGGACGTTGTTTGATGAACGTTTCCAATACGCCGCAAACGTCCTTGACCTCGCCGACGAGATAACGCGCGAGGTCAACGATGTGCGCGTTGATGTCGCCATGCGCACCGCTGCCCGCGTGCTCGGCCTGCAGCCGCCAGACCAGTGGAAAGCTCGGGTCCAGGATCCAGTCCTGCGCGTAGCGGGCGCGGAAGTGGTAGATCCGGTCGCCGAGGTCGCCCCTGTCGATCATACGCTTGGCCAAGGCGACCGCCGGGATGCGCCGGTAGTTATGACACACCATGTTGACGACACCCGCGCCCTCTACCGCTGCCACCATGCGCTCGCATTCGGCCACGTCCAGGCCGAGGGGTTTCTCGCACAGGATAGCCTTCCCGGCGGCGGCGGCGGCGACCGCGATTTCCGCGTGCAAATCGTTTGGCGTGGCGATATCGATCACGTCGATCTCAGGGTCGGCGATGACGGTGCGCCAGTCCGTCGTGGCTGCCTCCCAGCCGAGCGTATCCGCGGCGGCGGCGGTTTTTTCCGCGTTTCGTCCGCAGACCGTCTTGAGCCGGAGGCGGGCCGGTAGATCAAAAAATCTTCCCGCCTGACGCCAGGCGTTGGAATGGGCTTTGCCCATGAAATTGCTGCCGATCAGACCGATGGTAAGGCGGGGTTTGGGCATGGGGGTGAGGCATTAATTTTTCTCGGGGTAGGCGCGCTTTCCCACGAGCAACGATGTGTTATCGAACACTGGGCTAAATTTCTCAATCATATGAAGTTCTTATCGACGCGCCTTTTCGGTTCCACCGCTCTGCTGCTAGTGCTTGCTCTGGTTTCGGTCGCCTGCTCGCCGCCTGCGCCAAAAGCGTCCCCGGAGCCGACCCCCACGCCCACTCCTGCCCCGACCGCCACGCCCGCGCCCACCGCGCCGCCCATCCCCACGCCGGAAGTGGCCCGGTACAACGGTATGCAGCAGATGGAATACATAAAGACTGCACAATACGAGTTCATGGCGGCCCGGGAAGCGAAGTCCGAACCGTTTGCCCAAGCCAACGCGGCGCTCAACGAAGCGGGTGGCGCGTCCGCACGCGGTCTCACGTCCAAAGACACCATCGCGGCGCGGCGAGCTTTGATCGAAAAAACCAGGCTGGCCAATGAGGATTACATCACCTTCGTCGGCACGCAGGAAGATACCTACCGACAGACGTTGGTGAAAACACCGCTGATGCAGAGTGACATCGACGGTTTGGTGAGCGAGTTTAACACGCGGGCCAAGGCCGACAACGTGAAGAAGTTGCGCGAAATGGAGCGCGATTTGCTCAAAACTGGCGATGACATGATGGCCCTTCTCGACAAGACCTACGGGTCCTGGTCGCTCAAGGACAACAAGGCAGCGTTCAAAAAGCCTGCCGACGCCAACGCCTACCTGGCCCTAGCCAAGAAGTACAACGTCTACGTGCAGGACACCAAAAACCTGCAAGCCGATATCAACGCGCCGCTCCCGACACCCGGCATCTCACCGGTGCCGGGCGTGGCCGCCAGCCCCGGCGCGAGCGTTGCCCCCTCCGGCACGGTCGCCGCGCCGACCACCAGTCCGGCGGCGAAAACGAACTGAAAGCAGGCTAACCGCTGCTCCGCCGCCCGCTGTTTCAGGAGCCGAACACCTGGAGAAAAGCCACTTCCAGCGCCAGGGCCTCCTGGATGTTGCGATCCAAGTTTTCGCGCAGTTCGTCGAGCACCGCGAGTCGTTGGAGCACCTGAACGGTGGACGGTTGGCTCGCCTCGCCGTCCGGCGCGTTTTCGACCTGCCTCCGGAGAGTGTCGCCCCACCATTGGCTGAGGATTTCAACCAGCCCAGCGCGTTCCGAAGTATAGCGTGCTTCGGTGAGCGATTTATAGTACGTTTCCCGGTCGGCCAGCCAACTGCCGTCCGTCGTCTGCGCGTAGCGGCCTTTTTCGGTCTCCAATGCTTTGTCGGCGGCACCCTGTAACCGGCTGCGCACCGCTGCCAACAAACCGGTAAATTCGCGTAACAGCCGGTAGGCGATGGGTACGGATGCCCCCCCGTGGGCGTCCCCTCTCTCACGCTCGGGGTCAGCCAAGAGGTCGAGCAAGGCGGTTCCTTCGGGCGTCTGTGGCCGTTTGTGCGCCTGACCCGGTGCTTGCAGCACCACCTTGATGCAGCGCGAGAGGATGGTCTCCATCAGCGCCTCGGGCTGCGCGGTAACCAGCAGGAGAAGCGACGCCGCTGGTGGTTCCTCCAACGTCTTCAAAAATGCGTTGGAAGCCTGCACCTGCAGACGATCCGCCTCGCGGATAATCCCCACTTTGCGTCCCCCCGCCGTCGCCGCGCGCAAACGCAGGGAGTTTTCCAACTCGCGCATCTGTTCAATCACGATGCGGCGCGATTTTGATTCCGGCTCAATGACGTGCACGTCCGGATGACCCGCCACGGCCTCGGACGGCACCCGCACTACCATGCCCGCGAGTTGCCACGCCACGTCCATCGCCACCTGTTCACCGACGAGCAGGTAAGCGTGCCCGAGCCGGTCGCTGTCGTAAGCGCGGCGCAGATATTCAAGCGCGGTGGTCGGGGCGAAGGCCATGGAAACGTGCGGTTAAATGTGACCAGAGCAGGCGCTCGATCTCGTCGGGAGACAGGGCGGCATTGACCGTAACAACGCGGTCGGGATGGAGCGCTGCCAGTGCAAGGTAGCCCGTCCGCACCTGCTCGTAAAACGCGGGCAGTTCCAGTTCCATGCGGTCGGGCGGCAAGTTCGCCCACAGCGTGCGGCGGCGCAGGCGCTCCAACGCGTCGGGAGAGGGCAAATCGAGCAAAAACGTGATGTCAGGACGGCGTGCCCCAGCGGCAAATTCGTTGATGGTCGCCACCTCGCGTAAGTCGAGACGGCGTCCGACGCCCTGGTATACGGTGGTGGAATCAAGAAAACGGTCGCAGATCACGATCCCTCCGGCGGCCAGGGTGGGGGCGATGGTCTCGCGGACCAGTTGGGCGCGGCTGGCGGCGAACAGCAGCAGTTCGGCTTCCGGCACGACCGACCAGCCGGGTGCGGTCAACTTCAGGAGACGGCGAATTTCTTCCCCCAGCGCCGTGCCGCCCGGTTCGCGGAGGGTGAGCAGCGGCTTACCTTTGACGAGCGCGGTCAGACGACTGCTCAAGCGCTCGACCTGCGTGGATTTTCCACATCCCTCCGAACCTTCGAAGGTGATGAAAATGCCTTGCTCCATCTGGTCAGCCGCCACCTCCCGAATAGAGAGAAAAAATGCGGGGGTGCCAAGCAAGAATGCACCCGGGCTAGCGGTGTTTCCCTGCATGAACACCGGAACCGCGCTAAAGTGGCATTGTTCCTTATGAGCATTTACATTCTGGATGCTGAGCCGGGCGACCGCACGTATTTCGAGGCGGCGCTGGCGGGGCAGGCGTTGCGCTTCGTATCCCGGCCCGGCGAGGTGAAGCCGGATGCGACGGTGCTCTCGTTGTTTATCCACACCCGGGTCGACAAACGTTTTTTGCAAAAACACCCGGCCCTGCGGTTGATCGCTACCCGTTCGACCGGCACCGACCACCTCTACCTGCCTGCCTGCGAGGCGGCGGGCGTGTTGGTGGCGAACGTCCCCAGCTACGGCGAGCACACCGTCGCCGAACACACGTTCGCGCTGATCCTGACGCTCTCCCGACGCTTGCGCGAGGTCATCCGCACGCCCGGTGCGGAGGACAGGGTGTCCTACGAGCCGCTACGATCCTTTGAGTTGCGCGGCAAAACGCTCGGCCTGATCGGGGCGGGGCGGATCGGCTGCCACGTCATCCGCATGGCGCGGGCCTTCGGCATGAAAGTGCTGGCTTACGACACCCGGCGTGAGGCGGCCTGCATCAACCTCCACGACGACGGGTGCGCTTACGCGCCGCTGGAAAACGTGCTCGGCGAGGCGCACGTCCTGACCCTCCACGTTCCGCTCCGCCCCGAAACCCAACACCTGCTGCGGGCGGAAACCCTGGCGCTTTGCAGGCGAGGGGTCATCGTCATCAACACCGCGCGGGGCGGCCTGATCGACACCAACGCCCTGCTGGACGCGCTGGACTCCGGACAGGTCGGCGGTGCTGGGCTCGACGTGCTGGAAGAGGACAGCGTCCTCCGGCAGGAACCCACGCGCGTCATCAGCGATCAAATCATCCAGCGGCTGCACGCCATCACGGAAGCCTCGGAAGCCCCCGACCGCGACCCCACCCGCGTCCGGGAATTCGAGGGGCTGCTGCGCAACAGGCGGCTCCTGGCTCGTCCTGACGTGATCTTCACGCCGCACATTGGCTTCAACAGCCTGGAAGCTGTCGAGCGGATCAACCATGCGACCGTGGAAAACATCCAGCGCTATTTGCGTGGTGAACCCGTTGGTGTCATGGCACGCTGACAGTGGTGGTTACGTTGACCATTTCACCGTAGCCCCGCATCCATCCCCTTATGAAAGTCGGCGTTTTCTCCGCTATCCTGAGCGATCTCCCGTTGGAAAAGGCCCTGGCGCACATCGCGGGCTTGCGGTGCGACACGGTCGAAATCGGCACTGGCGGCTACCCTGGCAATGCTCATTGCAATCCCAAGACGCTGCTGGAAAACGAAGGCAAGCTGCGCGAGTTCCAGGCCGCGCTCACGCAGAGCGGGCTGGAAATTTCATCGCTTTCTTGTCACGGGAATCCGATCCATCCCGACCGGACGGTGGCGGACGATCATCACGCTGCTTTTCAGGCCACGGTGCAACTGGCGGCCAAGCTCGGCGTGGAAGTCGTCACGACCTTCTCCGGCTGTCCCGGCGATGGTTCGTCCGGCGCTAAATACCCTAATTGGGTCACCTGTCCGTGGCCGCACGATTTTGGCAAAATCCTCGACTACCAATGGAACGAGGCGGCGATGCCATACTGGAAGGAACAGACACGGTTCGCCAGTGACCACGGCATCAAAAAAATCGCGCTGGAACCGCACCCCGGCTTCCTTGTCTACAATCCCGCGTCGCTGTTGCGGCTGCGCGAGGCGACGGACGAGATCCTTGGTTGCAACTTCGACCCGAGCCATTTCTTTTGGCAGGGAATCGACCCCGTGCTGGCCGTGCGTAAGCTCGGCGCGGCTGGCGCGATTTTTCACGTCCACGCGAAGGATACCAGCTTGTTCAAGGTCAACGCGGAATGCGACGGTTATTTGGACACGAAACCGTACTCCGACGAGAAAAATCGTGCATGGATTTTTCGCACCGTTGGCTACGGGCACGGCGCGGAGTTCTGGACCGAACTCATCAGCGCCCTGCGCGTGGCCGATACCGGTGTGATGCTCCTCAAAGCC
>CAXTBX010000024.1:42574-50009 GCA_964242205.1 uncultured Chthoniobacterales bacterium
CATCAGCGCCCTGCGCCTGGTCGGTTACGAAGGAACCCTGAGCATCGAACACGAAGATAGCCTGATGTCACCCGTCGAAGGATTGAAAAAGGGGGTCGAATTTCTGCAAAGGATTGTTCTGCGAGAGGCCACGGGCGAGGGGACCTGGGCCTGAACGTGCGCCGTGCTCAGGTTACGCGCCTGGCATTGTCCAGCCAGACCGCCTGCCGCGCGATGGCAAACCGGGCGTGTTCAAAATCCCGCCAACCCGCTCGGCGCGTCAGAGCGGCAAGTTCGCCCAAGTTGAAGGCGCGGCGCACCGAAATGCGTGCGTCGTACCGGGTCATCGGTTCGCGGTAGAGCACGGCGGTCATCAGCCACACGCCGACCGCCGCCAGCTGCCCGCGTTCGAGGTCGGCCACCATGACGCCACGCCGCGCCAACTCGCGGCAGCGCCGCATTACCAGCACCGCGTCCTCCTCGCTAAAATGATGCAAAGCGAGCGAGCAGAAGACGAAATCATGAGACGGCAGCCCGACGCCGAAGGTTCGCGCGTCCCCCTCATGGAAGGCAATTTCGGGATAATCTGCGCTGGACCGGCGGGCGATTTCCACCGTGGACACCTGAAAATCCACCGCGTCGATCTGCAACGTGATCCCGCGCCGTCGCGCCCAATCGACCATGAGGCGCGGGATGTCGCCCGACGCCGTGCAGAGGTCGAGCACCCGGTAAGTCTCGCCAGGGCGAAGCCAGCGGCGCAGAAACCAGCGGACCAACCGGTGACTGCCGAAATGCCGGTGGATGCGGACGAGGTGGGCCAGGTCTACCTCCAACTCCGTCGATACAGGCTGTGGACGGTCCATCAGTTCCGGCTCGGCGGGGTCGAACTCGCGCGCTTTCATGTCAGGGAATGGCCAGCAACGCCAACATCCGGCCCGTGCGCCCTTTTTCGCGCCGGTAGGAGTAATACAGATCCGGGTTTTCCGCCGTGCACACCCCGCCATCGACGACCCATCCGACACCCGCCGCGCGGCATTGCGCGGCGATCTCTGAGGCAAAATCCACCTCGTACCAAGGCGGTCGAATGCACGGGCTCAGTTGCACCGTCAAGTTTCGCGGCTCGCTGCCAAACCGCGTCCGCATCGTTTCGACCGTGCGCGCGGCGATGCAAAGTTCCGTCCCCTTTTTGCCCGAATGTACGAGTGCCACGACCTTCCGCACCGGATCGACGATGTAAACGGCGCAACAGTCGGCGACGTAAATGCCGAGGCACACGTCGCGGCGGTCGGTAATCAGTCCGTCTGCCCCCGAGACAGGAGAATCCGACAAGTCCTCACCTGCCGCCAACACGGCAATTTCGCAGCCATGCACCTGCTCGGCGGTGGCAAAAATCCGCTCACCGACGCCGATCATCTGGCGCGCTTCACGGTGCTTTGCGTCCAGCCGCGCCAAGGCTTCCCCGCGGTCTGTCCGCACGTCGATTCCCGCCACCCGCCCGACGAACCCATGAGCTACCCCGACATCCGTTAGGGCAGCGAAGGATTCCACCGGCGCGGGGCCGCTTGGTTCGGTCATGGGAAAGCCACGGCGGGCCGGTAAAACGGCCCGCTTGAGAAACTACTCCTCGAACAGATAATTGCGCTCGGTCAGCGGCTTCGCGGGCCGGGCGGCGCGCTTCGGGTTTTCCGCGTTGATCTTGTTCGACAAAGGCTGCCCGGAACCACGCACCTTCACGTCCGGCGTTTTGATAGTGCCCAGCGGCAGCATCTTGCCCTCCACCGGCGTACCGGTGGTGTCCCGCCCGTTCGGCGCGCGCCGACTGGTCAACGGATCGTAGAACGCCTCGTCGTAAACCGTGCTCGTAGCCGTGACTCGCTCGTAATTGGCCAAGGCAACCGCGTAATTATAACGGGCCTGGAGCTCGGTGGTCTGCGCGGCCAAAAGTTGCTGTTGCGATTGCAGCACGTCCAGCTGCGTGCCCGCACCCGCCGATAACCGGGCCTGGGACAGCCGCACTGCCTCGTCCGCCTCGCTGACGTTGAGCACTTGGCTGGCGATCAACTCCTTGGACTGCTGGAGCGTCAGAAAGTTGCTCTGGATGTCCTGCACCACGGCGTTCACGTCGTCGAGGTAGGTGATACGCGAGGCGCGCAGCGCCGCCTGCGCCTGCTTGACCCGCCCGTAGGTCTGAAAACCGTCGAAAATGTTCCAATTGAACTGCCCGCCGAAGAACCAGCCGTGCAGCGTCTGGCCGAGTTCGTCGGAGAGTCGGTCGTTGGTTAATTCGTAGCCCGCGTTGGCGGTGACGGCGGGCTGGTACCCGGCGGCAGCCACGCGGATCGCCTCAATGTCGCTCAGGATGACGAGCCGCTGGCTCTTGAGCAGCGCGCGGTTGGCCTTGCCTGCCGCCACGCCTTCTTCGGGCACGAAGTTCTGCGGGTGGTAATCAAGGTTGCCGACGAGGTGCAGCGGAGAACGCTTCGCTTCCTCCGGCCCATACTCCAGCCCCAGGGAGCGCAGCAGGCTGATGTAGGCGACGTTCAGGGTGTTCGTGGCGGTGATGACCTGAGGACGCTGGTTGGCCACGGCGACGCTGGCTTGCAACACGTCGAAGCGTGGGATGGTCCCGGCGGCGAAGCGGTTCTGCTGGTCGGTTAGCTGGCTCTGGAGCAAGCGCAGGTTCTTCTCTTGGTTGACGATGTTCGCCTCGTCGAAAAGCACCCCATAAAAGGCGGTCTTCACCGTGTTAATGACCGTGTCCACGGTTTCGCGCAGGGTGTAGTAGGCGGAATCCCGCAGAAACTTGGCCTGACGGATTTGCGGCGGGATGGCGGCGTTGTAAACGGTCTGCTGGACCTGAACCTCCACGGTGTAATTCTTGTCCGAGGTCGTGGAATCGCCGCCACCGAACAGGGAAGTCAGGGACGTGGTGCCGGTCGTCGGAGTGCCGCCCACCGTGCCGCCGTTGCTGCTGCCGCCAAGCAACTGACCGAGGAGTTGGCTGCCGGTGATCGTGCCGTTGCGCGGGCTGTTCAAATTGGTGGCAGCGTCTGTGGGCGCTTGCACCGTCGGCAGGTAAACGTCGGCGATTTGGCCGTTGTTTCGACCAGAGTTGGTGCTTGACTCCAGCAAATTGCGGTCCGTCTGCTGGAACGTGCCGCTCGCAACGACCTGCGGCAGAGCAAGTCCCCGCACCGTGATGAGGACGCCCTGGGTACGCTGGATCTCCTGGATCTGCCGCAGAATGTCCGGGTTACGGTGCAGCGCGATGTCGATGGCGTCGTCGAGCGTCAGGTGGCCGAGTCGGGCGCTGAGGTCGTCCGGCGCCGGTTTTGCCATCGGCTTGGCGGGCGGGGTATCACCGGCACGGAGGTTGGTGGGCGCTGAGATGAAAAGGCAGGCGAGGGTAAGCCCTCCCGCCAAAATTCCACGGGTCTTCATTCGATTGCTTACTTTAACGACTGCGCTAGCACGGAACGGTGAATTTTGCGGTACACCTGGAGCCAGGAGCGCTGCTCGGCGCAAGTCAGGTGTTGCATCGTCAGGTTGAGGTTACGAATCATGTCCTCCTTGATGCGGCTAACGAGCGCGACGCCGTGCGCGGTGATTTTGACCAGCACCTTGCGTCGATCATCATGGGAGTGAGAACGTTCGACATAGCCGATTTTTTCCAAACGGTCCACCAGCCCCGTCGCCGCCGCCGTGGTGTGGCGCATTTTCGCGGCGATCTCCGACATCGTCAACGCGTGTTCCCGACAGAGTGCGCCCAGCAGGAAAAACTGCGGGAAGGATACGTTGCCCGGCGCCAACTCCCTCGTGAGGTTGGTCAAGAAACAGCGTTGCAGGAACAGCAGAATGTCCGCCAACTCGCTGGTGTCCACCGCAGGCTGGGCGGTGTCGGATGAGTGGCTGGATCGGGCAGGGGTTTTCAAAACTCGGTGGCGCGGCTGTCGGAAATGCTTAACGCTCTTAACTATCAGCTTCGCTAACGTTGTCAAACGGGGGGACAAATTTTGACAAACCCTGCCGGGCTGGCTCACACGCTCCAAACGTGCGCCATTACGGGGGCACCGACCGCCAAGCGCGTCGCCGGTTCTATCCGCACTAGAGCGTTGCTCTGGCTGAGCGCGAACAGAGCGTGCGACTCCTGCTTGCCGCTGGGAAAAAACTGACCGGCCCGGTCCAGCGTGCCACGCAGGTAGTGCGGACGGTCGCCCCGGTGGTCCAATTGCTCGCCTGCCGTGGCTGGCACGGTCCATAGCGGCAACTCTGGATCGGCAGCACCCGCCAGGCGCAGAAGCGCGGGGCGGACAAACAGCAGAAACGTCACGAAGGCGGAAACCGGGTTGCCGGGCAGGCCAAAGACGTGCGCTCGCTGGTTGGATGCTCGGCCATATAGAAACGGTTTGCCCGGCTGGATGCGCACCCGCCACAGGTCCAGCTCGACCCCAGCGGCGGCCAACCGCTCCTTGACGAAATCGCGTTCGCCCACCGAAACCCCGCCGGCGACGATCACCACGTCGGATTGTCCCAACGCGACGGACAACTTGGCGTCGAGGTCCGCCCGGTCGTCGCGGGCCGCTGCCAACTGGCTGACCTCGGCCCCGAGCGAAGCCGCCAGCGAGGCCAGCATCACGCCATTGCTCTCGTAAATCTCGCCGGGGCCGAGCGTCTGGCCCCCGGGCCTTAGTTCGTCGCCGGTAGGCAGGACCGCAACCTGGGGCATGCCACCCACTTCGATCTCGGCTAGCCCCTGCGATGCCAACAACCCCAACCGTTGCGGTGTGAGCCTGCTACCCGGGTCAAACAACCGCTGCCCTCGTGCGAGGTCGCCCCCGGCCCGTCGGATGAATTCCCCGGCTGTGACCTCCTCTCTCAGGACGATTGCACCGCCGTCGCGCTCCACGTCCTCTTGCATGACGACCGCGACCGCCCCCGCTGGCACCGGCGCGCCGGTGAAAATGCGCACGGCAATCCCGGGTTCGGCTCGCAACCCGCGGTCCGGTCCTGCCGCCTGTTCGCCGTGCACGACCAATTTGGTGCCGGGCGGTAGCGTGGAAACGTTCGCCGGGAAAGCCACCGCGTAGCCGTCCATCGCGGAGTTGTCGAACGCGGGCAGAGATTGGCTGGCCCGGCCCTCGCGCGTCGCAAAACAGCCGAGCGCGTCGCGTAACGACAGCATCCGGCTAGGCAACGGCTCGACCGCCGCGAGGATGCGCACGCGTGCCTCGTCCTCTGTGAGCATCGCACCCTTGGCCTTCCCGCTCCCCGGCACGCCGTCGCTCATGGCGTCGCTTCTGGGGCCGGGGTGGGCGGGGCCGCCGAGATCACCGAAGAATAAGGAATAGCGGGCCGCAGTGGCACCACCGGCGGCGCCGCCTCCCGGGCGAGGTAGGCAACGTCGCTAACCGCAGGCGAACCGCTGAGCACGTCGGCCACCAGAAACGGCTGTCTTCGCTCGGGCGAAACGCGCAGATCCGCCGAACTGCTCCCAACGATGATCCCCGGCGGACGGCAGTGCAGCAGATGGCCGGTGGGGATCATCGCCGTCACGGAGGCGGAGGGCGTCTCAATCAACACGAAATTACCGTGCGCGCCGATCACCCGCACGGTGCCGAGACGCTGTTCCGGTGTGACCGGAGTGCGCTCGATGGTCTGCGGAGGCAGCGCTTTTCTGGCCGGTTCGACGCGTGGGGCTGCGGCGGTTTTCGAGGAGTCCGGGTGTCGGGTGTGGCACGCCGCCAGCAAGCAGATGGCCAGCGACAAGGAGGCGCGGCAGACGCTCCTCCACGGAGGCAATCGCTGAAATCGTCGGTGCAAAAGCCAGGGCATGCCGGTCACATGAAGAATGTACCTCCGCGACTCCGAGTCAAGCCCGACCCTGACCCCTCCGGCGCGGTGGCGGGCCGAAAGGCAGCCAACCCCGGGGGGAAGTCCGATTCACTGTATAAGCGTTCGCTCGCCACTCACGAGATATGCAAGCACGGCTTCTTCTGCTAATCTTGGTCTTTTTAGGCACGTGTCATTTCCGCGCGTATGGGGCGGAATCTGATTGGCAGGTCGTCAGTCTCGAAGGACGCGACTATTTGACAATTGAAAACGTTGCCAAGTTTTATCAGCTTTCGCTCACGCCGGGCATCGACGCGCAGCACGTCACCCTGTCCGATGCCCGTGTCCGCCTCGAAACGGTGAGCAATTCCCGAGAGTTGTATGTGAACGGCGTTAAGCAATGGTTGTCTTTTCCGGTCCTTGTGCACGACGGCACTTTGTTGGTGTCACGCTTCGATCTGGCCAAGACGATTGACCCTTGTCTGCGCCCGGCCATGATCAACAATCTCGAGCCGTTCGATACGGTCGTGTTAGATGCCGGTCACGGTGGCCAGGACGGCGGTGGCCACACCCTGCGCGGCTTTGAGAAAGACTACACGTTGGACGTGATCAACGGTCTCAAGGCCTCACTTGAAGCGAAGGGCTTGCGCGTCCTCCTGACGCGTGGTGATGATGAGTATCTCTCCTTGGAACACCGCGCCGAACTGGCCAACGCGGTGCCCAACGCCGTTTTTGTGAGCGTACACTTCAATTCTGGCGAGGCCGAGGCCAGCGGGGTGGAGGTTTACGCCATGACCCCGCGCGGGGCCGCGTCCACGAGCGATAATCGCACCGCTTTGGACCAACTGCAACAGATGCCCGGCAACGATTTTGATAGCGCTAGCCTCGCGCTGGCCAATTGCGTCCATCATGCGGTGCTCGGCGATCTCGGGGTAGCGGACCGCGGTGTGAAACGTGCCCGCTTTGCGGTGCTGCGCCTGACCCACGCTCCGGCGATCCTCGTGGAGGGCGGGTTCATGACGAGCGGTAATGACAGTCGCCAGATCACTGATCCCGTTTGGCGCGAAAAACTCGCTGAGTCTATCGCGGTCGGGGTTCGCGGATACCGGAATTTGGTGCAGTACAAGGAAACGCCAAAGCTACTGGCGGACTACCGTGCGGAACGACTTTTGTTGGCCCCATCCACCGGCTCGCCGATGGTCGTGGCGTTTCATCCGGTATTGCCTCGTTTCGATTACCAGCCCGTGAACAACCAACGTTCGGCTAATAAGGCGCGCCCGGCGGCGAAACAGGGTGGGGCAACGCCGCAGGCACGCTGAAAGGCGGTCGGCTCAAGAATTATCTTTGGCGGATCAGTCGCCGGGGGGTACTTTCGGGGGTTTTCAGCCCTAGTGACCTATGATTGCAGCGAAAGATTCTTTTAGCCCTCACAGCAGCGACCAACTCCCCAACAGCAGCCGGGTGTACGTGGGCGGCAACATTCACGAGGGACTGCGGGTGCCTTTTCGTGAAATTTCTTTGGCTCGAACCCGGAACCCGGACGGCTCTTATGAAGAGAATGCCCCGGTTCGCGTGTACGACACGAGCGGCCCCTGGGGCGACCCGGCTACGAACTGCAACGTGCGCC
>CAXTBX010000025.1:0-45576 GCA_964242205.1 uncultured Chthoniobacterales bacterium
ATCTTGAACCCATGCGGCCCGAGCATGTAGCCGCCGACGAGGTAAGCCAGCAGCACGGGCAGCCGGGCGAACTGCGCGGCCACGCCGATGAGCCAGGCCGTCATGATGCAGGCCGCGATGTCTTTGATCAGAGTCTCGTGCATATGGACGCACGATGACGAGGCAAGCCGCCTCTGACAAGGGCGGGAGAAGCGTTCGGCGGCATATTTTTGAGGGCGTCCCGGCGGGTGGTACGGCGTTGCCCCGGTGCGGCTTACCGCCTCGTGGCGCCTGGCGGATGAGGCAGGGCAGCAGACTGTACGCAGAGGCGCAAAGGGGGGGAGTTTCGCGGAGGAAGAGGAAGATGGACAAAGAGGGGTGCCTGCCATCTCCCCAGCTTCTTTCTCTCCGCGAAACCCTCCCCTCTTTGCGCTTCTGCGTACAGTCTGCTGCCCCCTTGCCTGACGTGCCGTGGGCAGCTACCTTGCCTGCCCGTTTCCCATGAATGACCAACCCGCCAAAAACGCCATCACACCCTGTCGGGAGGAAGATTTCCCCGAGTGGTATCAACAGGTCGTCAAGGCCGCCGACCTCGCCGAAAACAGCGACGTGCGCGGCTGCATGGTCATCAAGCCGTGGGGCTACGGCATCTGGGAAAACATGCAGCGGCAGTTGGACCAGATGTTCAAGATCACGGGCCATAAAAACGCTTATTTCCCGTTGTTCATCCCCATCGCCTACTTGGAGAAAGAGGCCGCGCACGTCGAGGGTTTCGCCAAGGAGTGCGCCGTTGTGACCCACCACCGGTTGGAGGTTGGGCCGGACGGCAAGATGGTCCCGGCGGCGTCGGCCAAGCTGACCGAGCCGCTGGTCATCCGCCCGACGAGCGAGACGATCATCGGCGCGACGTACGCGAAGTGGGTGCAATCGTGGCGGGATCTACCGATTTTGATTAACCAATGGTGCAACGTGGTGCGTTGGGAGATGCGCACGCGATTGTTCCTGCGCACGGCGGAATTTCTCTGGCAGGAAGGCCACACCGCGCACGAAACCGAGGCCGAGGCGCGCGAGGAAACCGACAAGATGCTGCGTGTCTACGAGACGTTTGTGCGGGATCATCTCGCCATCCCCGTGTTCGCCGGGGAAAAGAGCGAGGGCGAGCGGTTCCCGGGCGCGGTGCAAACGCTGTGCATCGAGGCGATGGTGCAGGACCGCAAGGCCATTCAGGCGGGGACTTCCCATTTTTTGGGTCAGAATTTCGCGCACGCTAGCGGCATCAAGTTCCAAGGGCGCGACGGGCAGGAGGAGTTTGCGTGGACGACGAGCTGGGGCATGAGCACGCGGCTCGTCGGCACGCTGATCATGGCGCACGCCGACGACGACGGTCTCATTTTGCCGCCGCGCATCGCGCCGACGCACGTCGTCATTTTGCCGATCACTCCCAAGGAGGAGACGCGTGCGGCGGTGCTGGAGGCGGCGCAGAAGCTGGCGGCGCGCATCCGGGAAGAGATTTTTCACCACGCGCCGCCGGAGGTGGAGGTGGATGCACGGGACCTCAACGGGGGCGTGAAGAATTGGGAATGGATCAAAAAGGGAGTGCCGTTGCGCGTGGAGATCGGGCCGCGCGATTTGGAAAAGGGCACGGTTGCCGTGACGCGCCGCGACAAGGGCGTGAAGGAGAAGGAGTTTCTGCCGATGGAGGAGTTTGCCGCACGGGTGCCGGGGTTGTTGCAAGCGATTCAGACCAACCTGTACGAGCGGGCGCTGGCATACCGTAACGAGCACACGCGGGACATCGACACGACGGAAGAGTTCTACGCGTTTTTCACGGCGAAAAACCCCAACAAGCCGGAGATCCACGGCGGGTTCGCCCGCGCGCATTGGGACGGCACGCCGGAGACCGAAACGAAGATCAAGGATGACCTGAAGGTAACGATCCGGTGCATTCCCACGGACGAGCCGGAGGAGGAAGGCAAATGCGTGGTCAGCGGACGCCCGAGCAAGCGGCGGGTGTATTGGGCGAAATCGTACTGAAAATTACGGGCTGGTGTTTTGAATAGGCGCGCGGGCACGGCGTCTATCTTCACAGCTTCTGCTAACCATCTACCCACGAATTCAACCCATGAAGAAACTGCTGATCCTCGGTGCCGCGCTGCTCAGTCTTTGCGCGGTTGGACAAACTGCCCGCGCGGGCGGCGACGACCGCGACTATCGTGAATATCGCAACGACCGCGAGTATCGTGATTACTCCCGCGACGACGATTGCCCCCCGCCCCGGCATTACGAGGGACGGATCGTCGAGCGCGAATACTGCCCGCCGCCAGTGCGGGTTTTCCTGCCCCCGCCGCCAATCCCATTCGTCTACGGACGGGGTTACTACCATCATCGTCATTACCGGCCCCACGGCTACGGGTACTACCGTCCGGGCATCCACGTTGGCATTGATTTCTAACGTCCGACGTTAGTTCACTTTATCCCGCCCGTTTCAGTCGCTTCGGTGATGGAAACGGGTGGTCTGTTTTTGGTGGAATGATCAGCGGAAGTAACCGCATCACAAAAAGCGGAGGCGTCGGATAAAACAAAGCGTCAAGGTAGCAAGAGCGACCGCGAAAACCACTACGGCAATGAGCAAAGTGACCGTGTCGTTGGGATGCGGGTGTAACAGATCAGGCATCAAAGTTACAAACACACCAACCGCGAAGATTGCGTAGCAGTAGCGCGCCCACCAGCATTTACCACAAAGTCCGATCACTCCCGCAAGACCGAGCACCTCCCAACCGAATTGCAGCGCGTCGAAGGGAGGATAACCCAAACAACTCATCATCGGGCGGGGATAATAAAACTGCATCTCGTGACGCAGTTCCCGCATGTTGTCGTAAAGGGCGAAGCTCAAAAGAGCATACTGTGGAAACAGTAAGGCGAACCAGAGAAAGCCGCGCAGGCGCATGGTCCTTACTTTGGTTTGGGTTGATTGCCTACCTTCACCGAGTTTTTAAGATTTCGCCTAGCACCGTCTCGCTCGTCACGCCCTCGGCCTCACCCTCGAAATTCAGGATGATCCGATGGCGCAAGGCAGGCAGCGCGGCGCGATCAATGTCCGCGCGCGAGACGTGGTAACGCCCGTCCACCAGCGCGTAAATCTTTGCCGCCAGGATGAGCGCCTGCACACCGCGCGGACTCGCCCCGTAACGCACGAACCGCTTCGCCAGCGGCGACGCCTCGGCGGTCTCGGGATGGGTCGCCAGGACGAGGTTGATCGCGTGCGCCTGCACCTCGCGGGTCATCGGCACGTCGCGCACCGTCGTGCGCATCGTCCGGACCTCGTCGCCGCCGATGACCTTGCTGATCTGCGGCGTGTCCGTCTGCGTGGTGCGGTCCAGGATTGTGTGCAGATCATCCGCCGTCGGGTAAGTGACCTTCAACTTAAATAGAAAGCGGTCCAACTGGGCCTCGGGCAGCGGGTAAGTCCCCTCCATCTCCAGCGGGTTCTGCGTGGCTAGGACCATGAACGGTTCCTCGACGCGGTGCGTTGTCCCGGCCACCGTGACGTGCCGTTCCTGCATGGCTTCGAGCAGCGCGCTCTGCGTCTTGGGTGTGGCGCGGTTGATCTCGTCGGCCAAGAGGATGTTGGCGAACACCGGCCCCGGCTGAAACTGGAACGACTTTTTGCCGTGCTCATCCTCGTTGATGAGGTTGGTGCCGATGATGTCCGAGGGCATCAGGTCGGGCGTGAACTGCACGCGCGAAAACTTCAGGCTCACGGCGTCCGCCAGCGTGCGCACGAGCATCGTCTTGCCGAGGCCGGGGACGCCTTCGAGCAGGATGTGGCCCGCCGCGAAGAACGCCACGAGCGTCGCGTCGATGATCCCACCTTGGCCGACCATCATACGCGCGAGTTCGTCGCGGACCCGGCTAAATTGCGTGCGAAACTGGTCAACCTGCTGTTGCGTATTGGCAGTGCTCATGAGTGTCCGCAGATTACGCGGATTTCTGCAGATTGCAGACGGGAGTCCGAAAAAGTTTAGTTTTGGGGCCGGATGTTCTCGAAGTAGCGCCGCACGAGTTGGCGCGAGCCGAGCGGGATGTTTTCCTGCTCGACGCTGCTCTGCTCTGCAGGTGCGATGGCCTCGTAGAGGTCGCGGTACTGGCGGCTGGCCTTGGCGGGGCCGCTCGCCGCGCCGACGAGTTCCTGCAACGTCGCGCCGTTGCCCAACGCGCCCTCGATCCGGCGGGCGGCTCCCTTGTCGGACAAATCGGAGGGTTTGTCCGCGAACAGGTGTTCGTTCGTGCCTTGGTCGTGTTCGCCGCCGGGCGCGCCGTTGGGCTGTTGACCGCCCTGCTGGCCGTCGCGGCTCTTGCCGAACGCCTGCACCGAGGCGAGCGACTGCTGGCCGCCCGCACCGGGGGCGTTTGAGTCACCTCCGGGTTGGTCACCTTCCTTCATGTTTTCCAGGGCGTTGAGGAGGTCTTGCAATTGCTGTTCAGTCATCGGTTGGCCGCCCGCGCCGCTGTTCGCCTTGGCCTGGCGCGCGCCGTTCTTGCCCGCCTTGCGCAGCGCCTCCGCGAGCCGTTGGAGCGCCTGCTGGCTGAGGCTCGCCTGCCCGCTCTGCGCGGCCTGCGCCGTCTGCTGCATCTGCCGGGCAACCTCGTTGCGCTCGGCCTCGGAAAGTTTCGCTGCCTGGGCTTGCATGGACTGGGCTAGTTGCGCGAGCGCCTGCTCGGCGTCGCCCTGCTTGCTCATCTGCTCGGCCAGCTTGGCCAGTTGATCCCCAGCCTGCTCCAATTGGCCGGATTTGATGGCTTCCGCCGCGTCCTTGCCCTGTGGATTATTTTCCAGCGCGGCGGCCAGCGCGGCCAGTTCGCCCGGCGAAACCTTGCCCTCCTTGGCGGCTTGTTTCATGGCGTTGAGCATCGCTTCGAGCGACGACATTTCGGCCAAAGACATTTTCAGCTTTTGCTCGTCGCTCAGACGCTGGCTTTCTTTGAGCTTCTGGGCGCTGCGCTTCATTGCCTCAGCAAGTTTGGCCAGGTCGGGCGACGGCGCCTGTTTGTCTTTTTGTTGCAGCCGCTCGGCGACTTTTTGCAAGGAGTCCGCGCGCTTGGAGACCGCCGCCTGCAACGCCGGGTCGCGCGGCGGCTGGCCGATGCCCAGCGCGGCATGCCAGACGAGCATTCCCAGCGCGACCAGGGGCACCGGCAGCGTCAGCAACGTGCGCGGCAGACCGAAAGGCGTCCAGCGCGCGACAGGGAAGCGTTCGGCGTAATGTGCGCACTCCGCGAGGGTCAATCGCTCCAAAGGCGTAAGTTGTGGACGCGTGGCGAAGTCGAGCGCGGTGTGGAAGCGGTCATGTGTGCCCGCGCGACGGTCGATCCAAGGAATGATCTCGTCGAGAAAAGGCAGCGAGCCGAGAGTCCAGATGACGACGCCGAGCAGGGCGGCAAGCAGGAGATCAACGGCGGTGGCCGGGTCGAGGGGGTCGTCGCCGCGCAAGAACCGGTGGATGCCAACGAGCAAGAGCACCGTGGCGGCGAGCAGCAGCACGAGGCAGACCCGGTCGAGGAGAGTGGCCGCCAGCCGCCGCCACCAGAGTTGACGCAGCCGCCGCCGGACGAGCCGCGCCACGGCGGCAGGGTCCAGGTCGCGCGGGGCGAGGATGGCGGTCTGGCTCATGGAGAGGGGGCAGCGCGGACGCGGTTAATATAGTCGGAATGTCGGCGGTGGGAAGTTGGAAGGGCGGTGGAAACAATAGGGGCCGCGGCACGTCCATTCGGCGAAGAACAACTTCGCAGGCAAGTGCGCTCCCAAGTACATCTTGGGAACGAGTAGCACACCGAGAACTCACGGCTGGCAAGGGACCGTCGTCCTTACCCTTTTGCCTCTAACGCGCTTTTTGGCTTTCGCCTGCGTCTGGCATCCTGCATTCTGCCTCCTTTCCCGATGCTCGAAGACCTCAAGCGCGTGCTCTACCACGAAAGCACCATCCTCAGCCGCCTCGACGAACTCGCCCACCAGATCACCTGGGACTACCGCAACCACGAGTTGACCGTCGTCGCCGTGCTCAATGGTAGCTTCATGTTCATGGGCGACTTGTTGCGGCGCATCCCCCTGCCCCTGGCCGTCGATTGCCTGAGCGTTGCGTCCTACATCGGCGACCGGAGCAGCGGCGTCGTAACGTTCGATCAACACACGATGCCCGACATCGCCGGGCGCGACGTGTTAATCCTCGACGACATCCTCGACAGCGGGCGCACCCTGCACGCCGTCCGGGAGCGGCTCATGGCAGAGCGACCCAAAAGTGTCAAGATTTGCGTCCTGCTGCGCAAGCACGTCGAGCGGGTCAAGGAGGTGGAGGCAGATTACGTGGCGTTCGACATTGCGGACGAATTCGTGGTCGGTTACGGGTTGGATTTCATTGAACGCTACCGCAATCTGCCGTGCATCGGCGTGCTGAGCGAGGACGTGATCAAGGCGGGGCTGGAGAGGATTCGCGCGAACGCGCCCGAAGCGGTAGGTTAGGCGCGTCGTGAAGATCGAAACGCAATTTTTCTCGCGCCTGCGCGACTTGGCGGGTGGCAACCAGACGACGGTCGAGTTGCCCGAGGGGGCCACGGTCGGCGACCTGCTGGCGCAACTCTACGTTGAACATCCGGCGATGCGGGGTTGGGACCGGACGCTGCTGGTAGCCGTGGGGCTGGAGTTTGCCGAGCGCACGCAGGTCCTGCGCGAGGGCGAGGTGGTGGCCGTCATGCCGCCGGTGCAGGGGGGGTGATTAACCTGCCGGTTGCACCTTGGTGATAACTACCGCTTTGGCTGGATCATCCAGCCAATAAGTGACGGCATATTTGCCGACAACTTTCGTTTTCAGGATTCGATAGGACCTATCGCTCTCCATATGGTCTCCAAGAATGTTCGGCTGGGTCTGCAAAACCCGGATAAACTCCATGATCTTACGCCGTTGGGTACCGCGCGGCATCATGTCGAACAGGTCAACATGCAGGTAAACCTCGTAGTGCGTCACAGACGACGTTTACATTTGGTCGAGCCGTCGCTCGAACTCTTCCAAAGTCAGCCAGTGCGACGGATCTTTGTCGTTGAGCCTTGCTTCTATTTCCGCCTGATATTCGGGGTCCGCTGAATTGCGGAGATGGAGCAAGTAAGCGGACACCTGATTCCGCTCATCGGGAGAAAGAGTTGCGAGACTGTTCTTAATTTCCTCTACGCTCATCGCCAGCAGGATACCGCGCAAGAATTGGCCCGCAAGATTTTCTTCATCTCGCCGGTCGATGCCAGCGTTAATCCCGAAAATTCTTGAACACCAACGACAGCCCAAAGTCCTTCCCGCGCAGGAACGCGATGACGGCCTGCAGATCGTCGCGCTTCTTCCCGGTGACGCGGATCTCATCACCTTGCAGTGACGACGCCACTTTGAGCGACGGCTGGGCCTTGATGGCCGTGATGATTTCCTTGGCCCGCGTGCCCTCAATGCCCTGCTTGATCGTCAACTCCTGCCGGGCGTGGCCCAGCGACGAAATTGCCGGGCTGCCGTGATCCACGTTGCGCAGATCGACGTTGCGCTTGGCCAGCTTGCCGATGACGATTTCATACAAGGACTTGAGCCGGTTATTATCTTCCGCCGACAGCGCGATCTTGTCTTTGCCGGGCTGTTCGATGGTGGCCGTGCTGCCTTTGAAGTCGAAGCGCGTGACGAGTTCCTTGCGCGCCTGGTTGAGCGCGTTATCCACCTCTTGCCGGTCGATTTCCGAGACGATGTCAAAGCTGGGCATGGGAGCAAGGTAGCGAACGCGTGGTCGGTGGTCAAAGCGTCCGGTCAACATGCTTCCAGCCTTTCTCGGCTACCCGGCCATGCAACAGCGTGGGGCAGCGTCCTTTTTTGATCGCGCGCAAGAGTTCCTGATGATCCCGCGCCTGCACACCGACCTCGCGCACATCCTCCGCCGCGCAATCCAACACCTTCGCAAAACCTTTATATAATCGGGGCTGCCCAATCACGCGCGACCAACCCTCGTGATTCGGCGCACCGTGGCGTTGCAGAACCAGAAAGCTGTACGGGATGCTGCGCAGGTCGATACCGGCGCGCTGACCGAAGCGCACCCAGTCCGCGTCCGCCGCGAGGCCGGGTGGCGGCTCGGCAAAATGATGGCACCAGTGCGCGGCGTTGTGAGCGTGCAGCAGCCCGCACTCGCGCCGGTGCGTGCAGGGCGCGACCGGTGCCAAATCCGCCCGCAACGCCTCGCGCCAGGCGATCAACGCGCGGCTGTCGGCGTACGTGCCGGGCTCGACCCAAAGCACGGCGTCCGCCCCGGCGAGGGCGGACCGTAGGGCGCGCTGTCCCGCGTCGTCCAATTCGTTGAGGACGTGGCTGAGCACCAGCGTGCCGCCGCCCGGGGAAGCGTCCGGCGTCACCGGTAGGCCAGGGAATTCCTCTCGCGCACGATCCGACGCAAAATCCATCGCCAGCCGGGAACGGTCGAATACGCGCAGCGTCCCGAAGTGTTCCGGCCCGTAAAATTCGAGCACCCGCCGCCCCGCTACGCCGCTGCCGCAGCCCCAGTCCAAGAGGGGACCCGGCAGAGGCTGCCAACCGCGCAGGCGGAGTTCGCGCAGCACGGCGTCCCACTTCCAGCCGATGCGCTGAGCGTAGGTGAAGTCGTAGTTCGCCAGGTCCTCGCGGCTGGTCCAGTACGCGCCAGTCGACCGCCCTCCCGCCAGGAATGTCGCGCGCAGCCGGTCCAGACGCGCCCAATCGAGCGTCTCCCACGAAATTCCGGCGTTCCCCATGCCGGGAACGTCTATAGTCCCGGCGATGATGGCAAGTGGTTCCCAGGAAGATTCCGGCGTTTCCGAGGTGTTCGGCCCGTTGCTCGATGCCCTCGCGCGCCGTGCCGAGTTGGCTCCCGGGCAAATCCACGCCGCCGCCGCCGCCCTGACCAACGAACGCGAGTCCGACGCCGCCAAGGCCGCGTTCCTACGTGCCCTGCGCGCCAAAGGCGAGACGCCCGCCGAAATCGCCGGGTTCGCCGACGCCCTGTTGGCCCGTGCGGTGGACCCGGAAATCGACCCCACGCGCTTGCCCGGCCCCTTGCTCGACGTGTGCGGCACCGGCGGCGACCGGTTGGGGCTGTTCAACGTGTCCACGACCGCCGCCCTGGTGCTGGCAGCGGGGGGCGCGGCGGTGGTCAAACACGGCAACCGCGCCGTCACCAGCCGCAGCGGCGGAGCTGATGTGCTGGCGGCGCTGGGCGTGCCGCTCGACCTGCCGCCCGCCGGTTTGCGCCGCAATCTGGAGACGACCGGCTTCGGTTTCCTGTTCGCGCCGCAGTATCACCCGGCTTTCAAAGCCGTCGCGCCTGTGCGCCGCCAACTGGCCGCCGAGGGCACGGGCACGATTTTCAACCTGCTCGGGCCGCTGCTCAACCCTGCACGGCCCGAGCATCAGCTCGTTGGCCTGTTCACGCCGGACCTGCTCACCACCTACGCCGACGTGTTGCGCCGCCTGGGCCGCCGCCGGGGTTGGACCGTTCACGGCGCGGGCGGCATGGACGAGCTTTCGGTTTTGGGGGAAACACAGGTGAACCGGTTCGAAGGCGACGGCGGGATCGTCCGCGAAATGGTCACGCCGGAAGGGGCCGGACTAGCGCGCGCGGCGGACGACCGGCTGCTGCGGGGCGGCGACGCCGACGACAACGCACGCACACTGGTGGGAATCCTGGCGGGCGAGATCACCGACGCGCGCCTGGACCTTGTGCTGCTCAACGCAGCGGCGGGGTTCGTGGTTACGGGGTTGGCAGAGGGGTTGCCTGCCGGGGTCGAGCGGGCGCGGGAGGCGATCACCTCTGGGAAAGCCGCACGGACGCTGGAGAAGCTACGCGAAAATTAGGGCAACCTTCAAATGATCGGGCTTTCCTTGGTTCTTGCGGTGAAAGGTCCTTCGGCTCACAAGACTCAATCAGGATGATAGGCTTCCATAAGGATACGCCTGCATTATGCATCCTGCACCTTTCTCGGCCTTGCTTTATCCCACCACCTCCGACTGCCGCGACGGCAGGTGCCGCGTGCAATATTCTTCCCCATCCGCCGCCACGCGGAACTCCTGATCCGGCGCGGACAACTCCGTACTGCCACAGACCTTGCAATGGTGCAGCGTTTCGTCCACGTCGGTGGTCTGGGCCACCTGGAACTGCTGACGCCGCTTCATCATGCGCCCCTGCTCGCGCCAGTGACCCACCCATTCCCGGCCAAAGAAAACCAGGTAATTCGTCAGTGCGACGATGATCGCCGCCTTGATGTCCAAGCCGCCCTGCACGAACCCTGCCATCACGGAAATAAACGACCCGAGCGCGAACCATTTTGCCGGGACCGGCAGCACGAAAAACAACATGATCGGGAAGTTCGGAAACAGCGTTCCGAAGGCGAACAGCAACGAGGCGTTCAGCCAGACGCCCGTGATGTCGTAAACCCCGAGCCACAACACGGCAATCGTCGTGCCCAGCATCCCGAAGAAATAATACAGGTTGAGCTTGAAACTGCCCCACGCCTGTTCCAGCCCCTCGCCCATGATCCAGAGCAGCCACAGGTAGAAAAAGATCCAGAAATACGACGTGTTGCTGCCCAGGTTGACTTGCGGGATGAAGATGTACGTCACCAGCCGCCAGACTTCTCCTGCCAGAATCCTGCGAGGCTGCAGCGTGAGCATCCCGAGCAGCGCCGGGTTGGCCTTGATCGCAATAAATGTCACGGCGTTAAGCGCTACAATCACGCGGATCAGCCCCGGGATGGCCAGGGAGCCGAAGCGGCGTTCGAGGGTGTAGAGCCAGCGCATAGGGAAGTGGAAACGTGGAAATAATAGCGTTCTTCTCCATCCATCGTTTCCCATTCCCCGTTCGCGTGGGACTTGACCCACCACCCACTTCTGCGTTCCCACTTCCTACTTCCGCCTTTCTTCCCTCGACACTCGCCTATCCCTGCGTTTACTTGAGGCATCGTGTCCTCGGAAGCCGTCACCTCGCCCTCCCCCGCCGCCCCGGCGCCCGCCACCGCCGAGCAGCCGCCCTCGCCGGCGCTCAAGCAGACACCGCTCCATGCCGCGCACGTTCGACTCGGGGGCAAGATGGTCGGTTTCGGCGGCTGGTCCATGCCCGTGCAGTACCCCAGTGGCATCCTCACCGAACACCGGGCGGTGCGTGGGGCCGTCGGCGTGTTCGATATCAGCCACATGGGGCAATTCATTGTCAGCGGTCCCGGCGCGAAGGCGTGGCTCCAGACCCTTTTTACCAACGATCTCAACCGCATCGGCGCGGGGCAGAGCCAGTACGGGTTCCTGCTCAACGAGCGCGGCGGCGTCATCGACGACCTGATCATCTACGAGTACGCCGAGGGCGAGTTCCTGCTGGTGGTCAACGCCTCCAAGATCGACGAGGATTTTGCCTGGCTGCACGCCCACCTACCCCCGCCCGACGCCGAGGGCGACACCGCCATCGAACTGGCCAACCGCTCCGACCGCTTCGCCGCCTTGGCCGTCCAGGGGCCCCGCGCCCCGCAGGCCCTCGCCGCGTTCTTCGGTCCGCAGATCACTTTCCCCGAGCGTTTCGGCGTCAAGGTGCTCGAGCAGGATGGCCTGACCTTCGTCATCGCCCGCACCGGCTACACCGGCGAGGACGGCTTCGAGCTGTTTTTCCCGGCGCGCGCCTCGGCGGTGGTTTGGGACGACCTGCTCGCCGCCGGTGCGCCGCTGGGTCTGATCCCGTGCGGCCTCGGCTCGCGTGATAGCCTGCGCCTGGAGGCCTGTTACCCGCTCAACGGCTCCGACCTGTCCGCCGACCGCACGCCGTTGGCCGCCGGACTGGGGATCTTCGTGGCGTTGGAAAAAGGCGATTTTGTCGGGCGCGACGTGCTGCTCAAGCAAAAGACCGACGGCGGCCCCACGGAACGCCTTGCCGCCTTTCGCATGACCGAAAAGTGTCCGCCGCCAAGGCCGCATTACCAGGTCCATGCCGAAGGCGACTACCCGGTGGGCGAAACGACCAGCGGCGGCCTCTCGCCCACGCTCGACGCCGGGATCGGCATGGCCTACCTGCCCGCGACGCTCGCCAAGGCCGGGACGCCCATCCAGATCGACATTCGCGGCAAGCGTTTCGCCGCCGTGGTCGAGAAAAAACCGCTCTACAAACGCCGTGACGAACGTTTCATTCCTTCAGGCGATAAAGTGTAGTTTCCACCTTCCTACTTCCGCGTTCCGACTTTCCACTTCCGATTTCCCATGAACGTTCCCGACGACCTCAAGTTTGCTTCCACCCACGAATGGCTACGCGGTGCCGACGGCACCGTGGGCATCAGCGACCACGCCCAGGCGGAATTGACCGACATCGTGTACGTCGATCTACCCAAGGTCGGCACGAAGCTCACCGCCGGGCAGACGGCGGCGGTGGTCGAGTCGGTCAAAGCGGCCAGCGATATTTACAGCCCGGCGGCGGGCGAGGTGTCGGCGGTCAACGAGGCGCTGGCGGGCAATCCCGCGCTGGTCAACACTGATCCCTACGGCGAGGGCTGGTTGTTCCGGCTCAAGGAAGTGACTGGCGACGATGCTCTGATGGCTTCTGACGCGTACCGACAGCAGATTTCTGCTTAGCGCCCAGCTTATTTGGGTGTTGGGACGCTTCCGGACCTCGGCTGGTGGCTGTCGTCCCAATCGAATCCTGCCCGGTCGTCGCCGTAGATGATTACCTTCTTGTGGTTCGCGGACTCGGTTTTCCCGTACATAAAGGCTTCGTCGGGGTCGAGTTCGGCGAACTTTTGGTTTGGTGCCAAGTAATCGAAACCCGTGCCCTTACCGCCCGGTTCGCCTTCGCCTAGCACGGCGCGGTCCTGCAAGTACTTTGGGAAGAGGGCAGCGAAGTCCGGTGGGGTCACGCCGTCGTGGTCCTCGACGTATCTGTCGATGGCCATGCTGATCTGACGCGCCCGGGAGAGGTCTTCGCCCGCCGCAAACTCAGGGTCGGGCGTAGCGACAGGATGGACTTGGGTTTTGAAGGAAGCGAACTTGCCCGTGGCATCAAGGGTTACCACTCCGATGAGAAACGTAAAAACCACGACGGCGATCAGCGTGAACCCGTAGCTGATAACCAGCCCGGCCACAGCGAATCCGCGTCCGGTCAGCCGACCCCCTGAACGACGAATCTGCGACAGGGCAATGTGCCCAAAGATGATGGCGGGAATCCAGGTCAGAAAGGACAACAAGAAACCCACCAGAGACAAAACAAAGCTGGTAATGGCCAGCCCGGAAGTCGTCGGGACGGCGTAGAAAACCGGCGCAGACCCCGTAGGCTGGTAGCCCGCAGGCACGGTCGCCACCGGGGGAACCGGGTTTAGCGGTGGCGGAACGCCCTGCGCAGCCGCGAACATGCCGCCCAGCGGTTGCCAGGCCGATTCTCCCTGACGCCAGTACAAGGTCTGCGCCGAGACCGTGCCAGCACGCCACATCTCGCGGACCTGCTCCGTGGAAAATGGGCCCGTCTGCAGCCCGTTGATGGCTAGGTAATAAGCGTCGTCGTTCATGTTAGAACGGCCAGCGCCGCGAGGTTGGCCTGCCGGTCAAACAGGGCGCGCACGGGCACCTGGAAACCCGGCACGACCACGCTGGTGATCAGCAGGTCGCCGGTCTTGAGAGTGAGTTGCTGGTAAGTCCCCGGCGTATCGGGCCGGTAGGGCTCCACGCGGACGTGTTGCTCCACGCATTCGGCCACCGGGTCGATGATCCAATATTCGCGGACGCCGTGCGCGGCGTAGTCCTCCAGTTTGATGCCCCGGTCCCTTTCCTCGGTGCTTGGCGAGAGGACCTCGACGATCAGGTCCGGCGCGGGCAGCTTCATCTGGTCAGGCTGGAGCAGCGCGGCTTTTTCCTGACGGTAGAAGACGATGTCCGGTTCGTAGTCGTTGCGCGTCAGGCAGACTAGCCCCTTCTCGCTGCCGACCCAGCCGAGGTCGTGTTTAGCCACATAAAATTTCAGCAGAAAGTAAAGGTTTCCCACCGCGTCGATGTGCCGGATTTTTGAAGGCGAGTGCATGACGACTTCTCCGTTGATGAATTCCATCTTCTGCTGTTCGTCGATTTCGTCGTAAAAACGCTCGCGCCGGGCGCGTTCGTCGGCGAGCAGGCGTCCGAGCGTCTCGATGTGCCGGGGCAGGTCCGGCGAGGCAATCAACGGCTCCAAAAGGGCGTTCATTCCGGGCAATATAACCAGATCGTCCGCGCCCGCGAAAGTTTAAAGCGTCCGTTCGCCCTCGTCTTGTGCTATGTTTCAGGCTTCGCCGTCATGCCAATCCTCCCGAGATATTCGCTGTCCCTCGGCCTCGGCCTGCTCCTGGCCAACGTCCTCCCCGCCCCCGCGCAGGACACCACGATCACCCTCCAGACGCTCCACGTCTTCCGGGGCATCGGCGACGGTGCCGCCCCCGTCGGCGGCCTTGTCCCGGCGAAGGACGGCAACTACTACGGCACGACCTACGCGGGCGGTACGAACGGCGCGACCGGCGGGACGATCTTCCGGTTCTCGCCCGGCGACGGCATCCTGACCACCATCACCAGCTTCGACAAGAACGCGCCCCGCGCCCCGCTGACCGAGGGCCTCGACGGTCGCCTCTATGGCACCACGACGCTCGGCGGCTCGGGCGACGGCATCCTCTTCCGGCTCACGTTGCCCAACTCCCTGCAAGTCCTCTCGACCTTCGACCGCACCAAGACCGGCTACCAACCCTATGCCGGGTTGACCCGCGGGCAGGACGGATACTTCTACGGCACCACCACCGGGGACGGACCCGCCGGTGGCGGCACGTTCTTCCGCCTCTCGCCCACGGGCGATCTGTCGGTCGTGCACGACTTTTCCGCCACCAAGGGCGAGGGCACCCACGTGCTCGGCAAGCTCGTCCTGGGGCGCGACGGCGACCTCTACGGCACGGCTGCCGCCGACGGCGCGCACGGCTCCGGCACCGTCTTCCGCATCTCCACGCTGGGCAGTCTGGACACGGTCTATGATTTCACCGGCGGGGCGGACGGTGGCAACCCTCGCGCGGGTCTCCTGCCGGGTGGCGACGGCAGTTTCTACGGCACGACCAGTAGCGGCGGCGCGGAGGGGCGCGGCACGGTGTTCCGCGTCACCCCGCAGGGCGAGCTGACTACCCTCCACACGTTCACTGCCGCCAACGCCGACGGCGCGCAGCCGCTGGCCCCGCTCATCGACGGCAACGACGGCAGCCTCTACGGCACGACCAGCACCGGCGGCGCGGGCAACAGCGGCACGATCTTCGCCGTCAAGCAGTCGGGTGATTTCACCACCCTCCACGCCTTCACGGGCGGCGCGGGCGGCGCGGCGCCGACCGGCGCGCTGACCTCCGCAGGCAACGGCATCTTCTACGGCACGACGAGCGCGGGCGGCGTGGACAACCCGGTCCAGGGTACACTGTTCAAGCTCAACCTGCGCACGCCACCCGAGATCCCCGGTACGCTGGCCTTCGCCGCCGCCGTCACACCCGTCAGCGAGGGCGTGGCCAACGCGACGTTGCTCATCAACCGCACCGGCGGCACGACCGGGACCGTGGGCGTGCGCTACGCCACCGCCGACAGCACCGCCCAGGCTGGCGTGGACTACCAAGCGGTCAGCGGCGCGGTGTCGTGGCGCGACGGCGACGACCAGCCCAAGGCGGTCGTCGTGCCCATCGTGGACCGCGGTTTGTCCGACCATTCCACGCGTATTTTCAGCGTGATGCTCTCCGCGCCGACGGGTGGGGCGCTCCTCGGACCGGTGGCGACGGCGGGCGTGTCGATCCTGGAGGACGACCCGCCCTTCGTGCCGACCGTAACGCTGTCGGTCGTCGGCGACGGCACGGCCACGGTGGGCGGCGATTTCGCGCGTGTACTGTTCAGCCGCGACGGCGACACGACCGAGGCACTGACCGTGCATTATCAGGTGCAAGGGAAGGCACGCAACGGCGTGGACTATGAAGCCTTGCCCGGAGTATTGACCATTCCGGCGGGCAAGACGCGCGCCAAACTTAAGATCAAACCCAAGGCCAACGCGCCGCACAAGGGCACGTTCAACGTCAAGATCCTTCCTACCGCGCCGACCGACGACAGCTACCGGGTCGAACCGTCCAAGGTGAAGGTACGGTTCGTCAATCCTTGAAGACAACAGGTGAGATGGCAAGCGTTTGCGACGCATCCGCTTCAAGCCGCTGGACGGCAAGCGACCTGCAAACCACTTTCAAGGACGGCGGCGGAGAGCCGTCCCTGCCCCGATCCTACTGATCGAAACTGCCGTTCTCCGCCCACTGACCGTAGCGATCCAGCGCCGGTTTGCCCAGGTTCAGGTACCGGCCACCCATGTCCACCGACCATTCCTCCGCCAGGTAGGGCACGTTCTTATTCGGGGGCTGGATCCGGTGCACGCTGCCGTCGACGGCCACGTAGTTACAGCCAAAACGGTGGATGAGCGACGCCTGATCCTGCTCCTTGTGGGTGCCCTCGTAGGCGTTCGCCCGGTTGTTGATGAAAGACGCCGCGTCTTCCTCAATGAGCAGCGGCGTCAGCACCACCGTATTCGCGTCGCGCAAACGGCACATCGCCGGGATGTTTGACAAACGTGCGCCGCCCAGGCGGCAGAAAAACGCGTAGTCGAACTTGCCGTTCGACCCTTTTTTATCACCCAGGGCGTTGAACGGCAGCGCCGGGCAGCGGTACACCTTCTCGTTGTTGATGTAAGGCCAGATTGTACCCGCGCGCGGGGCAGAGGCCGTTTCGTCCCGGTCTTTGTTCGAGCCGCTCAACCAACTCGTCGTGTAGAAGAGCGAGGGATTATCGATGGCTTTGTCGCGCGTGTCGTAGGTGCCCGGCAACTGCCCATCGTGCTCCGCCGCGAACGCCAGGAACGCGGTCCCGAGTTGCTTGAGGTTGCTGGCACACTTGGTATCGCTCGCCCGGCCCTGGATCGAACTGAACACCGACACCAGCGTGCCCGCCAAAACGGCGATGATGCTGATGACGACCAGGAGTTCGATCAGGGTAAAAGCGGCGAATCGGCGGGGGGGACCGGGCACAAATTTCATGGGTATACCACTACACGATAAAATGCCTTCGTTGTCGAGGGTTGATCCAGGACAAACGCATCTTCACGGTGACTTCGCGCAGGTTTGCTCCGTGAGCGGGCATGATCCGATGGATTGTGGCCGTCGCCATGCCCGGCGGCACCGTCCCCACCACCATCCTCTGGAAACCGTGCTCCCCCGACGGAACCGCCATTGCGTTTGTCCAGATGTCCTCCACAATACCTCTCCCGTGACACCCACGCCCTCCGCCTCCCGTCTCTGGTTTTCCAACCCCTACGTGCAGGTCACGCTCTGCGTCCTCTTCGGCACGGCGGCGGAAGTTCTCCTGAAGAAGGGCGCGGAGATGACCGCCACCCTCCCCAGCGCCCTCCCCTGGCTGGGCCTGACCGGGCTGAGCAGCGGTTGGACCTGGGCGAGCATCGTCTTCACGCTGCTGGGCTTCTTCTCTTGGATGAGCGCCATCCGCGTTCTCCCCATCGGCGTCGCCTTCTCGTTGACGAACGCCGTCCAGGTGCTCGTCCCGCTGAGCTGTTGGTGGCTCTTGGACGAGGGCATTACCCTCCGGCGCTGGATCGGCATCGGCCTCGTCGTCGTGGGCCTGATGGTCGTCGCCAAACCCTACGCCAGGATCGACGAGCGGCTATGACACCGCTGACTCTTTTCCTCATTCTGGTCGCGCTCGGCACGCTCGTGGCCGGTCAACTCCTGCTCAAGTGGGCGCTCAGCGAGCCCGACGACAACGGCACCACTGCCCCCGCGTCCCGGCAACGCCGCGCCTGGGTTTTTGCGGGCGGCATCCTGGGGATGACGATCTCTTTTTTCGTGAACCTCGGCCTGCTCCAGCAGCACGACCTGAGCTTCATTTTCCCCTTCCAGGGCCTGAGCGTCATCATCGTGGTCGCCTGCGCCCGCTTCTTCCTCAACGAGCGCCTGACGCTCCCGCTCGTCCTCGGCGCGCTGCTCATCACCGCCGGGGTCATGCTCGTCTCCGCGAGCTAACCAACCCAGGCCTGCCTCCTTTTTGCTTGAACCTTGGATCTTCTTTGGGTTCTTGAATTCTTGATTTCTTGGATCTTCACTCCCCTACTAACCTCGGCCAGATCACCCCAAACGAACGCTCGTTGACCCGCGCCGCCTCCGCCCGGTCGAACGGCGGCAACTCCGGGTGATCCGTCTCGGACGCAAACCGCTGCGTCCACCGCGCGTATGCCGCCTCCGACCGCGCCCCGCATAAATCCCCGGCCACGATGGCTCCCCCGCCCCGCCGGATCTCGTCCAGCGCCCACGCCACGTCCTCCGCCGCGAATCGCCCGTTCTCCCAGTTTGTCACGGCGTCCTCCGCGCGCAATCCGTCGATGTCCACCGTCACGTAAATCCGTTTCCCGCCCAGCCCGGCGGCGAACCGCCCGAACTTCTCCCGCCACGTCTCCCGCGTGATCGACGCGGGCCGCGCTTGATCCGCTGCCGACCGCTCGTCGGCCCAAGGATGCGCCGTCAGCCGCCCGGCGCGCACGTCGCGGTGGTTGCCCCACATCCGGTGCCAGCCCCAGCACTCGAAATTCCCGCACCCCCAGACCTCGATCCGTTCGACTTGCGGCAGGTCCAACGCCCGGTTGAGCCAACTGCCGCAGCACCACTTGGGCGGGCGGATGTCCCAATCCGGGTGGTTGTCGAAGCTCACCAAGGTCAGCGGCTCCTTGATCCGCCGCACCCACAGCGCGCTCAGGTGATGAAAATCCCCCGAGCCGTACACCAGGAACCGCGCGTCGCCCAGGTCCCCGGCGCACGCGACAAAGAACGCTTCCACCTCCCGGTCCGGCGCGCTGAACCGCAGCCGCGGCCCCCAGGCGCGCCAGTCCAGCGTGGCCAGCCCGAGCGCTTCTCCGTTCCAGGCTCCGTCCAGATCGACGTGCCGACCACCGTTCGTTTGCACGGCGCGACTCTGCCCGTCCCCACCGGGCTGCACAAGGGTAAACCGCTTGCCGCGCAAGCGAGACACGGATGGATGGCGACCTCCGGGCGCCATGGCAAAACACCGCAGCGAAGCTGCCTCGCTGGCTGGCTGGACGCGTTTCGTCGGCGGTTTTCCGTTGCGGGCGTTGCGGCTGCCATCTAGACTGCCGCTCGACACCTTGGGGGATGCGTCCGGCCTGCGGCGGCAAGTCCGTCCGGACACGATCCACCCTTTTCTCCTACGCCAATCTCCCGACGGATTCTCGTCCCGAACGCCGCATGAGCGCCGACCCCACCCCTCCCCCTTCGCCGGACCCCGCCGCGTCCGTCCCGCCGGGAGAGACGCCAGTCGAAGCGTTGCCGCAAAAACGGCGGTACAAGCGGCCCGAGGCCGCCGAGCCCGTGCCCTCCGCTCCCGGCGTCGACCCGGACAACGAGATCATTGTCCTCAGTTCGCTGCTCCAAAATCTCCTCGCCCGCAAGGAAGGCGGCGAGGTGACGGAAACCGAGGCGCGCGGCAAGATCAACCGCTTCGTCTCCCGCAAGGACGGCCCCGCCGCGCCTTCCGCGCCGGTCGCTCCCCCCACGCCCCCCCCCACCGCCGAGCCATCGCGCGCGCCGCAGCCCCCTCCCCCGGCCCGCGAGACCCCTGCCCCCGCTGCCCTCCGGCCCGCCATCGCTGGTCCCGAGGGCATGGCCGCCATTGCTTTCCCGAAGTTCGAGCCGCGTCTCTTCCAGCCCGATGCAACCAACAACTGGTGGGACCGCTCCGGCAGCACCTGGGGCCGGGGTGTGCTGTATTTTGCGTTCACGGCGGCCCTGGCGCTGGCCGCCTTTCTGGCGGGTCGCCGCGACGAGGCCCACCACCCCGTCGTGTCCGACGCTAAGGCCGTGCCGGGCCTCACGACACAGGCCTTGGATGTGCCGACCGTGGAACTCCTTGAAAAGGCGCTCAGGGCAGAGCAATCCGATGATTTCGACGCGGCGCGCAACACGGCGGACAATCTGCTCAAGGCTTCGCCGGACAACGCGACGCTCGTGGCCTATTCCGCGACGGTCGATACCCGCCTGGGCCGCCTCAACGACGTGGAAGCCAGCCTGTCGCGGCGCATCGGCCCCAACACCCCGCCGGACGTGGCGGCCACGCTCAACCAGGCCCAGGCGTTCAACTACTGCCGCCGCCGCGAGTTCGAGCGCGCCTGCGATTGTTTCGCGGCGGTGGCCAGGGTCCGGCCCCTCGACGCGCGCAATTTCCTGCGTTGGGGCGAGGCGTTGCGCCGTTTGGGCCGCCTGGCGGACGCCGTGGACAAGTTCCATCTGGCCCTCCTGCGGCTGCCGGTAGGCGCGCCTAGCAGCGAGGGCGAGCGCGATTACCTGGCGTACAAGACCCGGCTCACGCAGGTGGAACTGGGCCGTGAGGCGGATTTCAAGTCGGAACTCGCGCAGCATCTTGCCGAGCCTATGCCGGGCGGCTACTGGTTGTTGACGGGTGCCGCCGCGGCCTTGCAAAAAAACGATCTGCCCACGGTGGTCGATCTGCTGACCAAGGCGCGGACGATGTTCTCGCCGGAGCAGTTCACGACGTTATTGGAAGACTATTTTTTCCGTGCCGCAGCCTATCATCCCGAGATGAATGCCTTCCTCACGCCGTCCTCGCCCGAGCATCTGCAGGGGCGTCGGCTGCGGATGGATTACTTCGTCGATCCATAAAGTCGCCTGCGGCGGAAGATCCTCTTACCTCGGCACGAGCCGTTCGACTTCCTTCGCCGCCAGCCACGCGCGCGTCGTCCCGTCGCCGAGCAACACGTACAGCCATGCTCCCTGCTCCGACAGCACGCGTACCTCGCCTCCCGCCGCCAGTGTCGTGACCACCTTGGCGCTGTCCACCGGCGAATACAACGCGGGCGCAGCCTCCGCCACCACGACCGCCCGGCTCCCGTCGTCGGTTCCTTCGTCGAAATACCAGATCAACCCCGCCCCCGTCGCCGCGAGCACCAGCCCAACCACCGCCGCACCGGTCCCCGCCTGCCGCCAGCGTCGGCTCCCAACCGCCAATCCTAACCCGGCCACCCCGAGCCAACCGCACGCCGCCGCGACCCACGGCGCGGCCTCCCACGCTCCCGCCGTCCGGCCACGATTCACCGCCGACGCTCCCTTCGCACCGCCGATGAACGCCAAGTTCGCCGCCGCCTCGGCGTGCGCCGGTTCCAACCGCAGCGCCCGCCGATAATTCAAGATGGCCCGGCCCCGGTCGTTGAGCCGGTAATAGGCGTCCCCGAGGTTGTAAAATAGATTGGCGCTGAACTCTTCCCGCCGCACCTGCGCCTCGTACGCCTTGGCGGCCCCGGTGTAATCCCCGGCGGCATACCGCTCGTTGCCCTGCACAAATTCGCCCGCCCCCGCCGCGTTGAGCGGAAAGGCAGAAGTCAAAAGGCAGAAGGCAAAAGTCAGAATCCGAAAGGCGGAAAACTGAGACGAAAGCGGGAGATAATGGGCAGAATTCCCCCGCTGCCTTCTGCCTTCTGCCTTCTGCCTTCTGCCTTTCCTCATCGTCCGTTCCTCCCCAGGGTTTCAAGTGTGGCCAGCACGCTCTGTCGTTCGGCGGCGGGCACCGGTTCTTCCGCGAACTTCCCGCCGCTGTAGGCCAGCTCGTCGTGCCGCCGGAAGATGTCCTGCACGGACTCCGCCGTCGGCGCGTCGAGCACCCGCGTCCGCACGATCTCGGCGGCGGAAATCCCCTCGTCCCCCAGACCCCGCGCCGCCCGCAGTTGCGCCAGCCGCGCCGCCGCCGCGTAGAAATCCCGGCGGCTGGCCTTCTCCTGCCGTAGCGTGCGCTGCAACTCGCCCTGCTGCCGCTGGCGCGCCGCCTGCCGCCGCGCCGTCTCGTTCCGGCCGCGTGCCCGCGCCGCCAGCCACCCGGCGGCCCCCAGCAACAGCGCCAGCGGCACCAGTTGCGCCAGCCAGAACGACCGCATCCTGTAAACGGGCAAAAAGGCTTCCCTTCCCACGCTCTGCCCTGGGTCGTTGCGGATGTAGAGGATGTCCTGCGCGGGCCGGGGCGTCGGCGTGGGGGTCGGGACCGGGGTCTCGGCTGCGGCCGGGGCCGTGGACAGGGCGGGCGTGGCCGAAGCAGCACTGCCTTCGATCTGCACGGGGATGGGCGGCGTGTCCAGCGCGACGTACTTGCCCGTGGCTGGGTCGAGGTAATCGAAGTGATACGACGGCAGCGATGCGCGCCGACCGTCGGCGATGATCGCCTGCTCGAACGTCTTCGTGCCGCTCAGCCCCACGTCGTCGTCGGCTCTGAACTGCGCCGTCGCCGGGTAAGTCCGCAGCCCGGTTTCGTCGGTCAGCGTCGGCGCGTTGACGCGCGGGAAATTCCCCTGCCCGGTCAGCACGAGGCGCACCGTCACCGGGTCGCCCGCCTGCGCCCGGCGCGGCGAGGCCTCGGCCTCTAGCTTAAATTGGCCGATCCCGCCCGAGAATCCTTCCGGCTTGCCGGGCGGCAGCGGCAAAATCTCCACGTTGACCGCCGGGGCCGTCACCTTGATCTGCTGCGGCGGCTGCATCTGCCGCAGCCCGCCGTTGAAGAACTGGCTGAAGGGCGAATCGTCGTCATCGTCGCCGAGGTTTCCGAAGATTCCCCCGCCGCCCCGCCGCCGCTGTTGCTGGCGCTGTCGGCGCGAGGGAGTGGAAGGCATCTGCACGGTCGGCATGGTGTCCACCGGCCCGACGGACACCGTGCCCGTTTTCACGCCGGTCACCGCCGTGCGGTACACCACGGCGTTGTAGCGCACACCCTCGATCACGGGCATCCCCTGGCGGGGCCGGGTGAACTTCTGCGCGCTGAACCCTTCGCCGCCCAAAATCGGCTCCTCCGCGAACGCGAGCAGCGTGACGTTCAACCCGAAATAAGCGCGCAACTCCGCCGGGAAACTCTCGCCGACGTAGGCGCTTTTTTTCGGGATGAGCAACTCGGAATAAACCGCCTGACCCGGCGGTGTGCCAGCGGGCGACCCGGCGTCCTCGACGGTCAGCGTCAGGGGCAGCGTGCGCAACGTCGTGCCGCCGATGGCCACCTCCTGCCCGGGGATGACGAAGCGCCCGGCTTTCGTGGTGCGGACGAGGAAGGTATAAGTCACCGTGACGCGCCGCTCGAATCGCCCGTTGATGACGTTGATCGAATACTGCTGCGAAGGCCCGAAATAGGAGATGTTCAGCCCGTCCACGGCGGGGGCCGCCGGGGGTTTGTCGGCGGTGCCATTATCGACGGTGATACGGTATTGGGTACTTTCCCCGGCATCGACGGCGGGGTCGAGCAGAGATGCGGTGACGGTGGCATCGCCATCGTCACCTGCGCCCCGGGTAGGAATCAGCGGCAGGAGCAGCAGTGCGAAGAGCAGGAGGAGGCTGTGCAGCGTGGCGATACGCCCCCGGCGCTCCTCACCAATCCTTGAGCGGTGGTTCATCGTTGGCATGGCGGCGTTTCTGGTCACCGCCGAGGTTGACGTGGGCGTCCTCGCCTTTGAGCGAATCCAACAGCGAACGCGCCTGCGAGGCGTTCATCTTGCCGGCTTCCTCCTTGGCATCGCCTTCCTCGGGTTTGTCGCCGGGTTGCGGGTCTTTACCCTCGCCGGGCTTGGCTTGAAAATCGCCGTGTTCGCGGGGTTTGTCTTGGCTGGCATTGGTCGCGTCGTCCTTGCCGCCCTGCTCTCCCGGCGAAGGCTGTGGTGGCTGGCCGCCCTGCTGTTGTTTCTTTTGCTCGCCGGACGGTTTGTCCCCCTTGTCCGGCGGCTTCTGCTGGTTCTGCCCACCCCCGTTCTGCCCATCCTTTTTCTCGTCCTGCTGCTCCTTGCCCTGCTTCTGGTCGGGCTTGGGCGGCTGGTTGCCGTCCTGCGGCTTGTCCTGATCCTGCTTCTGATCCTGCTGCGGTGGCGGCTGCTCGCCATCCTTCTGTTCCTTGTCCTGGTCGTCTTTCTTGTCGTCCTTGTCCTTCTTCTGGTCACTCTTAGACGGCGGCTTCGGCAACTCATCCAGCCGCTTCTGCACGAGGTCGCGGTTGAACTTCGCGTTGGCCACCACCGCCGGGTCCGCTTCCTTCCCGCGCCGCTGGAGCGCCGCCAGCGCGGCGTCGTAGTGTTCGAGCGCGTTCTTCCAGTCCTTGACCTTTTCCTGCTGCTCGGGCTTGCCGTCGCCCCGCCGGAACAGCGTGTTGCCGAAATTATAATTCGCCTTGGCCTGAAGATCGGGATTCTCCGACGTGAGCGCCTTCGTGAACGCGTCCAGCGCCTCGTCGTATTGCTTGCCTTTGTAGGCGCTCGCACCCGCGTTGAACGGCAAGCTGCCCTGGTCGGGATGCTTCGCCGCCAGGTCCTGAAACGCCTTGTAAGCCTCGTCGTAACGGCCACCCTTATAGAGATCCAGCGCGTTTGCGTTCGGCGACGCCGCAGCCCGCTCCTCCGCCCTACCTACCGCAGGCAACCCACCCATCACCAAAACCACCACCGCCACCGTGGTCGCCACCGTCGCACTCCGCCGCGCCGCAACCGCCACCGCCGCGCGCGCCTGCTTGCGCCGCTCGCTCAAAAACGCCCCCGTCCCGAGCAACACCAACCCCGCACCGAGCGGCCATTGGTAACGCTCGATGGGCCGCCGCGTCTGCCGCGCGTTGATCTCGCCCGCCTTCAACTGGCTCAACCCTTGCCGGACCACCGTCTGGATGGCCGCGTCGCCGTTGAACCGCACGTAGAAACCCCCGCCCGCCTTCGCCAGCGCGGTCATCCCGGCTTCGTCCAATTTGGTGCGCACGATCTGACCATCCCCGTCACGCACGAAGTTGCCGCTGCCGCCCAGCGGAATCAGCGATCCCTCCGGCGTGCCGAACCCGAGCGCGAACACCTTCACCCCGGCGTCCGCCGCCCGGCCCGCCGCCTTCAGCCCGGCGGCCTGCTCGCCTTCGGTTGTCGGCTCGCCGTCGCTGAGCACGAGGATTGCCCGGTTGCCCGCCTCGGCCTTGCCGAACGCGTCCACCGCCAGGTCGATGGCGTCGCCCAGGTTCGTGCCGCCGCGCGGGATGATGTCGGGATTGAGTTCGTTGGCGCTGTTGAGCACGGCGTCGTAATCGACGGTCAGCGGCGCCTGCAAGAACGCCGTGCCGGCGAACGCCACCAGTCCGACGCGGTCGCCTTCCAGCTGCGCGACGAAGTCCTGCACGGCCAACTTGGCGCGGGCCAGCCGGGTCGGCGGCAAATCCGTAGCCAACATGCTCTTGGATACGTCCACCATGACGATCAGGTCCAATCCGCGCCGGTGCGTCTCGTGTGTCTCATAACCCAGACGCGGGGCCGCCAGCGCGACGATCAGCGCCGCCAGCCCGAGCAACAGCAAAACGTAGCGCACCCGCCGCCGTCCCCCGCTGGCCGCGCCGGTCAACTGAGCGCGCAGCCGGGGCGTCTGAATAAGCCGCGCCAACCGCACGGTCGCCTGGTATTCGGCCCATAGGAACAGGACGGTCAGGATGGGCAAGGCGCACAATCCCAAAAGCCACCAGGGAGCGCCGAAGGTCAGGCCGGAGAGCATTGGTTTAAAACGCGCCAGCGGGAGCAAGCTCAGGCAAACACTTCTCAAGGCACCGCTTGGATGTGGTCTGAATCCAACGCCAATCCGCTCAAGAGCAACGCGGGAAGGATGAACATGCGGTCGTCATCGGTGTAAATGCTCACCCTTCCCCCGCTGGGATAGACGTGCGCATGGTCCGACGTGGGGACATGGTACTCACGCCCGTCGGCAACGTGCACGGAAAAGGGCACGAACGGCTGAGCCGCGAGAAACTGTCGGATGTCACTGATCATGTGGCGAAAGATACGATTTACGCGGCCTGGGATCAAGCGGTCACCTGTTGGCGCGCCATGGTCATTCTTTGAACAGAGACACTCTCCACCGCCAGAAGTTCAACCCCGCCCCTACGGCAACCGCCGCCACAACGTCTGCGACAGCGCCAACTGCGCCCCCAGCGCCCCCACCGCCACCGTCACGCACCACCCGAACAAATCGCGGAACTCCCGGTACTTGCTCATCTGCACGGTCGTTTTCTCCAGCTTATCAATCGTCGTATAAATACTCTGGAGCTTATCCGAGCTGTCCGCGCGGAAAAACTGTCCCTGCGCGATGCGCGCCACCTCGCGCAGCGTCTTTTCGTCGTATTCCACCTGCCGCTCCTCGTACTCGATCTCGCCCGTCAGCGGGTTACGACGCACCGGCACCGGCGCAATGCCGTCCGTGCCCACGCCGATGGTGTACACCTTGAACCCCAGCGCCAGCGCCGCCTCCGCCGCCGTGTCCGGGCTAACGCGCCCGGCGTTGTTCTCACCGTCGCTCAGGAGCACGATCACGCGGCTTTTCGCCTGCCGATTTTTTAGCCGGTTGCACGCCGACACGATGGCCGAACCGATGGCCGTCCCGTCCTCCACCCGCCCGATGACCACGCGGTCCAGGTTTTGCGTGAGCCAGCCGTGGTCGAGCGTCGGCGGGCTGACGACGTAGGGCCGCCCGGCGAACGCCAACATTCCCACCCGGTCGTTGGGCCGCGCCTCGATGAAGCGTTGCGTGATCTCCTTGATGGCGTCGAGCCGGTTGGACCGTTTGCCGTTGATGAAGAAATCCTCCGTCAGCATGGAGGCCGACACGTCCAGCGCGATCATGATGTCGATCCCGCTGGCCTGCACCTGCGTGAACGAATTGCTCAACTGCGGGCGCGCGAGGGCAAAGATCCCGGCGGCCAGCGCGAGTGACAGCAGCGCGTTGGACCACTTCCCGGCGCGTTCGGCGCGCGGCTTGCCGAGTTTCTGGAGCACGTCGATGGACGAGTAAACGATGGCGGGCGCGCCGCCGATCCGTCCGCGCCGCAGCGCCAGTAGCGCGGGCACGATCAGCCCGAGCAGCCACCACGGCTGCGCGAACGAAAATTTGGCGAGGTCGTACCAGTTCAAAGAGGCAAAGATGAAGGATGAAGGATGGAGGATGAAAGAAAAAACAAAACCGTCGTTATGCGGATTAGTTCGGTCAGTGGCCCGCGCTACCGTGATGATATCAACGAAAGACTGTCATCCTGAGCGAGTGTAACGAGCCGAAGGACCTTCCCATGTGGCCGTTCAAGCAGCGCCGTATCGCTGCAGCGGTCAGAGCTTTGCCCTCTAGTTTCTGATTTCTTCCCTTGGCATGTAACGCGCATCCGGCGTTTCGAACGGATAGGCCACCCCACCCGGCGGCAGCGGCGGCGTCCGGGTGAAAGAGCCGGGCGACAACGGCAACGCTGGCGCACCGGGAGCAGGTAAATTTTCCATTTTTGAGTCACCCTCCAGAAACCGTCCTGCCTGTTCGATCAACCGCAGCTTGCCCTCGCGCGTGGCATCCTCCCGCGCGAACTTGAGCAAGTCGCATTGCGTCAAAAACCCCGCCAGCACGCCATGCTGCGCTGTGGAAAACAAGGTCGACCCGCGCACGGCCTCTAGAAACTCCGGCGAGGTCTGCCGCTGGGCCTGCAACCCGTACTGCGCGCCGATGAACGCCCGCAAAATGTCGGCGGCCTCCTCCCCGAACGCCCGCGGATCGAACTGGTCCACCCGCGCCCGCAGCGTCTCCAACCGTCCCGCCGCGACCTCGTGCGGACTCGGCGGCACGACGACCTTGGGCCGCCGCAAATTCCGGTACAACACCCACCCGACTAACCCGGCAGCCGCCACGCAGCCCACCGCCAGGACCAGCAGCCACCACCCGCCGGTAACGTAGAAAGGCTGCGGCGCGACGATATCGCGGATGTCGGGCGCGGGCGACGGCGAAGCGGCAGAAAGGCAGAAGGCAGCAGGCAGCAGGCAGCAGGCAGAACACGCCAGCCAAGCCGCGAACTGCCCGGCGCGAAACACACACCGCCGGGCGCGCAAACTTTGCCCCTCTCCAACGCCTTGATTAGAAAGTTCTGCCTTCATCCTTCCGCCTTCTACCTCCTCGCAATTCTCCGCTCCCGCTGCAAAAAGAACGCCCTCAGCGCGGGCAGATAATCCGCGTCCGTGCGCAAAGTAATCGTGTCCACCCGCGCCCGGCGCAGCAACGTCTCCAGCGCGCGCCGCCGATTCGCCACCGCCTCGGCGAACGACGCCCGCACCCGCCGGTCCGACGTGTTCACCTCCAAAATCGACCCCGTCTCGGCGTCCTCCAGGCTCACCCGCCCGATGTCCGGCAGCGTTTCCTCCAGCGGATCGACCGTCGGCACCGCCACCAGGTCGTGCCGCCGCGCCGTTACCGCCAGCGGACGCGAGAAGTCCGGCGCTTGAAAATCCGACAGCAAGAACACCACCGCCCGCCGCGTGATCACCCGGTTCAAATACTCTAGCGCCGCCGCGACGTTCGTGTGCCGTCCGCGCGGTTCGTGGTAGAGCACCTCACGGATGAGTCGCAAAACGTGCCCGCGCCCCTTGCGCGGCGGTAAAAATAGTTCCACGTCCTCGGCGAACAGGATCAGCCCCACCTTGTCGCGGTTGCCAATCGCGCTGAACGCCAGCAGGCTCGCCACCTCGGCGGCCAACTCGCGCTTGGATTGCTCCACGCTGCCGAACCCGCCCGACGCGCTCACGTCCACGAGCAAAATCACCGTCAACTCGCGCTCCTCGGTGAAGTTCTTGACGTGCAGGTCTCCCGTGCGCGCCGTCACGTTGCGGTCGATGAAGCGTACCTCGTCGCCGGGGTTGTACGCGCGCACGTCCTCGAAGTTCATCCCCCGCCCCTTGAACACCGAGTGATACTGCCCGGCGAACGCGGTTTCCACCAACCGCCGGGTACGCAACTCCAGGCGGCGGATTTTTTTGAGGATGTCGGCGGTCTCGGGCATCGGCGGGCGATTGGGGTAAAATCTGCCATGAAAGTGCTCTCAGAGCCAAATCGGGCTTGTAAACTGCTTCAGGCTGTCTCCGAATCCAACCTTTTCAGCCTAACTTTCTTCCATGCAGTTTCCCACTCGTTTCTCCACCTTCGCGGCGATTTTCGGCGGCTTGATCCTTGGTGCTGGCTCCCTGCGGGCCGACACTTTTGACTGGAACAACATCACCTATTCCCCGGGCGGCGCGGCGGCGACGACCGCCACGCCCACCTACACGGGCCGTCCGGCGGGTAGCCCGAACTCCACGGGCAGCACCAACACGCTGAGCCTGAACATCGTCCTCACCAACGGCGCGACTTTCTCCACCGGTGCCACCAGCCCGATTTCCGCCTCCTACGACGACAACAACACCTACTACACCAGCGGCGGCGGCGCGACGTCCCAGCGCTCTTTGCAGCTCGTCGCGGACTTCGCCAACGCCACCCAGTACATCAAGGTGACGGTCGTCTTCGCCAAGCCCGTGACCAACGTGTCCTTCAACTTCTTCGACGTGGACAGCGGCACGGTAAACAACGGCCAGTACCAGGACCAAATCCGCACCGTGCAGGGTTTGGGCACCAACGGCACCACGCTCTACGACGCCACGTTCTCCAACACGAACAGCACCACCAACACGGTGGACAACGCGGCCCACACCGCCACGGCCATCGCGGTTTCGGGCACGTCGAGCGCGGCCTCCAACTCCGGCGCGGGCAACGTCGCGGCCAGTTTCGGCAACAACCAGATCACGCAGTTCTCGTTCATCTATGGCGACGCGATCCCGGGCACCACGGCCCATTCGGCGGTCCAGCTCATCGGTTTCTCGAACATCACCTTTACCAACGTGCCCGAGCCCGGCACGCTGGCGTTGGTCGGTTTGGGCCTGGCCGGAGCGGCGGGCCTAGCCATCCGCCGCAAATGAAAGTAACAATCCCCCGGCAGAGCCGGGGGCCTTGTGGGTGTGAGCCGCTCAAAGCGGCCGGTTTTAGTTCAGGTTTTCTGGTGCTGGGTGAGCTTACTGGTTCTTCGCGTTGATGGGGAACTCAAGTTGGTCGAGTCGCTTATCTTCGGCCTCCTGTTGCTGGATGTAGCGGCGGATGGTGTCGGTGTCCCGGCCCACCGTGTCCACCAGATAGCCACGCGCCCAGAAGTGCTGGCCAGCGAAACGTCGCTTGATGTCCAGCAAGTGCCGGGCAACGTGGATGGCGCTTTTGCCCTTGATGTAACCCACCACGCTGGCCACGGCCAGCTTGGGCGAGATACTCAGGAGCATGTGCATGTGGTCGGCCATGATGTGGCCTTCTTCGACCCGGCACTCCTTTTGTTCCGCCAAACGGCGCAACAAGGGGCCAAGCTCTTTGCGCACGACGCCAAAGAGCGTCTTGCGCCGGTGCTTGGGAATAAAGATGACGTGGTATTTGCATTGCCACTTGGTGTGGCTCAAGTGCTGATATTCTTCCATGGGTGCTTTCGGAGTTGTGGTGCTTTGGTCGGCTCACAATTCCACCCCATGGGAGAACCGCTCGATAAGTCAAACTCTGGGTGCCTCTCCGGCAGAGCCGGAGGCCCTCGTATTGATTGGTAGGGAGGCTCGTGGCTGGCACCCTCGGGATCGACACGCACAATCACATCGACGTGCCCTTGATCGCCGCCGGCGTGCCAAGGCCGGACCTCGACCTCGCGGGCGAGTTGAAGCGCTCGGGCTTGTCGGCGATCTGCGCGACGTTTGCCGTCGATTACCAACGGCTCGGCGTGCCCGGTCTCGCCTATGATCGGTTCCAGAACGCGCTCAACTCGATGGACGCGCAGCTTGCTCGCAATAAGATGCAGCGCGCGTTGAACCTCAAGGAACTCCAAGCGTCGCACGATCAGGGTCAGCCGATCATCGTGCAGGCGGTGGAGGGTGCTCACTTTCTGGAAGGAAAGCTGGAGCGCGTCGAAGAAGCGTACAAACGGGGGCTGCGGCTCCTGGACCTTTTTCACGGCAGTGACGCCTCGACGCCGCTAGGCGACCTCTACACCGCACCCGCACATCTGGGCGGGCTGACCGAGTTCGGCGCAAACGTCATCAAGGGAATGCAACCGCTTGGGCATCGTCGTGGACCTGAACCACGCCAGCGCCGACACCGTGGCCGCAGCCCTGAAAGTCTCGACTCAGCCGGTGCTATTTTTCCCACACCGGGCTGGACACACGCCTGGGCAGCAACGAGCGCATGGGCCAAATGATAAAATCGCGTTTGCTCAGCAAAGAGCACGCAAAGGTCATCGCCGACGCCGGAGGCGTGGTCGGCGTGTGGACGCATCTGGTGGACTCCCCCGCCGAGTACGTGCAGGCGGTGCGCGACATGGTCGATGCCGTGGGAGTGGACCACGTTTGCATCGGCACCGACACGAAGCTCACGCCAGGAAGCAATCCCTGGGGCGGCAAGCCCGGAGATGGCCCCGGCGGTCCACCCCCCGGCCGACCAGCAGAGGGAGCCGACAAAGGCCCGGGCGGCTCTCCTGGTCCGGAAGGTAGGCCGGGCGACGGGCCATGCGGTCCCGGTGGCGGACCGGGGCGTGGGCGCACGGGCGAGCGCACCAATCAGATCTGGCCGGACCAGAAGCTCGGGTTCTATTACGCGGTCGTCGGAGAGATGCTCAAGCAAGGCTTCCAGGACGACGAGATCGGCAAAGTAGGTGGCGGCAACTTTGCCCGGGTTTTCGGCCAGGTGGCAACGAGTCGTTCCTGACGGGAATCCGAATATGTTGACTCCCGAAAAGTTCATCATAACCTCGCAGCCGGGGCAAGGGTATTTTGGCTTTTCCAGCGAAGGGCATCCCGTCGGGCAACGCCTTGAACGCACATGGCCGTCGTCGGCACAACCGACTTTGTTGTGCGCAGAAACAAACAAGTATCTCTCCAAATGCATCTTCGACTCATTACCCTGATCTTTCTCCTGTTCCCGGCGCTTGCCAGTGCTGCAACGACGAGCGTGTCGGTTGGCCAGGGCGGCACCAACTTCACTCCCAAGACGGTCAGCATCAAGGTGGGCGACACCGTCACCTGGACGTGGGCGGGCAACAACCACAGCGCAACTTCAGGCTCGCCCGGTACCCCGAGCGGGGTCTTTGACTCGGGCATCAAAAACACGGGTGCCACGTACTCCTACACGTTCACGACGGCGGGCACGTTCGCCTACTACTGCCGCGTGCACGGGGCAGGGATGACGGGCACCATCACCGTCACGTCTGTCACACCGACGCCCACGCCCACGCCGACGCCAACCCCGACGCCGACCCCGACGCCGACCCCGACGCCGACCCCGACACCCACCCCAACACCGACACCGACACCCACACCTTTTTCGACGCACCCCCTGGTCACCCCGCCTGTCGTCACCGCCGCCAGCACCTCCATCAAAGTACAGGCCGTCTACGCGCAGATCCTCGTCGGGCCGCCCACCTATCTGTGGACCTACGGGGGCACCTATCCCGGCCCGACGATCCGCCGACCCACTGGCCAGCCCACCTACATCACCTTCTTCAACAACCTGCCCACCTTCGCGGGCACGCTGACGGTCCACCACCACGGCAGCCACTCACCCTCGCTCGATGACGGCTACGTGACCGGCTCTGCCTACGTCTTCGGCCCGGGCACCTCGCGCACCTACACTTATTTGGCCACCGAGGACGGCGGCGACGAGCGCGGGAAGACGCAGTTCTACCACGACCACAGCCTGGACGACACGGGCATGAAGGTGTGGATGGGCCTCCAAGGCCTTTACATCCTCGATGACCCTGCCGACCCCCAGACGTTGCCCTCGGGCGCTTACGAGGTGCCCCTGGTCATCGCCGACCGGCAGTTCGACGCCCAGAACCAGCTCGTGTACTACTACGACCCGTCCGGCACGTACGGCGACAAGGTGCTGGTCAACGGTGTCTACCAGCCCTACCTCGACGTGGCCGACCGCAAGTACCGCTTCCGCATCCTCAACGGGGCCAACGCGCGCATCTACACGCTGACGCTGAGCACCGATCCCTCCAACTTCGGCGCGGGCCAGGCGTTCACCCAGATCGGCACCGAGGCCGGGCTGTTGCCGGCACCCGTCACGCGCACGGCCATGGACTTCGGTCCGGCCGAGCGGCTGGACGTGGTCGTCGACTTTAGCGGCCACGCGGGCCAAGAGATTTACCTGATGGACGCTTATCAGGTCGTGCCCCTGCTCAAGTTCCGCGTGAGCCAGCACGTTGCCGACGCCAGTAGCATCCCGGCCAGCCTGCGCGCCCTGCCCGACTTGGGCACGCCGACAGTCACGCGCAACTTCAGCTTCGATTACACCTCGGACCACTGGACGATCAATGGCCTGGGCTTCGACCCCAAGCGCATCGACGCGCATCCCCTCCTAGGTGCCACGGAGAGATGGATCTTTACCAACCCGACCGGCAGTACGCACATGGTGCACATCCACGACGTGGACCAGCAGTGCCTGGGCCGCGACGGCGGGCCGGCCTACCCCTACGAACTCATGAAGGACACGTGGGCGGTCAACCCGGGCGAAACTCTGGAACTGAAGCTGCGCTTCACCGACCACCTCGGCATCTACATGATGCACTGCCACATCCTCGAACACGAGGACGACGGCATGATGACCCAGTTCGAGGTCGTGGACGCCATCGGCAACTGGCGCTACAACAACTTCGGCACGACCAGCGCAACGGACCCGGTTGCCGGCGACGCGGCCGATCCCGACGGCGACGGCATTCCGAACATCGTCGAGTACGCCCTCGGCTCCGACCCGATGACGGCGGGCACCGCGCGCGTTCCGAAGCAGGGCCACACGACGATCAACGGCGCGGCCTATCTCAGCCTCACTTTTCCGAAGCTACTGTCATCCACCGCAGCCGTCAGCTATTCGGTCGAGGAATCGCTCGACGGTCTGCACACCTGGACTGCGGTGGACATGACGGCGAATCTCGTCGGTTCACCGGTGGACCAGGGGGATGGGACCGCCCTGATGACGATCCGCGGCAACGCGCCGATGACCTCGGGAAGTGATTTCCTGCGGCTGCGCATCACCTCGCCGTAACCGACCGAGCGGAGTGGCGCTTCAGTATTTTACGCTGCACCCGTAGGGCCGGGTCGTCGGCGTCGTCACGGCTTTGCCAGCCATCGCTTCCTCCAAGGCAGCGCGCACGTAGTTTGTGGCGCGGGCGAGGTCGTCCGGGTTCGCCGAGGCGATGCTGTCGATGGCCCCTGAGTAAAGCAATTTTCCATCGGGTCCGATGACAAACAGGTGAGGGGTGGCCCGCGCGCCGTAAAGGTGGCCGACCGTGCCTTCGGCATCGAGCAGGAAGGCAGAGCAGGCCAGCTTCTTGTCCTTGATCCAGGCCGTTGCCTGTTCGGCGGTGACGTATCCTTCTTTGCCTTCAGCCGACGAGTCGATGGTCAGCCAAACAACACCTTTGGCGGTTTCATCAACTTGCAGCTTTTGCATGTTGCCGGTGGCGTATTGCCGCAGGACGAAGGGGCAGGTGGGACTGGTCCATTCGAGCACGACGTACTTGCCCTTGTGCTGGCCGAGCGTTTCCGTCTTGCCGTCCGCCGTGGACAACGAAAAATCCGGTGCGTCCATGCCGATGCTCGGGGCTGCGCAGACTACAGGAGCCAGCGCCGCTAAGGAAAATATGGCGACGCTTTTGAGCAGGATGTTTTTCATGCTGGAACAATGGACCTGGCTGGCTTGGCTCTGCAAGACCCGTCCAGTCCACGCGATCGAGCATGCCAAAAGTTTCTGAAACGCCTGCTTGAATCACCGGGCGCTTCTTCGCAGCGGGAGGTAGAAAGCAGGCAGCGAGGACCGAGGCAAATTATCGTCAAGCCAATGTATCATAATGACATAACTCAATAACTACCAATAACTTCTAATAACCATTGTTGTAAATTATTTTGCGGCTACAGAGGAAATCCGTTTTCATTGGAAATTCTTGGTGGTCTCTGGACTTACTTCGGTTTTTGCACCCGTCGCACCAACGCCCAGGTAGAGAGATCCTTCCAGGCAGAAGTGAGGCTAAGCTCGACGTGCTTGATGCCCTCGGTTCCGACCATCCCGTCAATGGACCCGCAGTCTTCCGAGGTGGATAATGAGTGGTCTCAGACGAACATAGCGGGATTGTCACTTCGCTTTCGAGGCGATGGCAATCGGGTCGGTCTCGACGAGTTCGCGGGAGCGCACCATGGCTTGGGTGGTCTCCTTGTATTGGGTGGTCTCCTTGTAAAATGACAACGCCGCGAGAGGAAGTGGCGACGAAGTAACCCAAGTGGAAAAACACTCGCGCGAACTGCTGAACCTGCGCCAGGAACTCTCCCTCGCCTTGCTCCCCACCGTGGTCGTACTCCTCATGCTCGGTTACGTGGAAGCGTTCAGCCGTCAGCGGTTGCTCTTTGCCTCGCTCGCCTCCAGCGCGTTTTTGATCTACCTCGATCCCGAACACCCGGCCAACCGCATACACACCGTGGCACTCGCGCAAGCGTGCGCCGCACTCCTCGGCTTTGGCGCGGATTGGTTGCTCGGCGCGGGCTACCTGGCCGCAGGAGTCGTCATGGTGCTGACCATCTTCGTCACGATCTCTGCGCGCCATGCATCCTCCTGCGGTGTCCACTTCGCTGGCGTTCGCTTTCCGCGCCAGCCCGGCGAGCCGTTTTTCATTGTTTGGTCCGTCCCGCTCTTGATCATTCTCCTGGTCATGCTGCAGCAGGCATCCCTGTCCCTGCTGCGGCGCTGGAAGTCCCCGGCATCGTCCCTGTAGTGTGACTTGACCTCATGGAAAACCCCACCTCGCCAGAAGAGCTTTTCGTCCAGGGAGCTGTCCACTGGTTACGCCTGGCCGTCGAATCCACGGGTGCTGTGGTCATCGCTCTGGGAGTCGGCATTGCGCTTTCGGCTTTTGCCCGTTCGCTCCTCGCCCGGAAGCCCGCCGACTTCAACGCCATCCGGCTGGTGCTGGCGCGCTATCTGGCCATGGCGCTGGAGTTTCAGCTCGGCGCGGACATTCTCTCCACGGCCGTGGCCCCAGTTGGAACGAGATCGGTAAGCTCGGGGCGGTTGCCGTCATCCGCACGGGTTTGAACTATTTCCTCTCGCGCGAGATGCAGGAAGAGCGCCGCACCGCCGAGGGCGAACGCCACGTCCAGGCGGAAGCGGGTTCCCGCTGAACGTCCGTGTGGTATCCTTGCTCCTGCGCTGGCGTCGAGATGAGTCCAGAGTGTGTGCCACCCATCGAATCAGGCCGCCATGGGACCTGAAATCATCGTCTTGGATCTAAACGGGACGCTGCTCGATCTGGCGGTGCTCGACAGACATTTTGCCCGGATCTTCGGCTCGGCCAGCTACCGTGAAAAGTGGTTCGAGCAGATGCAGGTCTTGTGGATGACCACGATTGCCACCGGTACGTACCAGCCCTTTGCGAAACTGGCGCAAGCCGCCTTGGAGATGCTCGCCGCCAAGGAGCCCGTCGAGCTTTCGAGTGCGGACGAAAAGGCCGTCGTAAGCCAGATGGCCGAACTGCCAGCGTTTGCCGAGGTGCCAGAAGCGCTGGGCCAGTTACGGGCAGCCGGTTTTCGTCTGGTGGCGCTGACGAACGGAGCACGCAACTCCGCCGTGGCCCAGCTCGAACACGCCGGGATCGCGGACCCCTTCGAGGCCATCTTTTCCACGGACGATGTCGAGCGATTCAAGCCCGCGCCCGAACCCTATCTTCATGTGGCCAAACGACTCGACGCCAAGCCGGGCAAACTGCTCCTGGCCGCCGCCCACGCCTGGGATGTTGCCGGGGCGCACCACGCGGGTTTGTCGAGCGCGTTCGTGGCCCACCCCCGGCAGGTGCTCAACCCACTGGCAACGAAGCCGGATTACAGGTGGCGGATCTCGCCGAACTGGTCCGCAAGCTCTGCTGAGACAGCCACGGTAAAGGCAGCCCAGCAAGCCCAACCACGATGTTTTCACAGCCCCTGCTTGGTGGAATTGTCTTGGCTGAAAGCGCTCATCGCCGCAGAGACGGAGTCGAATACTCGGTCTGCTCCAACCAACGTGACCACACCGAAGCGTCGCAATTCGTCGTCCACGTCCTCGGTCTGGGCCAAGGCAATCGTTAATCCCTGGTCGCGCAACGTTTTCAGGGTCGCTGCGAAGGTCAATCCACCGGTGTAGTCGATGTCGTCCATGCTCACCAGGTCGAGCACCAGCCAACGCACCGGGTGGGGAGCCTGTTCGATCAGGCGGTGCAGCCGCGCGGCAAAATAGTCGGCGTTGGCGAAGAAGAGCGCCGCCTCGAAGCGGTAGACGATGAGCCCGGGCGCGGTTTCCAAGTTCAGCTTGGACCCCGGCGCTTTCCAATGTTTGCCGTCTGGCGACAGCACGACATCTTTGGGATGGTACTCCTGGCGCAGGTGGTCGATCACCGAGAGACCAATGGCGATGAAGATGCCCCGCTCCACGCCGAGGAACACGACCCCCAAAAGCTCGGCTAGCGCCACCGCGAATGTCGCTTTGCGGAAGCTGGCGATCTGGCGTAGCGAACGCACGTCGATCAGCTTGACGCCGATGAGGAAGACGATGGCGGCCAGCGCTGCGTTGGGCAGCCGCTCGATCAGCGCCGTGGCGAAAAGCAGCACGGCCAAGGTCATGACGGCCGTCGTCACCTGCGCAACCTGCGTGCGGCCGCCGGCCGCTTCGACCACGGCGGTCTTGGTGGGACTGCCGTTGACCACGAAGGTGTGGGAAAACCCAGCCAGGATGTTCGCAGCACCCAAGGCCAGCAGGTCGCGGTTTTCGTTCAGATCTTCTCGGTGCTTCTGAGCGAAGGAGCGGGAGGTAGCGGCGCTCTGGGCCACGATGACCAGAAACATGGAGACCGACGTGGCGAGCAGGCTCTTGGCCTGGGCCAACGATACGTGTGACAGACCGAACGTCGGCAGTCCCGCCTGCACTCGGCCCACGGTGGCGATGCCGTGTTGGTCCAGCTTGAACACCCAGGTAGCCATAATCGCCAGGACCACCGCCAGGAGCGAACCGGGCACGCGCGGGGCGAAACGCTCGCACGCCACGATCACCGCCGACACGCCCTTTCGCCATCCACAATATAGCCCACTGGAGATGGGGCAGGGCACGCACAATCTCCGCCAGATGGTTGATTAGGCCGTGACCGGTCACGGCTACGCCAAGCATGTCAGGCAACTGGCCGAACAGGAGCGACACGCCCACGCCGCTCAAAAAACCGACCAACACCGTGCGCGACAGGAATCCGCCAGGAACCCCAGGCGCAGGACACCGGCGAGCAAAAGGAACCCCGCCGTCAGCAAAGCGGACGCGCTCGAAAACGCCAGCCAATGGGCCGAGAACGGCTGGGCTAGGTTCTGCAGGCCGGAAAAAGGATCGCGGCTGTGGCCGAGTCGGCCCCGACCACCAAGTGGCGCGAGGAGCCAAGCAGCGCGAAGGCCAAAGTGGCAACAGGATCGTGTAGAGGCCGGTAACCACCGGGGTGCCCGCGATCTTCGTGTAACCCATGCACTCTGGGATCGCCACCGCCGCCAAGGTCAGGCCCGCTAGCACGTCGGGGCCGAACGAGGCAGATCGGAAGCCGCTCAGAAACTTCGATGGCAGCGACGCTTTGCGGGTAGGAGGCGGCTGGTGGCCGGGCGGTGGTACGGTTGCCATCGGATACTCATTCGTCGTGAACGACCGTTTGCGCTGACATAATCCCCCAGCGGACAAAAAGATGATCTCGAAGAGAAGGGATCATGTTTGTACGTCGCCGTCAGTTCTGCGAGGGACCTCGGATCGAACCTGCGGAGTTCTCTTCGTCAGGACAGCCCACGCCGTAGACATTGCCTTGCTTATGACTGACCAGCCGCCATCACCCACCGTGCCCGCTGTTACCACTACCGTCGCCGCCCGGCGGGCCAGCGGCGCGGCTTGCCGCAAGGTGATCACACGCGGCGACCAAGGCGCGTGGTCGCCCGCGCCCGACCGGCCTGACCCCGTGCAAACTTTGATCACCGCGAACACCGGTCGTCTCTCCGACGTGCTGCCGATCAAGTGGGCGCAGATGGCGGCTTCACCCTTCGGCTTCTTCCGGGGGGCGGCTCCCCTGATGGCCATGGACCTGGCGGGCCACGCGGTCACCGGTTTGACCGTCCAGCTTTGCGGCGACGCCCATGTGCCTAACCTCGGAGCCTACGCGGCACCCGACGGCCACTTGGTCTTCGACCTGAACGACTTCGACGAAACCCTAGCCGATGCCCCGTGGGAGTGGGATGCCAAACGCCTAGCCACCAGTTTGATTCTCGCCAACCGCGACGCGGGCGGAGGCGACCCGGCAGGCACCGTGGCAGTGCGCGAGTTCGGCCGGTGCTACCGCGAGTCGCTGCGCCACTTTGCCGCGATGCACGTCCTGGACCTCGTGACCTAGGAGGTTCATCGCTACCCCAAACGCAGCGGCGTCCAAGAAGTCCTGCAAAAAGCGGAGCGCGCCACCCCGGCCAAGAACCTGGCCAAGCTGACCATGCCCGGCCCTGGAGGCGAACCGCGCTTTCACGGTCAGCCGCCGCTGCTCAGCCACATAGAAGACGACAAGGCTCATCAAGTGATCGCGTCGTTGACTGTGTACCGGGAAACCCTTGGCTTGGACCAACGGCAGGCTTTGGACGCCTACCGGCCAGTGGATGTCACCTTCAAGGTCGTGGGCACCGGCAGCGTGGGCACGCGCGACTACGTGGCGCTCCTGCTCGGCAACGGGCCGGAGGACGCCTTGTTCTTGCAGGTCAAGGAAGAATTGCCCAGCGCGTGGATAGCGGCTTTGCCCGAACAAGCGAGCGCCGGGATCCATCAGGGCCGACGCGTTGCCGAAGGCCAGCATCGCTGCCAGACCGCGACCGATCCTTTTGTCGGCTGGACCACCATCGAGGGACATGACTACCTGGTGCGGCAGTTGTCCGACCACAAGGCCTCGCTGGACCCGGCCGAGTTGAAAGGCAAGGTACTCATCGAGTACGCGCAGGTGTGCGGCGAAACCCTCGCCAAAGCGCACGCCCGCACCGGCGACGCCGCCGCCATCGCCGGGTACTGCGGTAAGTCGGACAACCTGGACTGTGCGCTGGCGGATTTCGCCTTGGCCTACGCCGCGCAAACCACGGAAGACCATGCTGCCTTGGTCGCAGCCATCCAGAATCAGCAACTCGCAGCCGACGCCGTGGTGCGAGCTACGGTGCCAGAGGGCGGCGATTTCAAGCCTTCATCAGTTTGGTGCTACGTCTTACGAGCATGACGAAATCAGTCCCGCGAGATGAACACCAACCCGCCGACTCCCAGCACGTAGAGCAGGAGCACCGCAAGGGAATCCACGCCCATCCGCCCAACCTGGAGCCGGGGCCGGAATATCAGCCCCGCCATGTACACGACCGTCAACAACACGCCGAGACCGGTCAGGTAGAGGGCGCTCTTCTGCGCGTGCGGCAGCACGGCCTAACCCGAGATGACCGATGCCACCAGAAAGAGCGCGGGCAGGAAGGCGTTGCCACCGAAGATGTCGCTGACCGCCAGTTGGTAGTCGCCCAGCTTGATGGAAGCAGGCCCGTGGAGAGTTCCGGCAGGGAGGTGGACGCCGCGAGCACGGTCGCGCCAAAGAGCACGCCGGTCATGCCGATGTGCTTAGCGATGGCGTCGCCGCTGTTTTCCAGCACCACGCCGCACACCAGTGTCACCAACGCTCCAACCGCGAACACGAACACGACGCGCAGCGTGCTCTTCTGCTTGTTCTTGGCGTCCTGCTCTTGCTTCTTCTGTCCGTGGCCGCTTGGCTCGGGCTGACCATCCGGTGCGACGCCCTTGTTTTGCCAAGGCAGATCGCTGCGCGATTTACCCACGAGCCAGATGCCCACGATCCAGACCGCTACGATCAAAAAGTCGGTCGGTGCCACCCGTGCGAATACCAGAGAGGCTGGCAGCTGCGTGCCCATGATCACCAAGGCAAGGATCGCGACGACCAGGGCTCCTTCCAACACCAGCGAGAGGGAAGCAGCGCGGTAGGTCAAGGGCGCGGATTTGCCCACGCCCCAGGTGTCGAGGGCGACGAGGACCACGGTTTGCAGGGCGATGCCTCCGAGCAGGTTGCCAACGGCGATGCTGAGCTGGTGGCGCAACGCCCCGCTGACCGTGATGGCGATCTCGGGCAGGTTGGTGACCACGGCCAGGATGATCAAGCCGCCCAGCGCCTGGCTTAGCCCCCAACGCGAGGACAAGATGTCCGTGGCATCGGAGAGGTAGACGCCCGCGACCCACACCGGCCGCAGCCACCGCGGCGAAGATGAGCAGCAGGATGGGCAGGGAAAGCGTGTCAAACATGGCGGGTCGAGGCGGACTCTTCCTGGAGGAAGCAGTCACCAAATTCAGGTTGGAAAGCGCGGCTCAGGCAGCCTTCGCTTCGTCGCGCAGCTTCTTGACCGTGTTGTGCGCCTCCAAGATGGACTGTTGCTGGTGCTGCACCACCCCTCGCAACTTCGGGCTAAGGCATCCGCGTAGGCTTCCTTGGCCTTGTCCTCCCCGCGCTCGCACTCGGCCAGGAGGCGTGTCGGTCCTGGTTGGTCAGCGCCGCCTTCAGGCCGATCCAGCCCCGGTGGAGGGTGCTGGTGGCGCTGCCGGAGTTTTCCGGTTTGGCCTCGCCGAGTTCGTAGGCTGCCTTCTGCAACGCCTTGGCAAACTCATGGCGCTATTGGGTGTAGCCATCGAACAAGGTTTTCAGGTCGGCATCCTGGGTCTCGCCGGCGGCTTGTTGGTAGCCGAGTTCGCCGTCCTTGAGCGTTTCGATCAGGCGATTGAGGGTGGAAAGGGTTTGGTGTTGATCCGAGTCGGACATGATGACACCGATTCGCCACGTCACGAATCTACGGACGGATTTAGATGCGCTGGGAACAGCACTGGCATGAACCGGGCCAGGAACCACTCCGGCTCCGCCAGCATCTCGGCGAGGCCCCGGAACTTAAGCGCAGTCAACGTCCCCTAACCGGTCTGCAAAACAGCCAGAGCGGCTGGATCGTTGTTTTCGGCGGCAGAAACATTCTTTTTGAAATGGGATACCGCACGCGCCTTTACGGCTGAGTTGGCGGTTTCCCCGTTTTGAGGATTGTGGGGGTTTGTAGTAAAGTGCCCGTCCTTCAAGTCGCTTCCCTCTTGGATAGAGAGGCGCGCCATCCCGATCACACTTTGCCCCGTTTCGTTCATGCCGCAGACTCCGAAAGCCGAGCAGCCCAGCGAAGAATTTTTGCGCCGCGTGGTGGCCAGCAGCCCGGATTGCATCAAGGTGCTCGACTTGGAGGGCAACCTGCTTTCCATGAACGATGGTGGACAAAAGGTGCTGGAGATCAACGATCTGACGCCACACCTGGGCAGTTGCTGGACCGGATGGTGGGCGGGCGAGGCACGGCAGGAAGCCCTGCGAGCCGTGGACGAAGCCCTGCGCGGCGGGATGGGACGCTTCGAGGCTTTCGCCAAGAACTTCGGCGGCACGCCCATGTGGTGGGATGTCACAGTCAGTCCGATGCTGGGGGCGGGTGGGAAGGTCGAACAACTACTCTCGGTCTCGCGTGACATCACCAGACGCAAGCTGGCTGAACAGGAAGCGGTTCTGCTTTCCGAGCAAAGGCGCTTGGCCCTGGATTCCGCGCAGATGGGAAGCTGGCAGTTCGATCTGGCGAGCGAGCGCATCCACTGGGATGAACGCTTCAAGGCCATCTTCGGCGTGGCAGACGAGGAACTGAGCTACGAGAGGGTGGTCGAACTGCTCCACCCGGACGACCGCGAGAACGTGCGCACCGCCATCGCCGCCGCCAGCCGCCCGATTGATCCCGTGCCGTATTCCATTGCGTACCGCGTCATCCATCCAGACGGCTCGGAACACTGGATCGAGGCTCACGGCAGGACTTACTTCGAGGGAGAAGGTAGAACGCGCCGCGCCACGTCGCTCGTGGGTACCGTGCGGGACATCACCGCCCAGCGAGCCAGCGAGGAAGCCCTGCGGGTCGAGCGCGAACTGCTGCGCACCGTCTTCGACCAGGCCCCGGACGACGCGATCCTCGTCATGGATGCCAGCCACACGCTGACAGCTTGGAACCCGGCCGCCGAGCGGATCACCGGCTGGACGGCCACCGAGGCCATCGGGCAGACCGCCGACATCATCTTCACGCCCGAGGACCGCGCCGTTGACATGGCCAAGCAAGAAACCGACACCGCCGCCCGAGAGGGCAAAGCGTCCGACGAACGCTGGCACCTGCGCCAGGACGGCAGCCGGTTCTGGGGCAGCGGCACGATGAACGCCCTGCACGATCCCGACGGCCGGGTGCGCGGTTACCTCAAGGTGTTCCGTGACGCCACGGCTCGGCACGAGGAAACCGAGACGCTGGCATACTTTCAACGGCTCACTGACGAATTGCTGGATCATCCCAGTTCCGAACAGATCATTGAGATCGTTCAACGATTGCTAGGCGAACACTTGCGTGCCTCCCGCGTGCTGGTGACCGAGGCGTCAGAGGACGGTCAGTCGGTCACGGTGCAGCAGGCCTGGACCCAGCCGGGGCTTAAAGACCTCGCGGGCACATACCGCTTGGCGGACTTCGGGTCGAGGATCGCCGCCGACTACGCCGCCGGTCGCCCGCACGTGCGCCGGGACGCCGAGCGGGAGTACCCGCCGGGAACCGAGTTGGACAATCTTCGCGCCGTGCAGGCGATTGCGTCCCTGGATGTACCGGTACGTATCGACGGCCGCTTGCGCTTCGTCGTGGTCGTCCACCAGACGACGCCACTTGACTGGACCGACCGCGAAGTAAACTTGGTCCAGCAAGTCGCCGACCGGATGGCGGTTGAGGTACAGCGCGCCCGGGCCGAGCGGGCTTTGGCGTTCGAGCGCCACCAGTTGGAACTGATCTTCCGCGAGTCGCCCGCCGAGATGGCCACTTGGCGCGGGGAAGATCTGGTGTTTACGCGGGTCAATCCCAAGTACCAGAACCTCTTCAGCACCCGGCAGCTCGTCGGCCTGCCGGTCCTGGATGCGATCCCTGAACTGGCAGGCCAAGGCTTCGATGACCTGCTCAAGAACGTGCTGCGTACTGGCAAGCCATTCATTGGCCGCGAGGTGCTGGCGAAGATCCAACGGGAAAAAGATGGTCCCGTCGAGGACCGCTACTTCGATTTTACCTACCTCCAGATCTGTGACGCGGATGACCGGCCGTGGGGCGTGTACGACCACTCCATGGACGTGACCGACCGCGTGCAGGCCCGCTTGGCGGTGGAACAAAGCCAGAAGGATCTACGCGAGGCACTCGCCGACCGCGAACAGCTTCTTCAAGCCGAGCAAGCTGCCCGTTCGGAAGCCGAACGGGTCAGCCAGATGAAGGACGAGTTTCTGGCCACTCTTTCCCACGAGCTGCGCACGCCCCTCAACGCCATCCTGGGCTGGACGCAGGTCTTGCGCGGCGACCCGGCCAACACCGAGGACATGGAGGCGGGCCTAGCGACCATCGAGCGCAACTCGCGCGCGCAGACCCAGATCATCGAGGACTTGCTCGACATGAGCAAGATCATCTCAGGGAAAGTGCGCCTGGACGTGCAGCCGCTCCAACTCGACGAGGTCATCGCCGCTTCGGTCGATACCATGCGACCCGCCGCGGCGGCTAAGGGCATTCGTTTGCAAGCCCTGGTCGATCCGCAGGCGCGCATGATCTCGGGCGATCCGAACCGCTTGCAGCAGGTGTTCTGGAACCTGCTTTCCAACGCGATCAAGTTTACGCCAAAAGGAGGCAAGGTGCAGGTGGTGCTCGAACGGGTGAACTCGCATCTGGAGGTCAGCATCGCGGACACGGGCGAGGGCATCGCGCCCGAGTTTTTGCCTTATGTGTTCGACCGTTTCCGCCAGCAGGACGCTTCCACGACCCGCAAGCACGGCGGACTGGGCTTGGGCCTGGCCATCGTCAAGCAGCTCGTAGAACTGCACGGCGGCAGGGTCCAGGTGGAGAGCGCGGGCTCTGGACAGGGCACTACCTTCAAAGTGCTTCTTCCTCTTTCTGTAGTCCAGCCTGCTCGCCATCCTGACGACTCCGAGCGGCGGCACCCCCAAGGTGCCGGCACCGCTTTACCGATCCCTGCCGACCGGCTGAACCTTGCAGGGATCAAAGTGCTGGTGGTCGACGATGAGGCGGATGCCCGCGCCTTGGTCCAACGCCTCCTGGAAAACCGGGGTGCGACGGTGCGGGCCGTCGGCAGTGCCGCCGAGGCCATTGGCTTGCTGCCATCGCAACGTCCGGACGTGTTGGTGAGCGAAATCGGGATGCCAGAGGAAGATGGCTATGCACTGATCAAGCAGGTGCGTGCGCTCCCCGCCGAGCAGGGCGGCAGCACGCCCGCAGTGGCGTTAACGGCCTACGCGCGTTCGGAGGACCGGCTCAAGGTGATCCTGGCCGGGTTCCAGATGCACATGGCCAAACCGGTCGAGGCGGCCGAACTGCTGGCGCTGGTGGCAAGTCTGGCGGGACGGGTCGCTGGGCATTAGAGATCCTCCTGCCAGTACGGATACAGCTACGTCCGTGCGCTGC
>CAXTBX010000025.1:45586-49363 GCA_964242205.1 uncultured Chthoniobacterales bacterium
CAGGGTAGTCATAAACTACTGTCGCTGTGTATTTCAGGGTGAATGTCGCGTTACTTATTGAAAGCGAAAGTTGGGTAGTGTCCTAATTTGAAACCGGCCTTCACCCCCGGATTTCGGCGGCGACGGCCACTTTGACGGCGCTCTCGGAGCTGTCCACCGGGGGTAATGCTAGCACGGTGACGGTGTAGGTCTGGCCGCTGTCGTGGTACTGCCAAGCGTAGCAGGTTGTGGCCTTCGGGTGGCCGCTCAGGGCGAACTCCTCCACGATCCCGACCCATGCCGTCTGACCTTGGAAGATTTCGCGCACCGGCTTGGACGCGACGTGGCGGGCCTCGCATCCGTGCAGAGCGCGGATGGCGTCAGCAAGCGGCTGGTAAGGGTCACGCGGCGGCATCGAGAAGTTCGTTGATGGTGAGGGCCGTGCGCTCGATCCCGGCAGCTTCGGCGGGCGTGCAGCGCAGGGTGGTGTGCGGCTTGACGAAGTTGTAGTAGGCGAGGTTCAGGGCGATGGCGGCCTTGAAGTTCTCCAGCTTCTTGCTGAACGCCAGGGTGAGCCGGGCCAACCGCTTGCAGTGGTTGCGGAGCGTGAGGTTGCTGCGCTCGATGTAGCTCGTGCAAATCTTTTCCTCGTCGGGCCGGCCTGCGACGGTGTGCTTGCGGATTGTCACCAGCCCCGGCGGGCTGTATTTGCGCTGGTCCTCACGCTCCGCCACCGCGTACCGCTTGACGATCTGGCCGTAGTCGATGTTGCCGCCGAACGCCCGCTCGACAGCGGCGGGATAGGCGTTCATCGCGTCGCTGGAAAGCTGGATGCGGTTGGCCAGCCGCCCGGCCAAGTCGCTCAGGAACGATGTGGCGTGGGGCAGGTCGCGCTTTCCCACGAGGAACGAGGGGATCACCTTGGTCTGCGGGTCGATAGCGAGGAACGTCCACACGTCGCCGAAGTTGGGGTCGGCGAGGGTGTAGTTGGCCGTCTTCTCCTTCATGCGAATGAAGCCCCAAAGCTCGTCCACCTCGATGCGCTGACAGGTCAGCCCGCGCATCTTTGCGTTGAGCAATGCTTGGCAGCCCTCGCCCACGCGCACACCCAGGCGCATGATCGTGTCGCGGTGAACGCCGGTCTGCCGCTCGATGGAGCGGATGGAGTTGCACTCGGCCAGGGCCGCGATGATCTGCGCCTGCCGTTCGGATGGAAGATGGTTCGCCATCTTCACCCTATACGCAAACACCCCTGAGCGTTAACCGCTCCTCATGCCTCCGGGTGCCCGTGATAACAAAACTTGTTTTGGTTGGGCGGCGTGATAAGTTTTACGAATGAGTGAGCTTCGACCAAGGATTGCGGTTATCCCTCCGTCTCACCCTCATTACCAAGGGTTGCTAAATCTACTGAGTCCGGCACAACGATCTGCCCTTGGTAAAAATAATCCCCTCCCATCATTGGAGGAACCTTCTGCAACTGACGAGGATCAATCGGCACCGAACTTTTCACCTGCCGATCCGTTTCATCAAATCCCACCATGTACTCGGTGACTGCTCGCATGGTTCCGTTGATGACCTGCAAAGGCAGCGTGGCCATCCCGTTCTGACCCCGGTGGCGAATCGTGGCCACCATTTGATACCATCCATTCTCAAGATGAATGCCGTGCAGGGCTTGTCTAAACGATCCTGGTAATTCGTCGGGCATCCCCCGTCTTACCCTACTGACCCGCGCCAGTCACGCGCAAACGGGGCAACCTTTTTCGGGTTGCCCTTTTTCTTTGGCTTTGACGAGTCTAACCAACTCTAACCCACAACTTTAATTTCGCGTTCTGCGAAACGGCCCGCTGAGAACCTGAGAAATTCTGTCGGATCGGACCGCCAAGCCAGACACGCACCGGATAGGTGCGGTCGCTTAGCGTCTTTGATCCAGGCTTCTCAGGGCCTTCAGCGGGGATGCGGTGGCCGCACCGCACGGTTTTGGAGGATGCGTATAAGGCACTTATGAAAACCTTGTTGCTCTCCGTCTCCGCCGCCGTCGCCCTCACGTTTGTTGCGCGTGCCGACGAACCCGTTGGCAGGTTTGTGATCGTCGCTGGCTCCATCATGGTCGATGGGCAGGAGCAGAAAACGATGATGCGGATCGACACCGTGACCGGTGAAACTTGGCAGTACGTGTACCTGCCCGTGTTCACCAACAAGGACGGGTCGAAGATCGTGGCGGACGGTTGGTCAAAGCTCGACGAGAACGCTTCGGCGAAGTGGAGAGAGCAGCGCAAGCTCATCATGGAAGCCAGCAAGACGCCCCCCGCCAAACAGCCCTGAGAAAGCCGCGTGCTAGCACGCCAAGACGCGAAAAGGAAACGCCCGACTGACTGGCCGGGCGTTTCTGCTTGCCCCTCCGAGGGGAGAAATTCAAATTAGGACACTACCGAAAGTTGTGGCAATTATCGCTAAGGCAAACCACTCCCGGATCGTTTCAGGACCTACCGACTATTCCACGTAACGTTCCAAGACCGTCAGCAATTCGCGCAGCCTCTTCTTGCCGTCCTGCGGATTGTCCGCGTGCTCGATGCAGTGGTGCATGTCCATGGACATGATCTTTTCGGCCAAGGATTTCAGACCCCGGCGCGCGGAAACGAGCTGGGTCAGGATTCCTCTACAGTCGCGGTCCTCTTCCAGCATGGTTTCGAGGGCGCGCAACTGGCCGCCCACCTTCCGCACGCGGATCTGGAGGGCGCGGCGCTCTCCTTCCGGGTGGACGTGGGGAGACTTTTCGTTGGCCATAGATGGGTGGCGTCAGAAAACGGACTAAATCTTACGCCAAGCTTGGGGCGGCTCGGTTTCGACCGGCCTGCGTACGCGGAGGAATGATCACATCTGCGATCAACGCCGGAGCGAGGGCAGCGTCTTCAAAGCTCTGCGGTACAGCCACACTCCTCCGGCTTGTCTTTCGACGACCGGGCGGGTACGGGACGGTTTCCATCGCCTTTTGCCCGTGCGATTATGCCTCGCTACAGCCATTTTCAAAATGACTGAACAAGTGGTGGGTTGCGAGCCATGAAAGCGTGTTCGGAAGATTTGCGCGAGCGGATCGTGAGGGCGGTGGTGGCCGGAGGCTGCAGCCGGGCGCAGGCCGCCCGGGTCTACGGGGTGTCGGTGGTCAGCGTGGGCCGCTTGGTGCGCGCCTGGCAGGCGGGCGAAAGCCTGGCGCCGCGGCAAGGGGGCGGGCGGCCCCGCAAGCTGCGTTTGGCCGAGCACCAAGCGGCTCTGCGCGAGAGCGTGGCGAGCGACCCGGACCTGGAACTGGCCGAGCGGGCCGAGTTTCTGGCGCAGAGCGAAGGGCTGCGCTTGAGCGTGCCCACGCTCTGGCGGGCCATGGGCGCCTTGGGCCTGACGCGAAAAAAAAGACTTTCGCCGCCTGCGAGCAGGACCCGCTAGAGCGCGCGCTCTGGCGCTGGCAGCAAGCGTGGCTGGGGTTGCGCGCCCGAGGACCTCGGTCTTCGTGGACGAAAGCGGCTCGAACAAGGCGCTGGCCCCGCGCTACGGCTACGCGCCCAAGGGCGAGCGCAGCCACGGCAGCGTGCCGCGCAACCGGGGGCGCAACACTTCCATCCTCGCGGCGCTGGGAGTGGCAGGGCTCGTCGGCACGATGACCGTCGAAGGCGCCACCAACAAGGAAGTGTTCTAGACCTATCTGGACCGGGTGCTCTGCCCGGCCTTGCGCCCTGGCCAGATCGTGGTCCTAGACAACCTCGCCGCCCACAAGAACGAGACGGTGCGCGAGAAGACCGAAGCCTG
>CAXTBX010000026.1:0-47880 GCA_964242205.1 uncultured Chthoniobacterales bacterium
TCATTAACCACGTCCACGCCGAGCGTCCGCGCCTTTTCGAGCTTGCTGCCTGCCTCCGCGCCTGCCAGCAGGTAATCGGTCTTGTTGCTCAGGCTGCCGCTGACTTTGCCGCCGCGTTCGAGGATCAACTCCGTGATCTCCTCGCGCGGCTGGCTCAGCGTGCCGGTCAACACCCATCGCTTGCCTGCCAGTTCCGATGCCGCCGCTCCGCTGCCCGCCGAGACTACGGGATCACGCGCGCCGAAGTTCAACCCCCCCGCCCGCAGGCGTTCCAGATTTTCGCGGTTAGCCGGATTCTCGAAAAACTCGAACACGCTCAATCCCACAACCGACCCGATGTCGGCCACTCGTCGAATTTCGTCCAACGGCGCGGCTATGATGCCGTCCATCGTCTTGAACCGCGCTGCCAACGTCCGCGCGCCGGTCGCGCCGACGTGCAGAATCCCCAGCCCGAACAGCAGCTTCCAGAGCGGCTGATTTTTGCTCGCCTCAATGCCAGCAATCAAGTTGGTCGCGCTCTTTTCGCCCATGCGCTCCAACGCCGCGAGCCGCGCTGCCTGTAACCCATAAACGTCCGGGATCGACCCGACCAGTCCGTGCGTGACCAACTGCTCGACCATCGCCTCGCCCAGCCCTTCGATGTCCATCGCGCCGCGCGACGCGAAGTGCTGCAGCCGCCGCCGCACCTGCGCGGGGCACGCGATGTTCTGGCAGCGCAGCGCCACGCCGTCCGGGTCTTGCAGCACGGGCGCGCCGCACGACGGACACTCGGTCGGCATCTGGAACGGCAGTTCCGTACCCTTGCGCAGATCGGTCCGCACCAGCACGACCGCCGGGATGATCTCCCCGCGCTTTTCGATGGCCACGGTATCGCCGATGCGCACGTCCTTGCGCGCGATTTCCTCGCCGTTGTGCAGCGTGGCACGCGCCACCGTCGTACCGCTAACGGGTACAGGCTCCAAGATCGCCACTGGCGTCAGCACGCCTGTACGCCCGATCTGGATCTGGATGTCCAGCAACCGCGTCTCGGCCCGTTCGGCCTGGTATTTGTAGGCCATCGCCCAGCGCGGCGATTTGGAGGTCAGCCCCAGCCGCGCACGTTGCGCGAAATCGTCCACTTTGACCACTGCGCCATCTGTCTCGTACTCGAAACCGTGCCGCACGACATCCAGTTCGTGAATGGCCTTGATGATACCCTCTACGGTCTGCTCGTGCCACAACTTCTCGCTGATCTTGAGTCCGCTGGCATCCAGCAGCTTGAACATCTCGCCGTGCGTATGCAATTCGGCCCCGCCGCCTTCCAGCAGCCCGAAGCTGTGCGCGATGAACGCCAGCGGACGCTTGGCGACCACCGCCGGGTCGAGTTGCTTGAGCGACCCAGCCGTGGCGTTGCGCGGGTTGGCGAACAGCGGTTCGCCTGCCGCCGCCCGCGTGGCGTTAAACTTGTCAAAACCGCTCCGGGGCATGTACACCTCGCCGCGCACTTCCAGCTTCTCGGGCGCTATTCCGCGCAGTTTGTGTGGAATGGAACGGATCGTCCGCGCGTTCTGCGTGATGTCGTCGCCCTGCACGCCGTCGCCCCGAGTCGTGGCGTATTGCAGCACGCCATTTTCGTAGAACAGAGAGACCGCCACGCCGTCGATCTTCGGCTCGATGATGACGGGCACGTCGCGGCCCGGTAGCGCCTTCTGCACGCGGCGGTAAAATTCCGCCACTTCCTCCTCGGAATAGGTGTTGTCTAGGCTGAGCATCGGCACGCGGTGGCGGATCTGCCTAAATTCATCCAGCGGCTTGCCACCGACCCGCTGCGTGGGAGAATCCGGCGTCAGCAACTCGGGGTGCGCGGCTTCGAGGTCGGCCAGTTCACGGTAGAGCGCGTCGTATTCTTGGTCGGTGATCGTCGGCGCGGCTTCCTGGTAATAGCACTGGTTGTGCTCGCTGATCTCGGTGCGCAGCGTGTCGATGCGTACTTGCGCTTGGTCGTGGGAAAGGGTTTGGGAGGCCATGCGGAAGGCTGGGATGATCCGTCGAAACACGGCATCGTAACATTGGGAATCTTGGCAAGCCAACTCCCGAGGTGATTTCTTGGCGGTGGTGATTTCGAGCAGCGAATTGATCCCGTGGATTATCCATCGTGGCTAAAATTCACCACGTTTTATGTTGTGGCGAAGAGGATTGAATTTAGATAAAACGAAATTTTTTACAAAATCTATAAGCTCTTACATGATATACACTTAACTTTGTAAACCTGTCCGTAGACTTACGGTGCTTCCTAGGTAGGATTTCCCGCTTTTGAAGCTTGGCACAAGGGGTGCTAATACACCACTCGTTCGTGAATAACGAACAGGGGGAAACATCCAAAGGACAGTCTGGTCGGAGGGTAGAGAGTGAAAAATCCGGGGGGAATTTTTCACGGGGCCGGCCAGGCTGTTTTCCCCAGATTTCGGGATTCGACCTCGCGGACGAGGGCAGGGTGGAAGGAGCGGGGCTCCTTCGGGTGTCCGCGAGGGCTTGCCTCAGCAAGTGCGTGCAGGGTACGACGGGACGCGCGGCTAGGTGAGCAGGGGATCTTCTCGACGAAACTTACTTGTGCGCCGTGGAGAAGTGCCGTGTGTTGGCTTCGGTGGAACGATGTTCCGTCAAATCTCTTTCTCCAGCCGCTCGCTCAACCACTGCTTGATCATGCTCTGGTAGTTCAGATACCGCGAGCGCGCCAGTCGCTTGATGCGCGCCAGCATCCGCGGGTCGAATCGCAGCGTCACCGTCGTAGACTCGCGCGTGTCCGCCTTGAGGATCGCCGTGTTCATCAGCCGCGCGTCGATGCGCGTCTGGCTCCAAAATGCCACTTCGTCCTCCTCACTCTCGAACGCCGGAACTTCCGACCATTGGGTGATGACGCGGGTGATTTTTGCGGTCGGTTCGTCCACGGTGTGAAAAAATTACAAAACGTATTCGGAGTTCTTGCGCTCGTAAAACGTTACTTCCTCGGCTGTCATCTCGCGTGACAAAATGACGCGGTAACGCTTCCCATCCGTCCAGAACACGCTGAACAACCCCCGATTGTTCGTCGTCCGCCCGAGGTTGAAATACCGCGCCTCACCATCTGCCGACGGAATCTCCGGCAGCAGGCGCAGGCTGAACGGGTCTTCGAAGGTTTCCTCGATTTCCTTCGGCGGCACCTTCCGCAGGTCAAACGCGACTTCCAACCAGTCAAATTCCATGAGAGAAAAGGTCAGGCTTTCGCCTTCTGGATCAACTCGATCTCGTAGCCCTCAGGCGCGTCGAGGAACGCGATCACGCTGCCGCTGCTGCTCTTGTGCGGCCCGTCGCTCAGCGGATAGCCCTTGGCGGCGGCCAGCTTGGCAAATTCTTCCAGATCTTCCACCTCGAACGCCAGATGCGTCAGGTCCGGGCCGACCTGCACGGGGCCACTCTCGTCGAACTTGCAGATCTCGATCTCCTCGTCGCTGCCGGGTGCCTTGAAGAACACCAACTGCGAGCCGCGCCCGCTGGTCGAGCGGCTGGTCTGTTCCAGCCCGAGCACGTTCTGGTAGAAATCGACCGTTTTCTCCAGGTCCTTCACGCGGTAGCGGGTGTGCAGCAGTTTCTTGATCATGGGGAGAAAATGGTGTCAGATGGCCCGGCACTGGGCGCTGTGGCCGCTAGTGTAAGGCGAAAATCGCCAAAGCGGAAACCGAAAAACAAGATGATTTGCCTCGGCCTCGACAGCGGCACGCAGAGCACCAAGTGCATCGCCCTCGATGTGGAGGCCGGGCACGTCGTCGCCACCGGGCAGCAGGTCTACGGCTTCATCGAGGGCCTGCCGCCGGGGAACTTCGAGCAGCACCCGGAGACGTGGGAGGAGGCTTCGAACTTCGCCATCCGCGCCTGCCTGCAGCAGCTGGGCAACCGCCGGAGCGAGGTCCGCGCCATCGGTGTCAGCGGCCAGCAGCACGGGCTGGTGGCGCTCAACGACGACAACACGCCCGTCCGCCCGGCCAAGCTCTGGTGCGACACCTCGACCGCCGAGCAGTGCGAGCAGTTCAACAAGGAGTTCGGCGGCAGCGACGAGGTAATCGCCCTGACCGGCAACGCCATGCTGCCTGGCTACACCGCGCCGAAGATCCTCTGGCTCAAGCAAAACGAACCCGCCAACTTCCGCGCCACCCGGACGATTCTCCTCCCGCACGACTACCTCAATTTCTGGCTGACCGGCGAGCAGCGCATGGAATACGGCGACGCCTCGGGTACGGGCATGTTCGACGTGCGCACGCGCAAGTGGAGCCAGCCGATCCTCGATTTCATCGACCCTGACCTCGCCGAGCGCCTGCCGCCGGTCGAAAGCTCGCGCAAACCGTGCGGCCTGCTGCGCGAAACGTTGCGCGCCGAGTGGGGCCTGCCCGCCGCCGTACTGGTCAGCGCGGGCGGCGGCGACAATATGATGGGTGCCATCGGCACGGGCAACATCGCGCCGGGCGGGGCGATCACCGCCAGCTTGGGCACCAGCGGCACGCTTTATGGCTACAGCGCCGCGCCGGTGGTGGACGAACGGGGCGAGATCGCCGCCTTTTGCGACAGCACGGACGGCTGGCTGCCGCTCATGTGCACCATGAACGTCACCGTCGCCACCGAGCAGGCCCGCGCGATGTTCGGCTGGGACGTGGCGCACCTGGAAACCGCCGTCGCCGCGACGGAGCCCGGCGCAGACGGACTCCTCTTCCTGCCTTACCTCAACGGCGAGCGCACACCCAACCTGCCGCACGCCAGCGGCGTCCTGCACGGGATGACCCCACGCAACATGGACCCGGCGCATTTCGCCCGTGCGGTGACCGAGGGCGTGACGCTCGGGCTAGCCTACGGGCTGAACCGTTTCCGCTCGCTGGGTTGCCAGCCGACGGAGGTGCGCGTGACGGGCGGCGGCGGCCAGAGCGCGGCCTGGCGGCAGATTTGCGCGGACGTGTTCGGCCTGCCGGTCTGGGGTCTGGAGACGAGCGAGGGGGCGGCACTCGGCGCGGCGATTCACGCGGCCTGGACGCACTTCATCGTCCAGGGCAAGGTGGGCCGCCTGCGTGAGATGACCAACCGCATCGTTCGTCCCTCCGGGACTTTGCACGCGGAGCCGGACCCGGCGAACCGGCAGCTCTACGCCGACCTGCTGCAACGCCAAACGGACATGACCCGCCGACTCCATAGCGGGGGGTTTTTGTAAGGATGAAATTCGTCCTTGCCATGACCGGGGCCAGCGGGTCGATCTACATGCAGCGCCTTTTGGCGCGGCTCGACGCCCGCGCGCACGAAATCCACCTCGTCCTGAGCGCCCACGCGCGGCAGGTCGCGGCCTCGGAGCTACCCGGCAACCGCCTCCAGATCCCCGAGGGCATTCACCTGCACGACGAGCGTAGCATGTACGTCCCGTTCACCAGCGGCTCGACACATTTTGATGCGATGGCCATCGTCCCATGTTCGATGGGCACGCTGGCGCGGATCGCCGCCGGGACCAGCGACAACAACATCCTGCGCGCCGCCGACGTGTTCCTCAAGGAGCGCCGCAAGCTCATCCTCGTGCCCCGCGAAACCCCGTGGAATCTGATCCACGCGCGTAACGTGGTCACGGTTATCGAGGCAGGCGCGCTGGTCTTGCCTGCTGTCCCGTCGTTCTACCACCGCCCCGCCACGGTCGAAGAGGTCGCCGATACGGTCGTCTATCGGCTGCTGGATCACCTCGGCCTGCCCGCGCCGGAAGCCCCGCGCTGGCAAGAGGGAGCCTCGTAGACACCACCGTTGTCCAGGAGCGGCTGCTTCGTCGGCAAACTGCTCCTAGAGCATTTTACTTTTGCGTGTAGCTGGGCAGATTGGTAGCTATGCGGGCATTTTCGACGGACTTACGGGAGCGGGTCGTGGCGGCCTACGACCAGGGTGGCAGCACGCAGCCCCAGGTGGCCGCGCGCTTTGGGGTGAGCCTGGGGCTGGTCAAGAAGCTCCTGAGCCAGCGACGGCGCACCGGCCAGATCGCCCCGCTGGGCCATCGGGGCGGCCATCCGCCCAAGATCCGCCAGGTCCACCTGCGCCGCCTGCGCGCCCTGGTGCGCAAACAGCCCGACCTCACCCTGGAGCAACTGCGGGCGGCCAGCGGTCTGAAGTGCTCGCTCGTCGCCGTCCACCGCGCCCTGATCCGGCCGGGGCTGACGTACAAAAAAAGACGTTGCGCGCCAGCGAGCAGGATCGCCCCGACGTAGCCCGTGCCCGCCGCGCCTGGCGGCGGCGGCAGCGCCGCAAGAGCTTTGCTCCCGCGCGCCTGGTCTTTCTCTGGACGAGGCGGGTGCCAAAACGAACCTGACGCGCCTGCGTGGGCGCGCCCCGCGTGGCGAACGCCTCCATGCCAAGGCTCCCCATGGTCGCTGGCAGACCACCACCATGCTCGCCAGCGTGCGCCTGGACGGCACGAGCGCCTGCATGACCATTGAGGGAGCCACCGACACGCTCGTCTTCCGCGAGTACGTGCGCCGCTGCTTGGTGCCTACCCTGCATCCGGGGGACACAGTGATCCTGGACAACCTGCGCCCGCACAAAAGCGCGGAAACGCTCGCGATGATCGAGGCGGCAGGAGCGGGCGTGCGCTTTTTGCCCGCCTACTCGCCTGACCTCAATTCCATCGAGAAGATGTGGAGCAAAGTCAAAACCAGCCTGCGCGCGGCCGAAGCCCGCACGCTGCCCGCCCTCGAAGCAGCCATTGCCACCGCCCTGCGCAGCGTCACCGCTCAAGATGCCGCAGGCTGGTTCACTTCCTGCGGCTACATACTAAAGTAAAACGCTCTAGCCCAACAGCGCCGAAATCGCCTCCCAGGTCGCCGGGACCGGCGGGTCGAGTGGCGCGCTGCCCCGGAGCACGGCATCCGCGTCCTTCAACCCGTGGCCGGTCACGGTGCAGACGATTACGCCGTCATCCGGGAACTGCCGCAGCGGACACGGCCCGCATACCTCCGACACCGGTTGGCCATGGCGCGTGCACTTGAGCAGCCCCGCCACGCTCGCCGCGCTGGCCGGTTCCACGAAGATGCCCTCGTTCGCCGCCAGCCAGCGTTGTGCGTGGAGGATTTCCTCGTCGGTGACGATGTCCACCGCCCCGCCTGAATCCCGGAGGGCGGCGCTAGCCATCTCCCAACTGGCCGGGTTGCCGATGCGAATGGCGCTGGCCACGGTCTCCGGCTGTTCGACGACTTTCCCGTGAAAAATCGGGGCCGCGCCTGCCGCTTGGAAACCGACCATACGCGGCAGCTTGGTGGACCGTCCCAGCGCGTGAAATTCTTTGTACCCACGCCAATAGGCCGAAATGTTTCCGGCGTTGCCCACCGGCAGGAAATGCGCGTCGGGCGCCTCGCCGAGGTCCTCGATGATCTCGAAGGAAGCCGTCTTCTGCCCCTCGATCCGGTAGGGGTTGATGGAATTGACCACCGCGACGGGCGCGCCGCTGTCCGCCGCCCGGCGCACGAGCCGTAGAGCGTCGTCGAAATTGCCGTCAATCGTCACGCAACGCGCACCGTGGACCATGCCCTGCACCAGCTTGCCCAGCGCGATCTTGCTCGCCGGGAGCAGCACGTAGCAAGCGACCCCCGCGCGCGCCGCGTAGGCCGCCGCCGAGGCGGACGTGTTGCCGGTGGAGGCGCAGATCACCGCCTTGGCCCCAGCCTCGACGGCCTTGGAGATGGCCATCGTCATCCCCCGGTCCTTGAAGGAGCCGGTGGGGTTGAGGCCCTCGTATTTGAGGAATACCCGGCAGCCGCGCCCGACGATCTGACTCAGGCGCGGGGAGTGGATGAGCGGCGTCGAGCCTTCGTTGAGCGATACGACCGGGGTGGCGTCCGTGACGGGCAGAAACTGCCGCCAGCGGGCGATGACGCCGCGGTCGTTGGTGTGGGAACGGTCCATGAGACAAACGGGAGGAAACGCTCCAAATTTACGGGTGATGGGGTGCCGCGCTCAAGCCGTTTGTGCTTCGGATTGCCGCGAGATCGATTTTGACCTCCCCGTCTGGAGGTGGATGGCACCCGGAGGTCGCCGTCCAACCTGTTTATCCGAACGACCGCGCAATAGACGTGATCCGGCTCGAATGCCCTGAAACGCCAGATTACCTCTTCGGTCCGCCGCTCTTGGCGGGAGCCTTCGTCGGCTTGGGTGCGGCTTTGGCCGTCGGTGCTGTCTTGTCCTTGGTCGTGGCCTTCTTCGCGGTCACGGAAATTTCCGGCACAAGCGGCAACTGCTTTTCTGTCTTCGCCGTGGCCGTCTTCTTCGCGGGCTTTTTGACCGCCGGGGCAGCCGCCTTGGAAGTTGCGGCGGGCTTCTTGGCTGGCTTCGTCTTGTGGCTGCGCCCGAGGATGATTCCCTCCGCCTGTGCCCAGAACGCCTGCTGCATCCCATGGGGATGCCCGGCCCGCTCGCTGAGCAGATACGCTTCGAGGCGGATGAGTTCTTGTACGCTTTGACCGTTTCCCTTCATGATTTGCACGCTGTTTTACAGATTTCGTGGCCCGGTGGGCGGACACCGGCGGCGTCCTGGTGAATCCTTCGGACCGGCGGCGTAAATCGTGAATGAACAGGGGGTTCGATCCGGCAGCCAAGCGGCCTTATGCCCGGACTTTCTCTGTAAGTCCAGCAAAAAATCCGCTTTCAATCCTCGGTCCGCATCCGGCGCACAAACAACCGGTAGCACCCCTCGCAGAGCACCAGCACGAAACCGATGACCATGGTCACGGTCAGACAAATGTCCTTGAGTGCCTGCACCTTGCTGAAACTCAGCACGGTGAAGCTCAGTAGCGCCGTGGACGCCGCCAGCAAGACCGCCCGGCGCGTGGAGTGCGGCAACTCACCCGGGCTGCCGAGGAAAATGGAATAATCACTCGCCAGGCAGAATCCGAGCAGCAGCGCCACGACGTGCAGCAGCCCCAGCGGTTGCCGCGTGAACCCGAGGATTGCCACGGCCAGCAAGATGCTCACCGCCGGGATGACCAGCATGAAGGTCGCCCGCCGCCAACCGTACACCAGCAGCACGACCACGGCGATGATCCCCAAACCGACCCCGCCGCGCTGCAGGGCCGTCACCCGATAGCGTTTGAGCGCGCCGTTGAGCGTTTCGACCTGGTCGATGGGCGCGTTGGGCGCGGCGAGCGTACCCGGCGGCAATTTGTCGTAGAGCGGCCCGCTGATCCGAGTGGCCAGCCAGACGGCCCCTGCCTGTTCATCGCTCCAAAGGTTTTGCAGCGGCAGCGGGAGCACGTCGCGCAGCCCGGCGATGAGTTGCGCGGGTGTGGACGACGGGCGCTGCGGGTCGTTGTTCGCTTTGTCCCAAGCCGTCCAATCGGTGAAAAACGGCGCGAAGGCGTCCGCGTTGAAATCCTTGTTCAGGGCGGTCTTCAGCGCGTCGTCAAAACCCGGGTGGGCGCGGAAATACGTCTGGCAACGCGCGGCCTGCCCGGCGGTCGGGAACAGCTTGCCCAGGTTGACGAAACGGTCCTCCGGTTTGGACGAAGCCGCCGCCAACCGGGAGTTGAGCTTCGCCACGTTGGCAAACGCCTCGTCCAAATCGTGCCCCGAGGTCAGGACAATGCGCTGCTTCTTGGACTGGCCGAACAACGTGCGCAGAAACGTTTGTTCGTCCTGCAAATCGGTGGACATCGCCACCAGCGAACGTACGTCGTCGTTCCATTTCACCTTGGCCGCCGTCACCAGGCCGCCTGCCGCCAGCAAAGCGGCCAACGCGGCCAACGGAAATCCCGCGCCGCCCAGCGACAACCGTCGCCCGGAGGTCGGGCCAACGTACTCGTCCGGCACCAACGCGGGGATGTGTGGCAGGTATACGAAATCCAGCCCCAGCGCGAACAACAGCCCCAGCGCGACCGCCACGCCCATCTGCTGCAACATCGGCAGGTTGGTCAACGTCATGAAAACAAACCCGCCCACGCTGGTCAGGCAGCCCGCGATCAGCGGTCGCCGGATTTCGCGCAACGCCCGGCCCATGCCGCCTGGGGCGCTCTGCCGGGCGTGGCTGAACGCGTAGATGCCGTAGTCCAGCGCCACGCCGACCAGCACCGTCGTAAAGGTGATCGCGATGGAGTGGACTTGGTCGAACAACGCGAAACAGCCTACTAGCGACCAGACCGTCGCCGCTGCGAGGGGCAGCAGCAGATAGATGAAGATGGCCGCCCGCCGGAACGCAATCAACAGCAGCAGGCACGACAGCCCGAGCGAAATACTCGTGAGGATAAAAATCTCGCCTTCCACGCGTTCCCGGGTCTCGGAGGCGATCTTGTCCACCCCCGTGTATTTGAGTTCCAGTCCACGCCCGAATTTTGCGCGGACCGAATCCAACGCCTGCCCGATAGCTTGGAAAATCGGCTCTTGCCCGGCTTTGGTCAGCGGCGATGCTTTGATCTCGGCTTGCATCAGTGCGTAGCGGGCCCTGCCGTCGGGGCCGGTGGCCGTTAGGGCGCCGCCCGCCACCTCGCTGGCGGCGGTTTTATCTTCGTCGCCGAAGATGGTCAGCAGCGCTGGGATCAGCAGCAGCGGGTCGCTGGGCAAACGCTCCTGGTAGGCCAACGCGTCGGAGGTGTTCTGAAATTCCTGCAAATCCCCCGCTGCCGCGCTCGCCAGCCAGGCCGGGTCAGGTTCGCCGCCGCCCGAGCCTTTTTCCCTGGTCCAACGGGCGGTCATCCCGTCGAGCCAGACGGGCAGCCGCAACGCCAGACGCCGCTCGAAAAACCACCGTTGGAGCCGGTCCTTGTCGTCGCTCTTCAGGCCGGTGAAGACGGCGTTGAAAGCCGGATTGCGACCAAGGTCGGCGGCCAGCGCGGCGACTGCTTCTGCCGGTGGCTTGTCGGGATGGTCGGAATCGACCAAGGCAAAAAGCAGCGTTCGCCCGAACCGTCCGGTGGTGGTCTGCCGCGCCAGCTTGATGGTCGCGTCGAGTTCGTCGCGCGGCAGGAGGTCGAGGGCGTCCGTGGTGATGCGCCGACCCGCTTTCTGCACGCCGAGCAACACGCCCAAGCCCACCGCCAGAACCGCCAGCAGGATCAGCGTGGCGCGCACCGGCGCAGGGGGCGGGGACGAGGACATTGAGGTTAGGAAAAAGTCAAGTTAGGGACAGCCGTCCCGAACTATCAGCCCTGCCCCCGGAAATACTTCTGCACCTCGTCCGGGCCGTACTTCGGATTGCGCGTGACGTGGCCGAACTCCAGGGTACGCGATTCGCCATTGGGCAACAGGTTCTCGAGCTTTGTGATGTTGCGCCCGTTGCCGCTGACGACCACCTTGCCGACCCGTTTGGCGAGGTTCGCGTCGTGTGACACCAGTCCCATCTGCCACGCCTGGGCCGTACCCGCAAAGTACACGTCGGCGTACTGGAACAGCTTGTCGGCGTTGCCGCGCAGCAGGTTCAGATAAAGGTCGGTCAGCGTGGCGACCTCCGGGTGGTCGGCCACGGTCACCTGCCGCTCGTGCCCGTCGGGCTGGCGGTCGATGAGGCCTTTGTCGTCGACGACGATGACGTGCGGCTTGGCGCTCTCGTAGGACAGGCTCAAGCCGTGCTCCTTGCTGGAGCGCAGGTTGCCGTTCTGCTTGAGCGGATTCTTGGAAATGGCGAAAGTGCGCACCTCAACGAACGACATGGACTCGGACTGATCGTGCGACAGCCGATGAAACACCTTCCGCAGCGTGAAGGGCAGTTTGCCCGGCGGCACCTGGTTGGCCGGGGTGAAAAGGGCGTCGGCGGTCGGGGCGGGGGCCGTCTGTTGGGCGGGGGACGGCGCGGGGCAGGCGAGGGCCAAACCGAGGGCGAGACCGAGCACGGAAAAGAATTTGGTCATGATACTGATTCGTAGGCAAACCCGCGCAACGCCGCCGGGTTGCGCAGCCCACGACTGTTACCCTTCCTGGCCGGGAATCAAGGCCGAAGCATGCGTGCCCGCCTCCGAGCGGACGGTGGCCTGGAGCCGCCCGCCGGTCTTGGGAACGACGGCAAGCTCCACCTGCGCGCCGGGCAGGATGACGTTTTGAAACTTCACGTTTAACAGTTCCACTGCCCCGAGCGAACGCCCCAGGAAGCGTTCCGCCCCCGCTAGCATCCAGCCCAGCGCGACCACGCCGGGCAAGATCGGGTGACCGGGAAAATGGCCTTCGAAATAGGGAAGGTTGGCGGGCACGTCGAAGGTCCACGTCAGGCCGTCGGCGGTGAGTAATTCAGAGGCAAGGGGCGGGACGGCGGGAGTGGGCACAAAGCAAGCGTTTATGGAAACAGCGACAATACCGCCCCGGCAGCTTCCTCAGGCGTGACGGCCTTAATGCAGCGCAGGTCCAGCGGGCATTCCTTGAGGAAACACGGGCTGCACTCCACCTGATGCCGCAAAATCCGCACGCGCTCCGGCGGGGCAAGCGGACCCGTCAGGACCGGGTCCGTCGAACCGAACACCGCGACCACCGGCACCCCGAGCAACGCCGCCAGGTGCATCGTGCCGGTGTCGTTGGTCAGCAGGGCATGGCAACGGCGCAGCTCCGCCACCAGTTCGGCGAGATTGGTCTGGCCGATGCGATTCTCGCAACGGTCGCCCAACTCCTTGACGATGATTTCGCCCAGCGGTTGGTCCTTCTCGACGCCGAACAGCACCCAATCCGCGGCGCGCTTGCCGCCCACCAGCTTGGCGGCCTCCGCGAACCGCTCGGGGAACCAGCGTTTCGTCGGGCCGTACTCCGCGCCCGGGCAAATGCCGATGCGCAAGAACTCCCCGCGCTCCGGGGCCGTCGCGCCTTCGCCTGCCGGTGGCTCGGGATAGGCCGCGACGGCGTCCGCGCCGATCTCCGTCGCTAAGTGCGCGTACCGCAGCGACTGGTGCGGCCTCGCGGGCGCGACCCGGCGGATGATTTTCTCCTTGGAATCGCGCTCTGCCTTGAACGCGTCCGGCGGCTCGGACACGACTTGGTTGAGCAGCCACCGCCGCCGGTGCCCCGCGTAACCCACCCGGCGCGGCACCCCGGCCAGCCGCGCCTCCAGCGCCGAGCGCACCGAATTGGGCAGAATCACCGCCACGTCGAACGGACCTGCCCGCCGGATGATTTGCGCCACGCCGAATACCGACGCGCCCGCCGGGATCGGCAACGTCGCGGCCACACCGGGCATGTCCGCGAACAACCCGGCGATTTTTCCCGGCGCGAGCACCGTCACCTCGGCGTCGGGCCGTCCGTGCGCGATGGCCTGGATTGCCGGGATCGTCAGCACGGCGTCGCCCAGCCAGTTCGTCGAACGCACCAGGATTCGGAAGGGCTTCAAATCGTCCGCGGACATCTCTGCCGGAACCGTAACGCCTCGCCGGTAGGTCGCCAGCAGGAACTTCGGCTTCGGCGTTTTCCACCGGTTGTGGACCCAGAACCAATCGGGCGGGGCGGTGTTGATTTGACCTTCCAGGACGGTGTTGATACGCGCGGTCAGGACTTCGGTCGTCACGGACTGGCCGTCCGGCGTGGTCATGGCCATCGGCTGGGAAATCACCACCCGCCATTTCGCCACCCCGGCGGTGTGGACGGCCATCGGCACGACCTCGGCTTCCGTCCTCAATGCCAACAGCGCCGCCAGCGGCGAGGTGGACGCCAGCCGCCCGAAGAACGGTACCCAGATGCCGCCGTCGCCCGCGTGCTGATCGACCAGCACGCCCAGCGCCCCGCCTGCGCGCAGGAACGCCGTCGGCGCGTTGAAACCGCTCTTGCGGCTGAAAAGCTTTACCTTCCGGCGCATGTGCTGGATGTGCGCCTCGATATACCGGTTGCCGAGCGGCTGGTACACCGTGCCCCATTGGAATTCCGGCAATAATTGGCAAAGCTGCGCGAACAATTCCCAGTTGCCGATGTGGCTGATGATGAGCACCACGCCCTTGCCGCGCTCCAGGGCGGCGCGGATGATTTCCATGCCCTCGACCTCGGCGATGTCGTGCATCCGGGCGGCGTCGAAACTGGACGCCTTGATCGAGCATAGGAGGTTCGCGCCGACCGTGGTGAAATGCCGCCGGGCGAGGCGGCGAATCTCGTCGGGGGAGAGCGTGCCGCCGTAGGCAACGGTCAGGTTGCTGACGGCCAGACGGCGATATGGCCAGAAGACGAGGTGCCCCAGCCATCCCAGCGCCTGCCCGACACGGTACACCAGGCGGATCGGCAGCGCGGCGATCAGCCCGGTGAACGCGCGGTAGAGGAGGTAGACGACGTAATCCATGTTCGCGCCAGCCCGCGTCAGTCGATCCGTTGCAGGACGTTCGCTTCGTCGAATAGCTCAGCGGTGGGCCGCGACTCGATGAAACGCAGGATGGCCGCCGGAGAATCCCGCAACGCCACGTCGTCCAGGGAATCGTCCCGCCGACCAGCTTTCCGGGTGGCGTTTTCTGACTTGTCGATGTAGCCCTGCAACTTGCCCGCCACGACCGCTTGCCGGAAGCCCAGCGATTTCGCCGTCCAGATCGTCAGTTTTTTTCCGTCGTCGGAGACGCGGTATTTCAAAAATTGGTAAACAGACTTTTTCCGGTTCTTTTTCGGGTGTGCCGGGTCGGTGACTGCCACGTTAAAGTAAGTGTCGTTGGCGGTCCGCGTGACGAAGAAACGCTCCTCTCCGCGCACGGTTTTCCAATGCCCGCCCCCTGCTTTTTCCTCGAAGTGGCCTTGGCCGCGCTCATCAAAGCGAATGCGTGCCGGGGTTTGGTCACGCTCTTTCAAAGTGGAGCGCCAGGTTCCGACCAGCGCCGGGTCGGGCTGGGCGTGGTTGGGGTCGCTCAGCGGCTGTTCGGTGGTGACAAAGCATCCGCTCAGCAACAGCAGCGCGCCGATGGCGAAAACGCGGCTCAGGCGGGAGAGTGATTTCATGGCGGTCATCAGCGGGCAGCCTTGCGGAACATCTCCCGGATCGGGTGCTCGTCCAGCACGTTCGACTGCACGCCGCCGATCTTGTTTCCGTCGTAAAGCTGGATGCCGACGTAGTAATATAATGGGCAGATCGGTGTCGCCTCGCTGACGAGGAGGGTCTCGGCGCGGCGGAAAATGTCAAAGCGCCGGGCGCGGTCCGGCTCGCGGGCGGCGTCGGCGATGAGTTGGTCGTAAACCGGGTCCGACCACCCGCAGCGGTTGTTGCCGCCGCCCGTCACCCACATGTCCAGGAACGTGTTCGGATCATTGTAATCGCCGATCCAACTGGAGCGGGCCAGGTCGTAATCCAGGCTGCTCATCGTGTTGAGATACACCTTGTTTTCCTGCGGACGCAGGCCCATCGACACGCCCAATTCGCGCTCGAACATGCTCTTTAGCTCCACGCCGATGTATTGGTTCTGCTCGCCGTTGTTGTAGAGGAATGCGAACGGCGGAAAACCCTTGCCGCCGGGGAAACCCGCTTCCGCCAGCAGCCGCCGGGCGCGCTCCGGGTCGCGGCCCAGGCCGGGGCCGGGCGGCTCGTAACCGCCGGTGCCGGGCGGCACGAACGACGCGGCGGGGATCTCGCCCGCCTTGGTGATCTTCTCGACGAGGAGGCCTTTGTCCACCACCAGCGCGAATGCCTGCCGCACGCGCGGATCGTTGAACGGCAGGCGCGAGCAATTGAAGCGCAGGAAAAAGTTGCCCAGGAAGGGCGCGGCGTGGAAATAAGGCTTCTTCTTGAGGTCGCCGATGAGCGTGACCGGCGTTAGGCCCTTGTCCATGAGCAGGTCAACGCCGCCGCCCGCAAAGAAATTGAGCGCCACGTTGGCCTGGCTGATGGGCAGCGCGTCGACGGTTTCCAGGCGCACGGCGGCGCGGTTCCAGTAAAGCGGGTTCCGGCGCAGCCGCAGGCGGTCGTTGAGCCGCCACTGCGCCAGGGTAAACGCGCCGTTGGTAACGATGTGCGCTGGGGTGGTCCAGGCGTCGCCCCAACGCTCGACGGTCGCCAGCGGCACCGGCAGGAGCGCGCTGGTGCAGCACAGATCGAGGAAAAACGGGGTCGGATGCTCCAGTTCGACCTGTAACGTCGCATCGTCGATGGCGTGGACGCCCACCTGCGAAAAATCCGTCAGCCCAGACGCCGGGTCGTTGAATTTCTGGCCGTTCTTCAGGTAATAGAGCTGGTAGCTGTTGCGGGCCGCCGTGGCGGGCGTGAGCGTGCGCCGCCAGGAGTTGACGAAATCGTGGGCGGTGACGCGTTCGCCGTTCGTCCACAAGGCGTCGGAACGCAGGTGGAAAGTGTAGGTCAGGCCATCGGGGGAAACGTCCCAGCGTTCGGCCACGCCGGGTTGCGGCTCTCCGGCAGCGTTAAAAGCGGTTAGGCCCTCGAACAGCGCGAAGGCGAGGCGCATGTCGAGTTGCGCCGTCATCAGCGCGGGGTCGAGCGTCTCGGCCTCGCCGCCGTTGGCGAAGGTCAGGTCGGCGCGGCTGGTGCCGCGTCCGCAGCCGGTCAGGAACAGCGGCAGGACGCAGAGCGCCAGCGCCGCGCAGAGCCACCGGTTCGCCGCCGCGAAGCACATTGTCCGAGGCAGCACCGTCAGTTTCCGTGCAAGGCGTGCGATCAGGCCGCCGGGGAGGCGGTCGCCGCCGGGGCCGGGATGTCGGCGGGAGTACTCAGGGCCGCCGGAGCGGGGGTGCTTTCGGTCGTAGGCTCGGCGCTCGCGCGCGGCGTGGCCGGAGGCGGCACCGGGACCGGGGCCAGGGTGGCCTCCGGGGTGGGGGCGACGGTCGGCGTCGGGGTAGCGGTCGGTGCGGGCGTCGGCGTGGCGGTCGGGACGGGGGTAGGCGTCGGCGTGGCAGCGACGGTCGGAGCTGGGGTGGCGACGGGCGTCGCAACTGGCGTGGCCAGCGGGGCTTCTGCTGGGACGGCCGGCACGGCGACGGAGACGGCGGGCGACGGGCTCGCCACAGGGGCCACGGTCGCGGCGTGCGCTGCGTCAGGCGCGAGGGTCGGCACCGGCACCACGACCGCCGGGACGGTGGCCGCCGGGGTTGCGTCGGGTGCCAGAGAGGCGCTCGGGGCCGGGGTGGGCGTCGCCTTGGCCGCCGGGATTGCGCGGAGCTTTTCGGCCACCTTGCCCTTGCCGCCGGAGCGGTGGGCGTACATGAACGCCAGCGCGACGGCCAGGAAGAAGAACGCGCCCGCCATCCAGGTCGTGAAGCGCACGAGCACGCTGGTGGCCGGTCCGATGTATTGCTCGACCATGCCGGAGGCGAAAGCGGTCCCCAAGCCCTCGCTGCGCGGACGCTGCAACAACACGACAAGAATGAGCAACAGGCAGACGAGAATAAAAATCGTCAGGAGAAAATTGATCAGGAATTCCATAGGGAGGGCGCATCTTCGTGCAAGGTTCCGCGCTTGTAAAGAAGGCAAGGCGCATCTCGCGGCAAGCGGCAAGTCCCGCTGGCGGTCCCTCGTCGTCCACGGGCTCGGGGAGCCGGACGACCGTAGAAAGGTTGCCGTGATTTGGACCGCGCATCGCCACCTTGGACGGACGGCGAGGGACCGGCACCCCTACTTTTGCGGAGACGGCACTGCTGCCATCGCGGGTTGCACCGCGTACGGCTTGAAAGCCTCCTCCAACAGGTGTGGCGTGGGGTACAGCGTCCCAAACGCCCCATGCAGCGCGTTCTCGAACAGGCTCCCCCGCGCCAGCGCCGTGAACATGGCCTGGAATTTCGTCTTGTCGGCGGCGCTCAGGAAACGCACCAACTTCTCGGACTCCGTGTAGAACGCGATCACCTCGCGCGTGTCCGCCGGGTACGACAACGCGTTGCTCAAACGCTCTAAGGGGATGAACGATTCCGCCGTCAGCGGGTTGGTGGTCGGGTGGGCGCTGTAGCCCCGGGCGCGGTTGTAGCTGGCGTAGGCGACGCGCGAGATGTACTCCGCATAACCCTCGTTGAGCCAGAGCGGCACGTTGGAGCCAAAGAACCGGTCCACCACGAGGTGCGCCGTCTCGTGGCCGAGCGTGTTGCCCTTGAACTTGAGGTTCGGGTCGCGCTGGATGAACAGCGAGCCGCCCTGGTGGATGCCGCCGGTCCACGGGTCGAGGCTGGCCTTGGTCTGGAACGCGCGCCAGTCCTCCGGCGACTCGAAGATAAAGATGTGCGCCTTACGCTCCCAGTGGGAGGTGTCCTTGTCGAGGTCGCGGGCAACGACGCGGTAGTAGAATTCGGCCTCCATGGAAACGGGCGTGGCGATGAAGCCATGGAAAAAATGGTACACGAAGTTGTCGGTTTCGGCGTGTTTCCACTCGGTCGGGCGAATGGAAAGCGCGGCTTGGCCGAGCGGCGTGATGTAAGGTGAGGAAAGCGCGGAGAAGGGGATCTCCCGCAAGCCGTTCAGGCCGATTTCGTTGCCGACGATGGATTGCTGGGCCGAGATCGGGGGCGGTTCGCAGCAAAGTAGCCACCAGACGAAGATAGGTAGCAGTCGGACGATTAAAAATCGGGCCATCAGGAACGAGAAAGCAAAAACGAGGCCACCACTCCTCACGGCTTCGGGGGGATCGCGCCCGGAGGTCACGGTCTACCTACCTACGCTTTTACAACCGCCCCGCGCTCGGAAACTGCGCCAGCAGCGGCTCCTGGCGCGTCGGCGCAGCCAGCGGCGCGAACCAGCGCAACAGACAGTTGACCACCGGGTTGGTGTGCCGCGCGTACAGGTCCAGCGGCACGAGGTCCATCCGCAGGTGCAGCTTGGGATCGTAGTTGAACGGCGCGCTGTAATAATGCTTCAACCCGTGCGCCAGCGCCCAGCGCACGATGTCCCGAAACGTCAGGTGATACAAGTGCAGCGACGGGTCAGCCGTTTCGTCGATGCCGATGTCGTTGTCGTGGATCGCACCGTCGTGCACCGTGCAAAAGGAAAACGCCACGATCCGGCCAGCGTGCCGCCACACGAAGTACCGCGCCGTCTCCGGCATCCGCTCGCCCAGTTTCAGAAAATAATCGGCGCTGAATACCTCGAAATGCACGTCCCCGCGCAACGCAACGCGCTCGTACAGCGCGTGCAGCGCCACGGCCTCCTCGGCGGTGACGCTGTTCTTTACCTCCAGCGTGATCGGCTCGGAGAGCGCATCGACCTCGCGGAATTTCCGCCGCAGGCTTTTGCGCGTGGATTTGCCGGGCCGCGTCTGGAGGTATTCGTCGAAACTGGCGAAATCCAGCGCCATGCACACGCCCGGTAGACTCGGCAACCGGGTATAACGTCCGCTGGCGGTCAGCGGGGCCAGCGCGGGACGGTAGGCCTCGGGCATATCCTTGAACAGCCGGATGGAGACACCTTCGCGCCGGGCAAAGGTTTCCAGCGCCTCGTCGAGTTCCGCCAGCGCGCCCGCCGTGTCGCCTGGGTCTGCGACGCCCACCTGCCCGTCGCCCACGATGCAGCCCGCCATCAAGAGCCGCAGGGTCAGCCACCGGCGCAACGGTTTCAGCCACGCGCGCACGCTTGCAGCGAGCGACACCGTCAGATCCTGCGTGACGAAGAACAGCGGCAGGATCGCGCGCACCACGCCGTCCTCCCCCGCGCCCGGCTCGTGTAGCACGAGGTAACGCGGCGGGAACTGGTCGGCGAATGTTTCCTCTAGCGTCTGAAAATACCGGTAATCTTTCCAAGAAGTCGGAAAAACCGTCTGCCAGACGAGCGGGTCGATCCCGGCGAGCCGGTCAAAGACCTCGAAGCGCGATCCCCCGCGCGTCCGGCCCGAAAAGACGGGCGCGAGCGTGTCGAGGACCGGCGCGGCGATGACGGCAATGGCACTCAAGCCGGGGTGGCGGGAGCGGCCTCGGTGGGTTGGTGGCCGACCGGGCGGCTCTTGGTGGGGAGATTGGGGTCGAGGAAACCGAGCATGTGCGGCTGACTGAGCACACGGGTGCCGACACGCCGCTGCAAATTCTGAATTTGCAGGTAGAACCCGTGCATCCGCGTCCAGTGACACTTCGGGCGGAAATGGTGCTCGGCGTGGTAGCCGTTGTTGAAGAAAATCCAGTTGTAGATCTTGCCATAGGACGACACGCCCCAGGCGGCGGGTTCGTCCGGGTTGCCGCCGAAGTGGCGGTAGTACCCGTTGAGGTACGAGAAACAATGGCCCAGGTACATCATGGGCAGGAAGAACACGATCCAGCGCCAGTTGAACGCCGCCAGAATCGCCAACGTTGCGGAAAATACGTAGATCTCGGCGTTGCCCCAGCGCACCTCGGTTTCGCCGCGCTTTTTGAGTTCGCGGTTGATGGCGAGCGGATGGTCGCGGAAAAACGACAGGAACGTGTAGCTCCAGACGTTCTCGGCCTCGTCGTCGTGGCCGTGGCGGTAGATGGAGATCCAATCGGTCGTCTCGCCGTGTTCGTCCTGCTTGTCGCTGTTGCCCTTGTGGTGCTGCATGTGGACCACGTCGTAGTAGGTCTGCGAGAAGCAGCAGGCGACGGATTCCATCACGCTGAAAAGCCGGTTCAGCAGCGGCGAGCGAAAGTAAGGGTTGTGAATAAAGTTGTGCGAGATGCCGTTGATGTTCGCGTTGATCAAAAAGGCATAGAGCAGGCCCAGCGGAATCATGACCCACAACGAGAAATGCGGGAACATGAAATAAAGCGCGAAGAAAAAGCAGAAATGCAGGATCGCGGCGACCGTCGGGACAATGTCCCAACGGGTGTAGGCAAACAGCTTGGAGTCGGTCTTGGGGATCTCGATTTTGATCGGGTCGGCTTTGACGTTCATGGGTGAGTCGAAAGTAACTGGCGCGGTCAGATTGGGCATAGGAAGTAAAGGGATTGTCGGGAAATGTCAACCAGGGAGCGGCATGGAGTGTAATGAAAAACATTACAATGCGAGCCACCGCCACAGGTTGTCGACGGCCGTCGGACGGCGGGGAAATAATAGGCACGCAGATTCTGCCGAAGCAAAATCTGCGTGCCTTGCGCCGTTCACCAAAGTTTTGCCGTGCGCCGCCCCGCCTGAGCCGACGCCACCGGCTATCGACCGCCTCCGGCGGTCTCAGAAGAAATAACCTGATGGGTCGGTGACCTGCGAACTGTAGATCGCCCCGGAGCCGCCGTTGGCCGCTGCCATGCCGGTGACGGCGCTCGCGCCAGCACCGCCCGGATTGACAAAGCTTCCGCCCGCCCCGCCGGAACCGTGGTTTGTCGAAACCGAGGTAGCCGCCGAGTTGCTGCCCGGCGCACCGCCCGAGATGTAGTAAAGAGAGGCCGGGTTGGTAACGCTGGGGCTAATGAGATGGATCACGCCGCCCGCGCCGCCACCGCCCGCCGTGTTGTTGAAGTTACTCACGCCGCCCGCCCCACCGGCAACTTGCAGGCTGGACGCCGCGCTGTTGCGGACGCTGGTGGCCGACATCAGCACGATCAAGCCACCCGCGCCGCCGCCGCCGCCGAAACTGCCGTCGACGCCGTTCGCCTTGATGGTACCCAGGTTGTTGACGTCCCCCTGGGCCACCACGGCAAACGCCCCGCCGCCGGAGCCACCCGCCCCCGCGTAGCAGCCGCCGCCCGCGCCGCCACCCAGCGGACCACGGACCATCAGACGCCGCGCCGCAACGCCCAGGCTACCGCCCGCGAAACCGCCGTGCACGTTGGCGTTCGTCGCCACGCTGATGCCGTTGCCGGACGGCCCGAAGGCGAGTCCGGCCCCGGGTGCGACCTCGGGCGTGTAGGCGTCGGGGGCGGTGCCCGGGGTGGCTCCGTTGCCGACCACGATGGTCCCGGCGTTGCTGAACCCGCCGGTGCAGCGGATCACGACCCCACTAGGGACCGTCAGGGTCACTCCCGCAGCGACGTTGAAAGAGGTGTATTCGGTGTCGTCGTCGGTGAGGTCGCCGCTCGCGGTAATGTTGCGGAAGCCGCCGGAGCCGCTGCCGTAGACGCGCAGGTTGCCGGGGGCGCCCGTGGCTCCGGTTGCGCCGGTGGCCCCCGCCGGACCAACCGCGCCCTGCGGACCGGCGGGACCCGCCGCGCCGGGTGCGCCCTGCGGACCGGCGGGACCGGCCACGCCGGATACTCCGGGCGCGCCGACGGCTCCGGGCGCGCCTGCCGGGCCCTGCGGACCGGCGGGGCCGCCGTTGACGAGCGTCACGTCGAGCGTGGCCGGATGGGCGGTGGAGGAACTTTCCTTCGTGTCGAACGTGGCGTTGATCCCGGTGGCGGGCACCAGCGCGAGGCCGTGGTTGGCCAGGCCGCCGCCGAGCCATTGTTGCACCACCGAAGTGACATCCACGGACACGTAGGAAAGAGCCAACTCCGGTCCGGCGGCGATGCCGGTCGCCACCGTCCCGCCGAGGCCCGGGGCACCCGCGCCGGTGACGGCGTCTTCAGTCCAGTCGTCGCTGACGGTTTGGACGTTGAAGCTGCCGCCGGGCTTCCTGGACGTGTTCACGAACACACGCAGGGTGGCCTTTGCCACGCTGCCTGGCGATGTGCCTGCGGGCAAATCCGCGAGGTCAAACCGGAGAAAGCCGACCGATTGCTTCGGCTTGCCGGGTTTGCCTTTGACCGTGAACGTAGGCGCGACCCCGGTGGGTTCAGTCGCGCCGGTGGTGGTCCCGGCGTCGTCCGTGAGGCGGAGCGTCTCGCCGTGGAGCGGCAGCGCGGCGGCCAGCGCGAGCGCGGCAAGCGCGGCGCAGCGACCGTGGGAACGGGTGGAGACAAAAAAATGGGAGCGGGTGTTCATGGGAATGTTGGTTGCGAGCAAGTTCGCTTGTCCAAACATTCAGAGTTCCGGTCCGGCGATTACACGGTCCCGTGAAATAAATTTCACGGCGCGGCCTAGCTCAGGCCAACAAATCCGCATGGTTCTCGAAGCGCGGCAGCAGCTTGTCGTAGCGTGTCGGTTCGAGCAGGGGCGCGACCCGCGTGAAAAACGGGTTGAGCCAGTTCGAGACGTGCCGCACGTACAGGTCCAGCGGCTCCAGGGCAAAGCGTAGGTGCAGCTTGGGATCGTAGTTGAGCGGTGTGCTATAGTACGTCCGCAGCCCCTGGCCTACGGCCCAATTAAAGAGGTCGCGGATGGTCAGGAAATACAGCGACAGGTCGTAGGCGACCGCGTAATCCAGCCCGAGGTAATTGTCGTAAAAAGTGCCGTCGTGAACCATGCCCAAGCTGACCGCCACGGCCCGGCCGCCCTGCCGCCAGATGAAGAACCTCGCACGGTCGCCCATCGTGCGGCCCAGCTCGACGAAATATTCCTTGGTCAACTGCTCGAAACGGTAGCTGCTGCGCGCAAGCACTTGGAGGTACAGCGGGTGGATCTCGTCCACGCAGTCGCTCACGTCTGTGCGGACCTCCAGCGTGACGGGGTTTTGCGCGTCGTCGCCGCGGAATTTTCGCCGGAGGCTCTTGCGCGTGTTTTTGCTCAAGCGACGGGAGAGGTAATCCTCGAAATCGCGGTAGCCGGTGAGTGGGATGGTCGTGGCCGGAAGGCTGGGCATTCGCACGTAGCCGTGGCGGCGCGCGGCGGGCGTCAGGACGGGGCGGTGGTCCTTGGTGAAATCCTTAAACGTGACGATGGACGCTTTCTGCGCCTTGCCGTACAGGTGAAACGCTTCCAACAACGCCGCGGCGGCCTCCGCGTCTTCGTGGCCGCGAATCAGACCGAGGTGGCCCTCGCCCGCCGTGCAGCCGACCATGAGCATCCGTAGCGTCATGAACCGGGGAAAACGCCGCCGGATGGCCTCCGCCTTGGCGCGCAAGCCGACACTCAGACCAGCAAGAATGTCCTGGTCCGTGAAGAAAAACGGTTGGAGCGCGCGGACGGTCCCGGTGCGGTCGCGCAGCAGGAGGTAGCGGTAGTCGAAATTAGGCTGCCGGAGCGTGGCCTCGCAAAGCCGGTAATAGCGGTCGTCCTTGGCGTCTTTACCGAATGCCGCGCGCCAGTCTGTTGGATTGAGCAGGTCGGCTCGGTCCACAATCTGCGCAGTTCCAGAGGGGATGTCAAAGCTTTGGCTGTTTCCAATGGAATGAGATAGCTTCATAGAGAAGCCCCATGCGGGCGGAGCTAAAAAGGCAGGTATGTTGGCGGTGGTCGTCTGCAAAATCAAGCCGACCATTCTTGTTGCCCGCCGACCGACAACGGGTAAGTTTGGCCCGATGATGCGAAGACTATTCCCCTTGGCTTGTCTAAGTTTGATAATCTGTGGTGGAAGTTGCCCGGGGCGCGCCGAAACTGCTCAGCAAATCCTCGATCAATTGCCGGGCTTGATCCACGCGGACGCCGTGGCAGCGAAATCCGCCAAAGGGGCCAACGCAGACAACGCGCAACGTGAGGAACAACGGCGCAACAACCTGTTGACGCAAGTTCGCGCCATGGTGGCTCGCGGTGACGACAGCGGAGCCGAGAATTTTGTGCAAAGTATTTCGAGCAACGAAGCCAGCGAGGCGCTCCGCAACGCCTGTCAGTCGCTGGCACCGCAGCTACGTAAGGAAAAGACCGAAAAGGAAGAAGCGCTGAACAACGAGGCGGAAGCAGAGGTCCGACAGGCGTGCGACCTCCTGTTCAAGATTTCTGATCCAAAGGAGTTGGACGATTCGCGCCAGAGTCTGGCGCGGTGGCTGGAAAAACGCGGAGACATGCCCCCGATGGAGGTTTCCAACCCTCGCAACGAGCGCACGCGGAAATCGGTCCAGGGGGCTCTCTCGTTCGTTACTCGCTGGCAGGATTACTTGGCGGCGCGCGCCGCCGGGACCGATGAGCGCATGCTGAACGAAACCCTGCGCTCGTTGGCGAACAACGCCGACACAGGCGTTAACCTGCCATTGCAACGGTCCGCCATCTTGGCTTTGATCAGACCCACTCGCGCGGAGCGGCCAAATCCAACGCCGACGGCCGCGCGGACCTCGGCGGCGGAAGTCAGTGTCGCCCTGAACGCGGCGTTGGATCGCGCCAAGACCCTGGACGACTTGCCCACTGTCATCCGGGACGTGCAAGTGATCCGGGACGAGCAGGCCGGAGGATATAACGGGACGAACGCCAACGACCTCAACGCGGCGTTGGCAGCGTTGCAAACCTATCACCAGACTTATCTCGAATTCCGCGCCGGGCTGCGGACCAGCCTGGACATGATGTCCAACCGCTACGATATCAGCACCCGGATCAGCGGTGGGATCGAGAGTCATCTCGTGGCGTTGCGGGCTCAGTTAGTCGCTCTCGAACTGCCTCGGCTGCTCGGTGCCGCCACCGAAAAGCCCGCACCTGGCGAGTCACTGGACCTGTTCTGGCGTCGCCTAGTCGATGCCGCGAAGAAGCGTGGCGACTGAGCCACGGTGGTCATGGGCCTGGATTTGGGCCGTCAGTTGGTGTTCACCGCCGAGCTGCGTGGGGCGGAGTCCTACAACCGTGATCTCGACACCACCGGCTTCAAGAGTTTGCTGGCGGCGTTCAACTTCGAGGAGGCGGGACAATATGCCCAGGCGACGGCGGCCTATCTCAACGCTCTGGGCTCTCAGGTACTGGACCTGCCGGTAAAGCTGATCGGTGAGCGGCTGGCCGCCATCAAGAAAGACCATTCCATGGAGTATACCGCCGTGGCGCAAGGTGTTTACGCCGGTGTCGACGGCGGTGGGGTATACCATGGTCGATATTACACGGCCGCCAACGTCGGCGAGGACGCAGCGTCTCCCACGGCCAACGCCAGCCCCGCCCCGACCCCAATACCAGCATCTACCCCCCCCACCGAAGCCGTCTGCGCCGCCGGAACCCGCGCCGGACAAATAAGTGTACACCGCGATTTCCACTGCCCGGCGACTGGCAGTGCGCGGCGAACCGTTCGCGGGAATGGCGGCAGTCGTCTGGTACGCTTCGTGTGCCACGGCGCGCGCAGGCTTGTTCCACAGTCGTCGCAAAGTCGCCCACGCCGTTCCACCTTTGATCCCGGCGAGCGATTTCCCTGGGGGGGTGGCGTCCCGTGAAAGCAAAAAAGGACGGGCGACCGCACCCGTCCTTTTGAAGTTGCTTCGGTAGAGCAATCCGCCGGGGTTTACACGCCCGCCGGGGTCGGCTGCGCCGCCTCGGCCTGCATGGCTTGGTCTTTGTCCTTCATCGCCGCGCGGCGCGAGAACTTGACGCGACCCTTCTCGTCCACACCGATGCATTTCACCAGGATTACATCGCCGGTCTTGACCACGTCTTCGGTGAACTTGACACGGAAATCGGCCAATTCGCTGATGTGAACCAAGCCTTCCTTGCCGGGCAGCACTTCCACGAAACAGCCGAACTCCTTGATGCTCACGACCCGGCCATTGTACACTTCGCCGACCTCGATCTCCTTGGTCATGCCCAGGATGATTTCCTTGGCGCGCAGCATCGCCTCGCCGTTGTTCGAGTAGATGTTGATGGAGCCGTCGTCCTCGATGTTGATCTCGGCCCCTGTCTCGGCCACGATGCCCTTGATGGTCTTGCCGCCGGGGCCGATGATCAGGCCGATCTTGTCGGGGTTGATCTTGACCGTCTCGATGCGCGGCGCGTACTGGCTCATTTCCTTGCGCGGCTGGGCCAATGCGCCGTCCATGACTTCGAGCACCTTGGTGCGCTTTTCCTTGGCGTCGCGGATGGCGGCGGCCAAGAGTTCGTGGGAAACGCCGGGCAGCTTCAGGTCGAGCTGGAAGCCCGTCACGCCCTCGGTCGTGCCGCAGAGCTTGAAATCCATGTCGCCGTAGTGATCCTCGCTGCCGATGATGTCGCTCAGCAGGGTGTGGCGCGCCAGTTTGCCCTCGGCGTCGTACTCGGTGACGAGGCCGACCGAGATGCCTGCGACGGACCGCTTGAGCGGCACGCCCGCGTCGAGCAGGCTCAGCACGCCCGCGCACACGCTGGCCATGCTGGTCGAGCCGTTGGACTCCATGACCTCGCTGACCACGCGGATCGCGTAGGGGAACTCGTTGTGCGGAGGCAGAACCCCGGCGATGGACCGCTCGGCGAGCGCGCCGTGGCCAATTTCGCGGCGGCTGGTCGAGCCGGTGCGGCCCGTCTCGCCCACGCTGAAGGGCGGGAAGTTATAATGCAGGATGAAACTCTTGCTGCTCTCGCCGCCCGTGTAGGCGTCGAAGTTCTGCGCCTCTTCGCCGGAGGCAAGCGTCGTTATACAGAGCGCCTGGGTTTCGCCGCGAGCGAACAGGGCGCTGCCGTGCGTGCGGGGCAGCAGGCCGACCTCCGCGCTCAGCGGGCGGATGTCGAGGTAGCCGCGTCCATCGACGCGCTTCTGCTTGTCCAGGATGGACACGCGGAACGCCTTCTTTTGAATGTATTCGAACGCCGACGAAATCTCGAAGGCCGCCGTGTCTGGGTATTTCTCCAGGATGGCCGCCTTCACCTCGGCCTTGAGTGCGCCGACCGCCTTGCTGCGCGCGGTTTTGGTCGGGTTGTAGATGGCGGCCTCAATGCGGTCGCCCGCGACCTGGTAGGCGATTTCCTGCACCTCGTCGCGTACGTTGAAGAGCGGCATGACGCGCTTTTCCTTGCCCACGGCGGCGGCGAGGTCGCGCTGAGCCTGGACGAGCACCCGGACGTGTCCCTGCGCGAAAGCCAAGGCTTCGATGAAACGATCTTCGGGCAATTCCTTGGCCTCGCCTTCGATCATGATGATATCGTCATAGGTGCCCGCGAACACGAGGTCCAGCGTGCTAAACTCGCGCTGGCTGTGGGTCGGGTTGACGACGAAATTGCCGTCGATCAGACCGACGCGCACCGCGCCGATGGGCCCGGCGAACGGAATGTCCGACACGCACAGGGCGGCGGAAGCGCCGTTGATGCAAAGGAGGTCCGAATCGTTCTCGCCGTCTGCGCTCAGGAGCGTGGCGATGATCTGGGTGTCGTAGAGATAGCCCTTATTGAAGAGGGGCCGCAGCGGGCGGTCCGTCATGCGGCAGGTGAGGATTTCCTTCTCGGAGGGGCGGCCCTCGCGGCGGAAATAGCTGCCGGGAATCTTGCCGACAGCGGAAGCCTTCTCGCGGTACTCGACCGTGAGAGGGAAGAAATCCTGGCCTTCCTTGACGCTCGTCGCGCTGACGGCGGTCACGAGCAGGATGGTGTCGCCGTAGCGGACGGTGGCGGCACCGTCCGCGAGGCGGGCGATCTTGCCAATTTCAAACGTGATGGGGGAGGCGCCAATGGGCGCCGATGTGCTGTGGAACATGAGTCAGTTGCTAGAAAAGACGATAGGGCCGCGAATGCGACCGGCCTTCTCTTTAACTCGTAGGCTTCAAGCCTCTATCGCACGTGTCGAGAGACGCCGCCGAAGCCTGAAGCCTAAGGTGAAAGGGGGAAGAACCGGGCAGATCGACCGTCGTCCGGTTGAGTATGCCTCCGGGGAGCATGGTTGGTGTCCCGGATGGCAGGCAACATAGCTGGGAAACCTTCGGGTGCAACCAATAAGAAAGGCGGCCCCTTGCGGGTGCCGCCTGCCTTGGACGCGTCCTGGATGATCGGGCTGAACTACTTCCGCAGCCCGAGGTTGCCGATGACCTTCTTGTAACGGTCGTTAGCGGTGCGGGCGAGGTAATCGAGCAGCGAACGGCGGCGGGCAACCATCTTGAGCAGGCCGCGGCGGCTGTGGTGATCCTTGACGTGCCCCTTGAGGTGCTCCGTCAGTTCGGTGATGCGGCGGGTGAGCAGGGCAACCTGAACGTCGGCACTGCCGGTGTCCTTGTCGTGAAGCTGCAAACCTTTAATTTCTTCGGTGTCGGTGGTGGCCATGTCGGACTAAGAGAAAATGATCGTTGAGAACGCGGGACGGGCAAGAAAGCGCAAAACGGGGCGGGGCGCAACGGGAAATTATCGTTGGCCTTCCAAAAGAGGGGCCTACTTCGCGCCGACTGGCGGCAGCGAACCCAGTTGCACGCCCGGGGGGAGCGTGTTCGCGGGGTTGCCGGAATTGAGTTGGGCCTGGGCCTGGATCACCTGATCGTTCAAACGGGCCGAACCGGGACTCGGAGGCAGCGACAACACGACGGCGTAGGCATTGGCGATGTGCTGATTGCCCTGCGGCAGCGAACCGTTGGATGCCTCCGAAAATGCCCAGTTGATCTCGGTCAGTACGTTGGTGCTCGCCTTGGTGAAAAGGTCGTAGCCTGGATATTTGGAGAAAATATCCAGCGCACGCTGATATTCCACCCGGCCTTTCTCCGCATGCCCTTGGGCGAAGCGAGTGGCCGCGATGGTGCGCAGAGCAGCAATTTCGGTCCAGAAGTCCGTTGACCTCGTGACCGCGTTTTCCAAGAAGGTACCGGAAGTGTTCAGGTCAAACGAGTTTTGCAGCGACAAGCCAATCGCGTAGTATTCACCCGCTGAAACCGAGCCTTCCGGCAGGGCTTTGACCACTTCGACCGCGTGGTGCGCCAAGAGATTGGTTTCCTGGCTGATGTAACCGCCGATGAGGTTGATGGTGGCGGGGTCGCTCGTGTATCTTTTCGTCATCTCCATGCCTTCCTTCGGCAGGGCGGCCAGGCGTTGCAACAAGGTCCTGAGTTCCTGGCGTTTGTTTTCGATGTCCTGCACCTTGGTCCGCTGGTAAGAGACGAAGGTGGTACCGAACGAAAACAACAGAGCGGTGACGGAAAGCACCGTCGAAAACTTGCGGTACCAAGGAGTGGACCTCTCCGCCGCGGCCGCTTGGAGGCCGTCTACCTCCCGTCGCAGCAGTTCGATCTTCTGGCTGAGGTCGCCGACCGGGTCCAGCGGCGGCGGGACAGAGATAGGGTTATCGCTCAATACACTCATGTCGTGGTTCTTAGAACGAATTTTGTGCTGAACACAAGCTATAAAACGTGGAAAGTTAGCGAAAAGCGCCTTTGCTGATTTGGTCATTGCGGCGAAGTTCATCCAAGATTCCGTATTCCTTCTCCCCATGACGCCGTCCCTTTCCACCGATTGCCCCGGCGCAAGGCTGCGCGCCGCCGTCGAGGCCGAACGGCCCTTGCAGGTCGTCGGCGCGATCAACGCCTATGCGGCGATGCTGGCGGCGGCGTCCGGGTTTCAGGCGCTGTACCTGTCCGGGGCGGGGGTGGCCAACGCTTCCTACGGCTGGCCGGACCTGGCGATCACCTCACTCAACGACGTTTTGGAGGACGTGCGGCGGGTGTCGGCGGCGACGCCCTTGCCGTTACTGGTGGACGCCGACACGGGATGGGGAAACGCGTTCGGCGTGGCGCGCACCGTGCGCGAGATGATTCGCGCCGGGGCGGCGGGCGTTCACATCGAGGATCAGGCGACCGCCAAGCGTTGCGGGCACCGCCCGAACAAGGAAATCGTGCCGACCGAGGAAATGTGCGACCGGCTCAAGGCCGCCTGCGACGGTCGGACGGACCCGGACTTCGTGCTGATGGCGCGCACGGACGCGGCGGCCAACGAGGGCGTGGACGCCGCGATAGCACGGGCGGGGCGGTACGTGGAGGCCGGGGCGGACATGATTTTTGCCGAGGCGCTGGGGACGCTGGAGGAATACCAGCGGTTCACGGGGGCGGTCAGGGTGCCGGTGCTGGCGAACATCACAGAGTTCGGCAAGACGCCGTTGTTCACCGTGGAGGAATTGGGCGGGGCGGGGGTACGGTTGGTGTTGTATCCGCTCAGCGCGTTCCGAGCGATGAACGCAGCGGCGCTGGAAGTATTTCGGACAATCCGGAAAGACGGGACGCAGCAGGCGGTGGTTGAAACCATGCAGACGCGGGCGGATTTATATGAGTTTCTGGATTACCACCGCTACGAGGCGCAATTAGATGCTTTGAGGAGAGGATGATAGCAATGGAACAAGTTACCCCACGTTTGCGCAGAACCGGCGAGTTTTACGAGTTGGATGGCGAACCCATCCGTCGCATGGTAGGCCGATCCCGGGTGGAACGCGACCCGTTTGCGGTGCTTTGGGACTTGCGCGAAAGCGCGATGGAGCTTTCCGGCGGTGAACTTCCCGACGACACTTATCCCGATGAGCCGATTCGGAGAACTGTTGGAAAAGCTCGCCCGCGCTAATGTGCGCTACGTGCTGGTCGGTGGGGGTGCCGTGTTGCTGCACGGACATTCCCGGGTGACTGCGGACCTGGACATCCTGGTAGAAGCGTCGGAAGAAAACGCACGCCGACTCCTCGCTGCGCTGGCCGAGTGGGGCGACGGAGCGGGCACGGAATTGACCATCGAAGAACTAGCGGTTCCGCAAATGGGGGCACTGCGCGTCATCGAGGGATTTGCGCTGGACATTTTCACGCTCATGCGTGCGCGGGCGTTGGATCAAAACATCGTTTTTGCCGATTTGATCAGCGACGCCGAACACCGCGTCCTGAGCAATGGGACAGTGGTTGTTTATGCGTCCATTCGCTGGTTGCTGGAACTGAAGTCGAATACAGGATGGCCCAAAGATGTTTCCGACACCGCGATTTTGAGCGAGATTGCCGCTGGCCACCGGGCAAAACAGCCGGTCGATCTTGCGGCGATGGAGACGGACCAGAACACCGCTCGCGGCGAGCAAGGGGACTGGCCTCAAGTGTAGTTCCGTTGCCAAAACGAAAAAGCGGAGGACCATGACTGGTCCTCCGCCTTGCCTGATTTTTCCAGCTCAAAATCAGCGGATCGCGCCGTTCAGGCCGTTCGGGAAGAACGTGCCCGACTTGGGAGTTGCCTTGGTGGCCGAGGTCATCCCGTACACGATGCGCAGGACTTGGTTGGTCGAACGCGCGAACGCCAAGCCGTTCTTATCCGTCGCGGCGATGTTCGCATTGCCGCTATTGTCGAGGATGCCTTGATCCTTGTCCTGACCCAGATTGTCCACGTTGTCGCGGGCGTCCGAGATCATCTGCACCATATCGGCGATGGTGAGATCGGGGTTGGGCGGCGGGGGATTCGGGTCGACGATGTTCGTCGTGAGTTGGCCTTGCGTCGCGTTCAAATTGTAAAGCAGCGTGCGGACCGTGCCCGCGTGAAGGGCTTCCACCGCAAGAATACCGGAGGCGGGCGCGATGTAGGCGCGGTTGTAGATCAATGGGGCTGCGCCACGGTAGGCCGAGACACCCACATCCTCGAACACGAACGCGCCGAGCAGGAAATTCGTCTCGCTCTCGAAAGGGTCAAACGAATTGCCCAAACCCGCCAGCTGGGCAAGGCCGTTGAAGCTGTTCAACAAATCCACCTGGGGCTGGGCTACCGCCGCGCCGCCCAAGGCTGTGCGCAGAAACTTGACGTGGTTGCGTTCGTCCTGAGCCACCTCCTCCGCGTATTCCTGCATGCCCCGGGTCGTGAAGGGGACCACCGTACTGCCGCTCTTGACGATGGTGCCGCCGGACGGCGTGCCGTCGCCGCCCGTCGTGGAAACGCCCTGGGCCTCGATGTTGGTGCCCTGGACGGCGTAGGTGTAATACTGGGCTTCGAGGTATTCGAGGTTGAGCGCGAAGTTGAGGATGGCGATATCCAAGTCCGGGCTGGGGGTCGGGGCCGCCTCGGCCTTGGAGGGAGTCAACAGCGAGGCCGCCCCGGGCAGGATGGCCCCAGCCACGCTGGCCAAACTGGCGCGGCGGAGGAATGTGCGGCGGTTGGACGCAGCGAGGGCTGCGCTGAGCATGGGCGAATCGGTGGGCATAAGGGTCGCTTTCTGGCAAAGTTGCTGCGTTGAACGATCATGACCGTGCACCGACCGGGCACAGCTTCGGTGGACGGAATGTCACTGCGGACATAAGAACATCCGAAACGAGACGCGGCGTTGGTTGTCGAAATCTTCGCGGCGAGGAAAATTCGTGGGCCGCGGGGACGGGGTAGCGCGCCAAAAGACCGCTTTCACAATAGAAGAACGGGCAGAGGGCGTTGGCCGGGGTGCCGCGTGGGAAGGTCCTTCGGCTCGCCAGACTCGCTCAGGATGACAGACGCTTGGTGGATGGTCGCAATCAGGAAAGAGGTCTATTGATTAAAAGAGGCCGGGGGGCTGCATTCGTCCGAGGTGGCTGGGATGCCGAGGTTTGCCGTCTGCCCCGCCACGGGACGGCCAAAGAGGTATGGCCCTCCGGAAAAAAAAAGCCCCCGCGCCGGGCTGGCACGGGGGCTTTGGAAAGGAGAAGCGGGAAAGAAACCGTTTACTTCAGCACGCCGTTCATCCCCTTCGGGAAGAACGTGCCCGGCTGGGGCGAACCAGTCGGACCGGTGCCCATCCCATACACGATGCGCAGGACCTGCTTGTAGGTACGCGAGAAGGCGATGGAATTCTCGTCGGTCGGCACGATGTTGACCGCGTCGTCCGTGACGATACCCTGGTCCTTCTGCTTCTTGCCGTTGTCGACCATGTCACGCACGTCGGAGATCGCCTTGACCGCCGCGATGATGCCCGACCGCGGTCCGTCCTGCATCTGCGACATGCCGTAGAGAACCGTGCGGACTTCGGAAGCGTGGTAGGCCTCGACCGCCAGGATGCCGGCGGCGGCACCCAGGTACGTCTTGTTGGTCAGCAGCGGCGCCGCGCCGTGGTAGGCCGTCACGCCCACGTCCTCGAACACGAACGCGCCCAGCAGGAAGTTGAGGTCATTGGCGAACGGGTCAAATGAATCGCCCAATTTGGCCAGTTGCGCCAAGCCGTTGAAGCTGTTGTAAAGGTCGATCTGCGGTTGGGCCACGGCCAGGGCACCGAGCGCCGAGCGCAGGAATTTGACGTGGTTGCGCTCGTCCTCGGCAATCTCTTCGGCGTAGGCGGCCACGATGCTGCTCTCGAAGGGAACCTTGGCAAAGTTGGGTTTGACGATCACCGACCCGGCGGCGGTGCCGTCGCCGCCCGTCGTGCCGACGCCCTGGCCTTCGATATTGGTACCATTAAAAGCGTAGGTATAATACTGCGCTTCGAGGTATTCGAGGTTAAGCGCGAAGTTGAGGATGGCGATATCCAAGTCCGGGCTGGGAGTTGGAGCCGCTTCAGCTTGGGAAGGGGTCAACAGCGAGGCGGCCCCGGGCAAAATGGCCCCCGCCATACCGGCGAGGCTGGCACGGCGCATGAAAGTGCGGCGGCTGGAGGCGGCGAGGAATTCCTGGGCGATTTCTTGTTCGGGTTTCATAGAACTTGAGTTGGGCAAGGTGACGAAGCAGTGACGACGCGCCGCCGACCCGCGTGGGCGGCTGATGACTGCGCCGAATAACAATAAGGAATCCGGGATGAACCCCGAAGCGGATGCGTTTTTTTTCGGCGGGGCGTATTTTGCACTCAACCCACTGCGGAGGGAGTTTCCGGGGGCAGCCGAAGAGGGCGGGGGCAACTTCGCGGACAAGTGCGATCCCAAGTGCAATTTGGGAACGAGGACGGGGAGGCGCGGAGCCTGGGAACGAGTGGAGATGATGCGGATGCACCTGCGGCGCGAGTCAGGGAGGGCCTCGGCCCCTCCTCCCCACCCTGGAGAATCAAGGACGGCTGCGGAGAGCCGTCCCTACCTGCTCATTCCGCCTCGGTCTGCGACTCGTCTTCCTGCGTAACGCGCAGCACCTCTTCGACCGTCGTGCGGCCTTCGGCCACGCGCCGCCAGCCGTCCTGGCGCAGCGTTTTCATCCCGCCGAGGGTGGCAGCCTGCTTGAGGGTGTTGCCGCCCGCCTTGTTGACGATGAGCTTGCGCATCCGCTCGCTGATGACGCAGATTTCATGGATCGCCATGCGGCCCTGGTAGCCGGTCTGGCGGCAATGCTCGCAGCCGGTCCCACGGCGGAAGGTGACGCCGAGTTCCTCGGGGAAATTGATGTCGCGCAGGTGCGTGGGCGAGTAGGTCGCCGGGGCCGAACAGTGGAGACAGATCGTGCGGATGAGCCGCTGGGCAAGGAAGGCGCGCACCGTGCTGGAAAGCAGGAACGGCTCGATGTTCATGTCGATCAGGCGCGTGATGCCACCGACGGCGTCGTTCGTGTGGAGCGTGCTGAAGACCAGGTGCCCCGTGAGCGCGGCGCGGATGGCGATGTCGGCGGTCTCGCCGTCGCGGATCTCGCCGACCATGATGACGTTGGGGTCCTGGCGCAGGATGTGACGCAGACCCTGGGCGAACGAGAGGCCGATCTCGGGCTTCACGTCGATCTGCGAGACGCCCGGCAGGCGGTATTCGACGGGTTCCTCAATGGTGATGATGCGGCGCTGGACACTGTTGATGCTGCTCAGGAAGCTGTAAAGCGTGGTCGATTTGCCGGAACCGGTCGGGCCGGTGACCATGATGATGCCGTTGGGCATCGAGAGGAGCGAGCGGACGATCTTGGCCTGGCTTTCTTCCAGGTCGAGTTTCTCGAAGCCGAAACTCTCGCGGTCGCGGGCGCTGAGGAGGCGGAGACTGATGCTCTCGCCGTTGACCGTGGGGATGGTGCTAACGCGCACATCGATGCTGCTGGTCCCGGCGGAAAGGTTGATGCGTCCGTCCTGCGGGAGGCGTTTTTCGGCGATGTCCATGCGCGCCATGACCTTGAGGCGCGAGATGATGGCGTTTTGGAGCACGCGGAGCTGAGGCGGGACGCTGGCCTCGTGGAGGATGCCGTCGATGCGGTAGCGGATGCGGAGGTCGTTTTCGAGCGGTTCGACGTGGATGTCGGTGGCGCGCTCGGTGATGGCCTCGCGGATGATCTGGTTGACGAACTTGACGACACTGGCCTCGGGGTCGTTGGCGTTGAGGTCGGAGACGAGTTCGCGGTCGGTGAAGAGGTCGTCGTTGCTGCTGCGGGCCTTGAGGAGTTCGTCGAAGGTTTCCGCGCCGACGCCGTAGAGGGTCTTGATGGTGCGCAGGATCTGGGCGCGACTGGCGAGGACCCACTTGACGGGTTTGCCGCCCGCGAGCTGTCCGGCGAGCTGGCGGCCGGCGGTGTTGAACAGGTCGTAGGTGGCGAGGGTGATGGCGCTATCGGTGTTTTCGAGCGGGACGATGTGGTGCTGGAACACGAAGCGACTCGGGAACAGGCCGAGGGTGTTGCGGTCGATGCGCGTGGGGTCGAACTTGGGCTCGTAGGGGGTGCGGAATTTTTCGCCGAGGTTGGTCAGGAGCCGGGTTTCGTCCACCTTGCCACTGTTGAGCACGCTGTTGATCCAACTGTGGCCTGGTTCCTTGAGGTCAGCGAGTTGACCGGCTTCTTCTTCGGTGGGCGCGCCGGCGGCGAGCAGCGCGGTGACGAGGGATTGGCGGAGGGCAGGGGACATGGCAAGGCGGAAGATGGAAGGACGGAAGGATCGAACAAAAGTATCACAACGCCAGGCGCGATGGTAGCGGCGTGGGGTAGAATTTTAACGCAAAAAATCTGCTCGACTGTTTCGGGTTGATCACCGCAACATCTGCTCTCCCAGTAACACTTATGAGAAAATACCTCGCGGAATTCATCGGAACTTTCTTCCTCGTCGTCACCGTTGGCCTGACGGGTCTGCCGGACCCTTATACGGGCGTGATCGCGCCGCTGGCCATCGGCAGCGTGCTGATGGTGATGATCTTCGCGGGTGAACACGTCAGCGGGGCGCACTTCAACCCCGCCGTGACGCTCGCCGTCTGGCTGCGCGGACGTTGCGCCACCAAGGACGTGCCCGGGTACATGCTCGCGCAGTTCCTGGCCGCGCTCGCCGCCGGGGCGGTGGCGGTGTATGCGCGCAATTATTACCCGAACCAACCGGTCAAGTACGAGTTGGACCTGCCGCGCTACCTGCTGCTGGAGTTTTTATTCACGTTCGCGCTGTGCTACGTGGTGCTGAACGTTGCCACGAGCAAGGACCATCCGAACAACTCGTTTTACGGGTTGGCGATTGGTTTCACGGTGCTGGTGGGCGCGTTCGCGGCGGGGCCGATCAGCGGGGGCGCGTTCAACCCGGCGGTGGCGTTGGGGATTTGCTTCATGGGGCTAAAGACTTACGCGCACCTGTGGGTGTACCTCGTGGCGAACTTCGCCGGGGGGGCGGCGGCGGCGGGGGCGTTCCGAGCGTTGAATCCGGAAGATCCGTAAAGCCGGGCCAGGGAAGTTCGACGGCGGGTGGCTTTTCGGGCGTCTTTCCGCCTGAAAGCCAGCCACGTCGAAGTCCTGCCGACCTTTCAATCGAGCCTGTGATTTAACGACGGCGCGCGGGGAGAGGTAGATCTAGAGCGCATCAAATTGGGTTAGCCTCTGTCTGGGAGGGCAACGGGCTCCGCTGCCGGACGTTGCACGGCAACGGGGCCCGTTGCCCTACAAAACGCCACGGCTTACCCAAATAAAGCGCGCTGTAGATGAAATCACTTTGGCAGCGGGACGACGGTTTCGACTGTCGTGCGTTTGGTGCGCACGGTGGTGGCCTGCGTGACCGGGATAGCCTTCTTTACCTGGATCGGATCGACCTGGCGGTCCAGGTCGTGGCCCAGGTAGGTCTTGCCTTCCTCGCGCTCGCGCAAGTCTGCCATGACGCCCGCCGTGTCGACCACTTCCGGTTGCATGAGGATGATGAGTTCGCTGCGGGTCGCGTCGCGCGTGTGGGACTTGAACAAGCCGCCGATGACCGGGATGTGGCTCAGGTAGGGGATGCCGCTGTCGGAGATGTTGTCGTCCTGGGTGATCAGGCCGCCGAGGACGATGGTTTCGCCGTTGCGCGCGGAAACGTAATTGTGCAGCTGTCGGACGGAGAGATTCTGGTTTTGCAGGCCGTTGATCGAACCGGTGCCGCCGAGCGGGCTGTTGAGTTGCTGATCCACCTCCATCACGACCTCCTTGTCGCTGTTGATCTGCGGGGTCACCGACAGGGAAAGCGCCGCGAGTTCCTGGGTGGTCTGGTTATAAATGCCGGTGGAGGTATTGGTGGTGGCGAGGCTGCCGATGGAGCCGGTGGACACGGTGATGGTCTGGCCGCTGGTGATGGTGGCTTTCTTGAAGTTGGAGGTGACGATCATCGGGCGGCTGATAGTCTTGAAACGGGTGGTGGAATCCAGAGCCGCGAGGATGACGTTGAGCGAGCGACCCACGGCAATGACGCCGCCGACGCCCGAAAAACTGGTGCCCAGGCCGCTGGCGAGGCCGCTGAGGGCATTGAACGCATTCGTGCCGCTGGTGGAGGTAGTGCCGTCGTTCGGCGAGGCAGCAGGAGTGGCGGCGGCGGCACCGGCGGTGGAGCTCGTGAAGAGATTGGCGTTGTTGGACAGCCGGAGGTTCCGGTTGCGCAGGAGATACTGGAAGCCGAGTTCGCGGTCCTTGCCGAGGGAAAGTTCGCCGATGACCGTGTGGATCATCACCTGCGGGCTGCGGCGGTCGAGCTGGGCGATGATGGCAGCCACCTTTTCCTGGGCGTCCCTGCCGCCGAGCAGGATGATGGAACTGTTGGCGACATCGGCGATGAGCCGGGTGTTGCCGACCACCGCCTCCTGCGGGGTGGTGTCGATCTCCTGGGTGCTGCCGCCGAGCGAGCCGAGGCCGAGGGAGCCCAGGCCGCCGCCAGAACCGCCGCCCAGGCCGCCGAGCGAACCGTTGCCCAGTCCTCCGAAACTATTGCCGTTGTTGTTGTTGGCGTTGGCTTGACCGTTTTTATTGGGATTGGTGGCGCCGGGGGTGGCGTTTCCCTTTTCCTCGCCGCCTTCCTGCAAGGATTGCACGAGGATGGGCAGGATCAGGTCGGGCCGCAGGAACTTCAGCGGAAAGCGGACCGGTTGGGCGAAAGCGGTCTCGGCGTCGAAATCGGTCAACAGGCGCTCGACCACCACCATGTTGCGGTGGTTGGTGACGACGTGGATGCGGTTGGTGCGGATGTCGGGCGTCATGGTGATGCGCCCCACGATGAGCGTGTCGCCGTTGGTGCCCACGCCGCCGATGCCGCCCTGCAAGGCGGCGGCGGCAGCCGGGTCGTTGGGAATGCCGTCCTCGCCGACGCGGCGGATGGGGCGGCGCACGGTGTTCGCCGTGCCGGGGATGGCGGCGTTGCCGGTCGCGCCGGGAGTAGCACCGCCGCCCTTGGTCTCGAAGACGCTGTTGAGGAATTCGACGGCCTTGGCCACGTCGGCGCGTTGCAAGCGGAAAAAACGGTCCTCGACCGAGAGTGGGGAAACGTCGATCTGCTGAATCAAGGCGAAGAGGCGGCGCACGGAGCGGCCCGAGTCCGTGATGAGCAGCGCCCCGGCCTTCTGAAAAGCGGTAAAGGCGATGACCGCGCCCGGCGGGATGTACTGCGAAAGGAGGCCCTGGGTTTCCTGCGGTTCGAGGTAGCTCAGGCGGACGAGGAGCGTGGCGATCTGCTCGTTGTCGGGCACATCCTTCACGTCCAGGTAAATCGGCACGCCAACGGGCCGGACGGGTTTGCCGAGGCCGATGATCTGGACGATATTATCTTCCGCCGGGACGAGCGAGAAACCGTTCAGGGTAAGGACTTTTTCGATGATGTGGGCGGCCTGGGTGCGGGTGATGTCGCGGACCTTGACCGTGATTTGGCCCTGGACGGTCTGGTCCATGATGACGTGCTTACCGCTGAAGCGTTCGTAGACGGGGATCACGTCCGCGATGGGCTGGTTGACGAAATCCAGGCTGGCGTCGGGCTTTTCGTCGAGAACAGGCGTCGGGGCGGCGGGGTTGCCGGTGACGACGGCGTTGACGGTGGGATCAGCGCCGACACCCGGGAGGCCAGACGCGCCGGGGATCGGCGTGGGCGCGGGCAGGAGGGGCAGCGGGTTGGGCAAGGGCCGGGCCGGGCGGGAGGGGGCCTGGGCGCGGGCGGCCGAGGTGGTACACGCGAGGGTAGCCCAGAGGGAGGTCAACAGGACGAGAAGACGGAGAAAGGGCACAGCGATGGGAAGAAAGGGGTGGGGGAGTGACCGCGGGTTAAACAGAATGGCTGGCAGGAAAAGATTTAAAAAACCAAGAACTCAAGAAATCAAGGAAGGTTCAAGGCTCAAGCGCCGGAGTTCAAGAACCATTAGAGGCTGGGCGTTTCAAGAATCCAGCCACAAGGACCACGACCGAGCGGAAAAAGTTCAAAATTTAGTCGTCGCCGAGGAAGCCGGGAGAGTTTTGTCATCCGAGAGCCGCCTTGCACTTGCCGGCGGGCAACGTTAGATTGCCGGGATGAACCGGCCCCGCCGTTCCCCCTCCGGCTTCACGCTGCTGGAGCTTTGCGTGGTGATGGGCATCGCCCTGCTGCTGATGGGTTTGGCCGTCCCGAGCCTGACCGGCCAGATGGCGCGGCGCAAGCTGCAGGAATCGTTTGACCGGCTGAATGAACTGGTCTCGCAAGCGCGGGAGAGTTCCATGAAGGAGAGCAAACCTTATTTGCTCGCCTGGGACCACAAGGGAGGCGTGCGCCTGTACCCGGCGGAACTCAGCAACGAGGAGCGGCGTAAACAGGGGCCGACGGCGGCGCTGAAAATTAACGGCACCGGGGAGAAGTACACGCTGTTCCGACCGTCCGCGCTGACTTCGGAGCCCTCCGCCGAGTGGACGTTCTGGCCGTCGGGGACGTGTGAACCGGTGATCGTCAAGTACGAGGGCGGTAGCGGGTACTGGGAAGCAAATTTCAGCCCGTTGTCGGGTCGGGGAAACCTGTCACGCTTTATTGCCCAATGAATCCGTGCTTTCACCTACGCCGGGCGGGCCGTCGCCGCCGTGACGGATTTCTGCTGTTGGAAATTATTTTGGCGACGGTCATTTTTACCGTGGGCGTGCTGTCGCTCGGGCAGTGTTTGACGGCTTGTCTGCGGGCGCAGCAGATTCGCGGTCAGGAGGAACGTGCCCGCATGGCACTGGAAAACCGGATGGCCGAGATCCAGGCCAGCCCGGCGCTGCCAGATGAATCACGCCGCACCGAACTCAAGGGGATGTTCGAGGGTCTGACCATGATTGAACGCCGCCGGACTTTGAGCCTCAAAAACGAGGACAACATGATCCTCGAAGACCTGCACGAGATCGGCCTGACCGTGGATTGGAGCGGCCCGGGGGGCGAAAAACAATCGCGGACCGTGGCGTTCGACTTGTTAAGAGGGGGAAGGTGACGGGAAGTCGGAAGCGAAGCAATAAAAGTGGAAGCGAAACCACGGCATCAGCGGCGAGGAGGATTCACGCTCATTGAGATGATGATGGCCGTGGCCATTTTGATCGTCATTACCGTGACGGTTTACCAATTTTCCGATGCCACGCTGCGGGCCGCCGAGGTTTCGGTCAAATCCGGCGAAGAGGCCATGCAGTGCGGTGGGTTCCGGCGGTTGTTGGCCGCGCAACTTGCTTCCTTGCCTAGCGGGCAGAATGGTTCGCTCATCGGCGCGAAGAACAAAGGGACGCCCCGGCGCGATTTCCTGCAACTCGTCTGCCCCGCCGGGAACGCTGTCCTGACGCCCGACGCACGGGGGTATTACCAGATCACGCTCGATTTGCGGGAGGTTCCGCGCGGCAGCGGTCATTACGCCCTCGGCATGGAGCGTCAACCCTGGACCGACGACGATGATGACGATGACGATGACGACAAACCGGCGGTCGGCAAGCTCAAGGCCACCGACCTGCGGCCCGGACGCGCGAGCCTGCCGTCGGACTGGGTGATGCTCATGGATAACGTCAAGGCGCTGGAAATCGCGTATTTCGACGCGCGCCTCAACGGCTGGATGGACAAGTGGACCGATGCCAGTTACTTGCCCAACTTAGTGCGGGTGCGGTTGTCGGTCGCCGGGGCCGTCGCGCCATATGAAATCGTCGAGCGCGTGCCCGGCGGGGGGATCGCCAAAGTGGTGCAACCCGTGCACTTGCAGTGATGCTCCGCTTCGTTATGCCGTCAATGTCGTGCGCGATAGGAGGGAAGGGCCAACGGGGCGGAGGGCAGCTTAGGAATGAGTGGAGGGAGAGCGTCGGAAGGTTGAGGACGGGTGGAGAGACGCAGATGCGCCTGCGGCGCGAGTCAGGGATGGCCCCGGAGGTGCCTCCCTCCCTTGCTATGAAACGGCGGGCGCGGTGCAGCGGCGTGGCGCTCGTAATGGTGCTGTGTGCGCTGTTCGTACTGAGCCTGGTGATTTTTGGGTTGGCCAAGCGGGTGCAGGAGGAAACTTTCGTCTCGGGCCGCGACGGGCGCTCGCTCGATGCCCGCGCACTGGCTTACACCGGGGTGGAGATCGCGCTGCATCCGCGAACCACCGTCAAGACGCCGTTGCTGGCGCAGCGACTCGACGCCGGACACCGCTACGAGGCGCGGCTGGCCGGGGAGGGCGGCAAGCTCAACCTGAACTGGCTGCTGACGGGCGAGGACGCCAACAAGATTGCCCTGCTCAAGTCGTACCTCGAAGGCAAGGGGTTGGATTACCAGGAACGCGAGATTTTGGTGGACTGCTTGCTGGACTGGGTCAGCCCCGGCAACGCCCAACACCTCAACGGCAGCAAGGTCGGCCAGGACGGCCAGCCGGTGCCGGGGCGGCCTTTGCAGGACATCGCGGAGGTCACGCGCGTGGTCGGGAGCCGTCCCTTGACGCACCTCAGCGGGTGGGACCGGGATTTTACCTTGCTTAGCCAGGGGCCGATTGACCCGCAGTGGGCGAATGAGGACGTGGTGGCCGCGCTGCCGGGGGTGGGGCTGCCGCGCGCGAGGCAATTCATCAAACAGCGACGGGGGCCGGACGGCAAGGACGGCACACCGGACGACATCCAGTTTGCCAAGGACGACCAGAAGCAGCTGATTCCGCAGTTTTTGGGGTTGAGTCCCAACGTCTACGATACCATCATCGGCCCCATGATCATTTTGAACGATCCGACGGTGAGGATCGTCAGTGTGGGACAGGCTTACGACGTGACGCGCACGCTCGAAGTCGTCGCCCGCAAGCAAGGTGGCCAGCCCCAGATTCTGTCGTGGAAGGAATTCTAGAAAAAGTCCGCCGTTCGACCCGTCGCGCCGCGACCGCCGCCGCGCGGCTGCCGGGCGTGCCCAGCAGCGTGGCGTTGCTGATGCCGGGGCGGGAAGCGGGCGAATACCTGCTCTGCCGCCGCCTGCCCTCCGCCGCGCCGACCGACGCCGGGCCGGAAGCAACCACGCGGCAGACCTTTCCGAGCCTGGAGGCTGCCGCGGCGAGCCTGACGCCGGACGACACGTTTGTCGTAACGTTGCCCGTTGAGCTGGGACTGGTGCAGCGCATGGCGCTACCCGCCGCCGAGCCGTCCGAGTTGGACGAGATGGTGCGTATCCAGTTGGAGAAGATTTTGCCGTATCCGGCGGAGTCCGTGGACATGGCCACGCAGGAAATCGCGCGGACGGAAACGGACGTGACGTTGGCCGTCGAGAGCGTCCATCAAGACCGGCTGATCGAGCTTTGCCAGCCGCTCGTGTCGCGGGACTGCTGGCCGCGCAAGGTGGCTTTTCATACGCTGGTGCTGGCCGCGAGCGGTGCGCCGGATGAGAACACGGCGTTCATCCACCGCGAGGGCGGGAAGTTTGTGCTGAGCATCAGCGAAGGCGGAAAGCTGAGCTTCGCGCAGGCGCTGGGCGGCCAGACGGCGGAGGACCTGGCCACGGAGCTGCCCGCCGTGCTGCTGGGCGCGGAACTCGAAGGCGTGCCGAGCAATTTTGCCAGCGTGCAGCTGGACGAGCGAGCGGCGGATTGGAAGGATACGCTCGCGGCGGCGCTGGGCATTCCGGTGGTGACGTTCGACCCCGAGGGGGCGGCGTTGCTGAGCGCGCCCCGGCCCGAGGGGGATCTTTCGCCCGACCAGTGGCAGGCGGAACGACAGCGGGGCGAGCGGCGCGCGCGGCTGCGGCGGCAGGTAAAGCTGGCGGCGGCGATCTACGGCGGGCTGTTGCTGGTGGGGCTACTGGCGCTGGGGGTGCGGAAAATCCAGGTGGCATACTTCGATTCGCGGTTGGCAAAGGTGCGTCCGCAGGCGGCATACTCGCGCGACGCGAACGCGCGCTGGCGGACGCTGGCCCCGGCGGTGGAGCCGGACGAATCGCTCGTGGAAGTGATGAAAAACGTTTACGATTGCCTGCCGCCAGGAGACGTGGTGTTGCTGACCGGCTTTGATTACGTGGATCAGGCGCTCACCGTGCAGGCCGAGGCCAGTTCGTCCACGACAGCAGCGGAGTTCGCGGAAAAGCTCAAGGCTGCCCCCCGGCTGCGAGCGTTCCACCTGGACGCGCCCGAGCCGCCCGTGTTGTTGCCCAACAACGGGAAATGGCGCATCGCCGTTAAAACCAACCGGTCGCAGACGACGCCCTGAACGCGCTTCTTCCCCCGACATGCGATATTCCTTTCTCCAGCCTGTCGTGGCTTATTACCAGCGGTTGACCGCCCGTGAGCGCGTGTTGCTGCTGGCCGTGGGCGGCACGCTGTTGGCCGTGGCTAACTTAATCCTGCTCAGCGTGATGATCCATTCTTGGACCGACCTGAACCAGCAGTACACGGCGAAGTCGCAGGATCTGGAGCGCGAACTGGTGTTTGCTGACCAACGCACCTCGCTGTGGGAACCGCGCAACGCGTGGCTCAAGAAAACGCAGCCCGCGGTGGCCAACCGGAACTTGGCCGGGCCGCAGTTGCAGGAAGCCGTCAAGAACCTGGCGCAGAGCAGCCAAGTGCTCATCACGAACACGAAGTTTGCCACTTTTAACCCCACGTCGGACTACCAACCCGTGTCCGTGGGAATCAACACGCAGAGCGACTGGAAGAGCGTGGTGCGGTTTATGGCGTCCGTGCAGAAGCCGGAGGCGTTCCTGGTGTTCAACACGGCGCGGCTGCACACCGAGACTTCCGATCCGTCGCAGATCCGGGGCGATTTTGTGATCTCGAAGTGGTACGCCCCGGCAGGGAAGTGAGGAAAGGATGAAAGATGAAGGATGAGGCTCCAAATTCGCTCCTTGATTTCGCTGATCTCGCGGCTTCTCACTTTCCCCTTTTACCATTCCGCCAAAATTGTTTAGTTATGAAAACGGTGGTGTTGCGCGCTAGGTTTTGTTCAATACGCGCTCTGAGCGTAGTCGCTGCCGCGTGCGGGCTGGCTGGAGTCATGCGGGCGGACGACGTGACTCCTCACGCGTTTGCCCCAGACCGTTACGCAAAGATGGGCGAGCATTCGCCCTTCACGCCGACGACGCCGCAAGCGGCCCCGACCGTCGCACCCACACCGCCGCCGAAACCATCGTTCGCGGAGAAGCTGACCATCTCGAACTTGGCGGAAGACCACGGGGTCTTTCTGGCGACGGTCGTGGACCCGGAGAGCAGCACACACACCCTCATCAACTCGGACCCGAAGGATCAAACCGCAGAAATCAAGATCACCGACGTAAAGTGGCCCCGGGCAACAGAAAGCAACCCAGACGGGGGCCAGCAGGCGGTCATGATCACCATTCGCAAGGGCACGGAAACCGCGACCGTGCGGTATGATCCGGGCAGCGCAGGCAGCGGGGCGATGGGCGGGATGGCTGCACCGGGGGGCATGGGAGGGAACAAGCCGTTTATCCCCGGTAACGCGGGGGTGCGTCCGCTCGGTGCGCCGACGCTTCCGGGAACCGTGAATGGGCCGGGGTTGGCCGTCGCGCCGCAGACGACCGGAATGCCCGCGAACAACGCCAACAACGTCAACAATCCGTTGCGTCGCATGCCGATCCGGTCGTTCCCGCAACCGGCGGCGCCCGCCGCAACCGCCGTGCGGCCGGTGTTGCCTGGCAACACGGCGGTGCAGGGGGCGAGGCCGGGGTTGGCCACCAAAGTGGACGATGACGACGACGATGATGATTAGGCCGAGGAAGAGGTAAAGTGACGCGTCGGGTGGATCGCAACCGGCGGGCGCGACGACAGCCGTTTGTGGCGAAACAGCTGATTGTCTGGTTGCAGGGCAACCGGCCCCGTTGCCGATAGGTGACGCATCCCTCCCAGTCGATCGGAAGAGGAAAGGATGCAAAGAGCAAGCGTCGCGTGGAGCGTCGGCAACGGAGCCCGTTGTCCTACAAAAATCAGGCGGTTTCGCCGCCGTGCTCTGCCAAGGTGCGGGGTGGTCGCCAGCCACCTGACTGGCGATGGTCTACGGTTCGTCGCTTCGCTTCGGATAACAGCACTTTTTAAAGCCGTCGCGCCATACGCGTCACTTGCCCAAACGGAGCAGTTTCACGTCGTCGAAATAGATCACGCTCGACAAATTCGTAGCGTAAAATTCGATCTCGAAACTGCCCGTCATCTGCTTGAGGTCCTGGAGCTTCGGATTTTGGTATTTTAGCACCAGGCTGCCGGTAATCTCCTTCCAGTCTCCCGTCGCGCTGAAATTTTGGCCGATGTTCACCCATTCGTCCACGTAGTCGCCGCGATTCTTCATCTCGCCGCGCTCGCCGCGCTCGATCTTGGCCGAAGCCGTGGCGGCGGAGTAATGGGAGATAAAACTGTAGCGCATCCGTTCCATCCCAAAGTTCTTGACGCGCAGGCTCACGCCGTACGGCTTGTTCACGTCGAGCGTCTGGTTAGGGAACCAGAAGGTGAAGTGTTTCGACGCACCGGGAATGCCTTCCGGCGGCACGCCGAAGGTGGTTCCCGCAGCCTGCGGCCAATACCCGGCCTTGAGGCAATTGTTGCCGTCGGTCGGCTTGCTGTCGGGGTCGTCCTGCGCGGTGACCACCGTAAAATAACCCAGCGCGTTGCCGTACATCGGGAACGTCGTAGTGACCACGTCGCGCGCGGCGCGTACGTTGCGACCCAGGCGGTCTTCGCCCTTGATGTCCTGCAACGGACCGAAGGCGGGTTGCGTCTTGGTCCCCGTGTTGAGCGACACCGCGACGTGGCCGTTGGGTAGGCCGATGATGAGGTCAAAGAGGCCATCGCCGTTGTAGTCGGCGGCGCAGAGCGACACGAGGCCGGGTAAGGTGGAAGTGCCGCCGAAAGAAAGGGTGGAGACACGCTTGAGTTCCGCACCGGGCCTGGGCGGGCCGGGGTTAAGATAAACGCCGACCTCGCCGTTGCGGTCGGCCACGAGGAGGTCGGGCGTGCCGTCGCCATCGAAATCGACCACGGCAGGCATGAGTTGCTCGCGTCCGTCGCCGTAGGCCAGCGTGGAATGGCGCGCGTCGGTGAAGCGGAGCGCATCGCCGCCGACGACGTTTTCGAGCAGATGGACGGCGTTGGCCGAGTAGGTGCCCTCGCCGGTGATGAGGTCGGGCCGACCGTCGTTGTTCCAATCGTAGGCGACGGGCGAAAGCAAGTTTGCCCAGAAGCGGTTTTTCTCGCTGGTGAAGATGCGCGCGGCGTCGATGGGCACGGGCTGGCGGTAGATCGGTTGGCCGGGTTTGCCGAGATTGGGCAGGAAAAACAGTTCGCCGTAATAGTTGCCCACGACGAGGTCGAGCAAACCCTTCTTGCGCCAGTCGGCCAGGGAAACGCGCGGGCAGAAGCGCCACACGTCCTCGCCGTTGTTCCAGGTCCATTCGTACTGGCGCGGGTGGAAGGCGGTAGACAGGTAGAGCGGAAGGAGTTCGGCGTTGGTGAATCTCGGGGCGTTGGCGGTCCCGCGGTTGGGAAAGAAGCGGAAGTAGCCGGTCGGGTCGGCGGTGAGGAGGTCGGGTTTGCCGTCGCCGTTGAGATCGACGAAGGCGACCGAGGGGGGCATGGCGACATTGCCGTAGGCCTCGCGGTCGGTGACGACGCGGGCGTTGTGCTGGAAGCCGGACAGGTTGCCATCGGCGTCCACGCCGTCCCAGAGGTTGTCGTCGGTGCGCGAGACGTTCTCGAAGCTGGCGTTGGGCAAGACGTTGACACGCTTGTCACCCTGGGCACGGAGCCGAGAAGGTGCCGGGCCGAGCAGGCTCAGCGAAAACAGCAGCGCGAGCAGGGGGAGCGGCCAGCGGCGTCGGGCGGGGAGGAACATGGTCAAGAAGATAAGAAGTTTGCCGCCGAAACGCAATGCGCGGCGTGGGAACCAGATGCCAGGCCACGCGAACTGGCCGTTTGCCTACCGCTGACTTTGGAGGGCGTCGAGCACATCCTGGGCGTACTCGGCCCAGGTCTTGAGCGGCCGGGTGGTGGCCTCGTGGGCCAGGCGGGCGC